>CAJUPI010000059.1 GCA_910588125.1 uncultured Lachnospiraceae bacterium
GAAGTCCTTAAATCCCTGAGTTTTGCGTGGAAACGAAAATCCACTCTGTCTGAGCAAAACGAGTTTGGGGATTTTCGTTTCGCTTTTCGCAAAAATCAGAGATTTTAGGACTTCTTGATCCCGAAACCGGAAAAAGCGGCGGATCATTTCCGGCCGCTTCCCACTCCTTTTTCCATGGCGTACCTTCTAAGAAAATTAACTGAATGACATTGGGTTCCTGGAAGAGGATTGAGATTGAAAATATATTAATAAAACAGATAAAAGTGATTAGATATATTAATTTTATTTATAAATTGCTTTATGATATGATACGAGTGAGCAAAGATTGAAAATGGGAGGCCGTTTCTGTGTTCGGATAGTTCACGAACACAAAATAAAAGAAATGACGGGCGGATTATTTTGCAACACTCTTTTTTGTTCTATAGGAAAGTGCGTCCTTATAGAACAAAAACCCTCTGGGGAATACCAATGTCGTTAAGTTTAGCTCTGAGAATACTCAGCCAGGGAAAATTAACTAAATGACATTGCGGGGAATGCACAATTTTTTATAGCCGATTGGAGAGTCAGGAAATTCGAAAGGAGGATTTGCTATGAGCGTAAGACGGGTGTTTGTGGAGAAGAAGCCGCAGTTTGCCGTGAAGGCAAGGGAGCTGGCGGAAGAGATTGGAAGCTATCTGAATATTGATACGGTGAGCCGTGTACGGGTTCTGATCCGGTACGATGTGGAGAATCTGTCGGATGAGGTATACCGGCAGGCACTGGCGACAGTATTCTCGGAGCCGCCTTTGGATTTCGTATATGAGGAGGAGTTTCCGGCAGAGGCCGGGGACACAGTATTTTCGGTGGAGTATCTGCCGGGGCAGTTTGATCAGCGGGCGGATTCGGCGGAGCAGTGCGTTAAGCTTTTGAAGGAGGATGAGGAGCCGGTGATCCGGACGGCTACCACCTATGTGCTGACGGGGATGTTGACCGAAGAGCAACAGGCGGCGGTGAAAGCGTTTTGCATCAATCCGGTGGATTCGCGGGAGGCGGATGAGAAGAAGCCGCAGACTTTGATAACTGTGTTTGACACGCCGGCGGATGTGGCAAGCTTTGAGGGATTTCGCGATTTGGGGGAACAGGAGCTGAAAGCGCTTTATGATTCTTTGAACCTGGCGATGACGTTTCAGGATTTTCAACATATTCAGAACTATTATCGGGCAGAGGAGCACCGGGAGCCGACGGTGACCGAGGTGCGGGTGCTGGATACCTACTGGTCGGATCACTGCCGTCATACCACATTTTCCACAGAGCTGAAAAATGTGACGATCACAGAGGGGGATTACCAGGAGCCCATTCGCGGAACTTATGAGCAGTACCTGGCAGATCGAGAAGAGCTTTATCGGGGACGGGACGATAAGTTTGTGTGCCTGATGGATCTGGCATTGCTGGCGATGAAGAAGCTGCGGGCCGAGGGAAAGCTGGAGGATTTGGAGGAGTCAGAGGAGATCAATGCCTGTAGCATTGTAGTACCGGTTACCATTGACGGAGTGACGGAGGAATGGCTGATCAATTTTAAGAATGAGACCCACAATCATCCGACCGAGATCGAGCCGTTCGGCGGTGCAGCGACCTGCTTGGGCGGAGCTATCCGTGATCCGCTTTCCGGGCGTACGTATGTCTATCAGGCGATGCGGGTGACGGGGGCGGCGGATCCCACTGCTTCTTTGCATGAGACGATGAAGGGCAAGCTGCCACAGAAAAAGCTGGTGGGTGGCGCCGCCCTGGGGTATAGCTCTTATGGCAATCAGATCGGATTGTCGACCGGCTATGTGAAAGAAATCTATCATCCGAATTATGCGGCAAAGCGCATGGAGATCGGTGCAGTCATGGGAGCGGCTCCCAGGAAATATGTGAAACGGCTAACCTCGGATCCGGGGGATATCATCGTGCTTTTAGGCGGCCGGACCGGACGCGACGGCATCGGCGGTGCCACTGGTTCTTCCAAGGTGCATACCGAAGCTTCCATTGAAGTCTGTGGCGCGGAGGTGCAGAAGGGAAATGCGCCGACCGAGAGAAAAATCCAGAGATTGTTCCGTAGGCCGGAGGTTAGCAGCATAATTAAAAAGTGTAATGACTTTGGCGCCGGTGGCGTGTCAGTGGCGATCGGGGAATTGGCCGCCGGATTGACTATTGATCTGGATAAGGTTCCCAAAAAATATGCGGGGTTGGACGGCACAGAGATCGCTATTTCCGAGTCTCAGGAGAGGATGGCCGTGGTGCTCAGCCCGCAGGATGTGGAGCAGTTTTTGGCCTATGCCGGAGAAGAGAACCTGGAAGCAGTGCCGGTGGCCGTGGTGACCGGGGAGCCGAGACTGGTAATGAACTGGCGGGGTAAGACGATCGTAGATATCAGCCGGGCATTTTTGGACACGAACGGCGCCCATCAGGAGGCGGAGGTAGTATTGGAGGTTCCGTCGAAGGAAGGTAGCCTGTTTGTGAAAAAGGATGTGCCGGATGTGCGCCAGGCATGGCTTAAGGTATTGGCGGATCTCAATGTTTGTTCCCAGAAGGGGCTGGTGGAGATGTTTGACGGTTCGATTGGCGCAGGCTCGGTGTTCATGCCTTATGGAGGGAAATATCAGCTGACCGAGACGCAGGCGATGGTGGCGAAACTGCCAGTGCTTACCGGAAGTACGGATACCGTGACGATGATGAGCTACGGCTTTGATCCGTATCTGTCAAGTTGGAGTCCCTATCACGGAGCAATCTATGCCGTGGTAGCTTCTGTGGCGAAGATTGTGGCGTCAGGCGGCGATTTTAAAAAGATCCGCTTTACCTTCCAGGAGTATTTCAAGCGGATGACGGAGGATGCAAAACGCTGGGGAGTCCCGTTTGCTGCGCTGCTGGGAGCTTATCAGGCGCAGCTGGGCTTTGGACTGCCTTCCATTGGCGGCAAGGACAGCATGTCAGGCACCTTTAATGATGAGCAACATGGGGAGATCCATGTGCCGCCGACCCTGGTTTCTTTTGCAGTAGACGTGGCCAGCTACAAAGATATTATCACGCCGGAGTTTAAAAAGGCAGGCAGCAAGATCGTAGTATTCCGGGCAGAGCGGGATATGTATGACCTACCGGTGTATGGGCAGCTGATGGATGGTTATGAAAAGCTGCTGGCAGACATCCGGGCCGGCCGGATCTTGTCGGCCTATGCCGTGGAGGGACATGGGTTGGCAGAGGCAGTCAGCAAGATGGCCTTCGGCAACCAATTAGGAGTAAAGATTGAGCATAATGTGGATCCGAGAGATTTCTTTGGCGCTGGTTGGGGAGACATCGTCTGCGAGGTTGCGGACGGGAAGGTTGGCGAGCTGGCAATGGCTTACACGCTGATCGGTGAAGTGACAGACCGGGCATTGCTGGAGTACGGGCTGGTGAGCATTTCACTGGCAGAGGCGCTAAAGAGCTGGACAAGCACCTTGGAAAAGGTATTCCCCACCCGGTCGGGCGTGGAGCAGAACCCGGTAATCAATGAAGTCTTCCGGACAGATTCGGTGTATATTTGCCATCATAAGCTGGCACAGCCTACCGTGTTTATTCCGGTATTTCCGGGGACAAACTGCGAATATGACAGCACGAAGGCATTTGAGCGTGCCGGGGCAAAGGTCGTGACGCGGGTGTTTAAAAATCTCTCGGCAGAGGATATCCGGGAATCTGTGGAGACATACAAAAAAGATATTGCAGGAGCCCAAATTGTCATGTTCCCGGGAGGCTTCTCGGCGGGCGATGAACCAGAGGGGAGCGCGAAGTTCTTTGCCACAGTATTCCGCAATGCCGTGATCAAAGAAGAAATCGAAAAGCTTTTAAATGAGCGTGACGGGCTGATGCTGGGGATTTGCAATGGTTTTCAGGCATTGATCAAGCTGGGCCTGGTACCGGAGGGACGGATTGTGGAGCAGCACGCGGATTCTCCGACCCTGGCGATGAACACCATCGGGCGCCATGTATCGAAGATGGTCTACACAAAAGTAATGAGCAACCGCTCGCCATGGCTGCAGGGAGCAGAGCTGGGTAAGATGTACTGCAATCCGGCTTCCCACGGAGAGGGCCGTTTCGTGGCCAGCGAAGAATGGCTGCAAAAGCTGTTTGCCAACGGCCAGGTGGCGACGCAATATGTGAATGCAGAGGGCATCCCGACAATGGATGAGTTCTGGAATCCCAACGGCTCTTATATGGCGATCGAGGGAATCACCAGCCCCGACGGAAGGATCTTCGGCAAGATGGCTCATTCTGAGCGGCGCGGGGAAGCGGTGGCTATCAATATTTATGGAGAGCAGGATATGCAGATTTTTGAATCTGGGGTGAGGTATTTCCGGTAAAATTTCTGAATTTTGCTAAGAGCTAAACTTAATGATATTGAAGACCATATACCTTCCTGACGATACATTTTCAATAAAGCTGGAAGGATACGATTCCGGAAGCTGGAGACAAGACGCAAAAGGATGGTGGCTTCTTTTAGAAGATGGAATTCACTATGGGAAAACCCAATGGGCTTTCTTAGAAAATTAATGGTATTATTTAAATTCAGATGGAAGAATGCTTTTCCCTACGGTGACCCCGGATGTTACACCGTAGGAGCAGATGGCGCCTGGATTCCCTAAATAAGTTTTTACCACCCCTTTTTATCAAAACATAAAATCACCAAACTTCCAAAAGACCAGGTTTTACGATAACCAGCCAGGAAAAGTGGGAGGAGGAGCCGGAGTACCAGCCTGACCATTTTGCATTTGTAGGGATTTTAGGAGTTCTTAAGCTTTCTGATATTGCGTTGAAACGAAAATGCACATTGTCTGAGCGAAGCGAGTTTGGGCATTTTCGTTTCGCACTTAGCAAAATCAGAAAGCATTAGAACTCCTTAATCCCGAAACAGCAAGATGGTCAGGCTGGTGCTCCGGCTCCTCCTCCCATTTTTCCTGGCGTACCTTATGGAATTCCCGAACCAGGAAACAAAGAAAGGAAGCAAAACGAATCTTTGGGAAATAGGGGATTTCCCTTGACAGCCCCCAGAATTTAAAGTATTATGTTGTCGAATAAAACGCATTACAGGGCTTTGCCAAGAAGCCCCCGGCAGACAGGAGAGGACATGATGAAGAAGGTTGTAAAATTTGGCGGAAGTTCACTGGCCAGCACCAAACAGTTCAAAAAGGTGGGAGAGATCATCCGTTCGGACAAGACAAGGCGGTATGTGATCCCTTCCGCGCCGGGCAAGCGGAACGATAAAGATGAAAAAGTCACCGACATGTTGTACGCCTGCTACGATGCCGCCAGCACAGGTGTGGCATACAAAAAGCTGCTGAACCGAATCAAAGAGCGCTATCTGGAGATTATCGACGGGCTGGATTTGAATCTGAACCTGGACTATGAATTTGACCGCATTGAAGAAAATTTTGTCAAGGGGATCGGACGTGACTATGCAGCCTCCCGCGGTGAGTATCTGAATGGCATTGTGATGGCCACCTATCTGGGATATGAGTTCATCGATGCTGCAGAAGTGATATTTTTTGACGAACAGGGAAACTTTGAGCCGGAAACTACCCATAAGGAATTGTCAGAACGCCTGGAACATGTGGAAAGAGCAGTGATTCCGGGATTTTACGGTTCGAAACACGACGGAAGCATCAAGACTTTCTCCCGCGGCGGTTCCGATGTGACCGGCTCGATTGTGGCCAAGGCGATTCATGCCGATCTATACGAGAACTGGACCGATGTTTCAGGATTTCTGGTGGCAGATCCCCGGATTGTGGAAGAACCTCAGGTGATAGAGACGATCACCTATAAGGAGCTGCGCGAGCTGGCCTACATGGGCGCCAGCGTACTTCACGAGGATGCGATTTTCCCGGTGAGGAAAGAAGGAATCCCCATCAATATCCGCAATACCAACAAGCCGGAGGACAAAGGGACGCTGATCGTGGAAAGCACCTGCCGGAAGCCGAGATACACCATCACCGGAATTGCCGGGAAACGAGGTTTTTGCGCCATCAATATCGAAAAAGCGATGATGAATGCAGAAGTCGGTTTTGGCAGAAAAGTCCTGGGAGTGTTCGAAAAGTACGGCATTTCTTTTGAACATATGCCATCCGGCATTGATACAATGACCATCATGGTCCATCAGGATGAATTCGAAGAGTACGAGCAGTCGGTGATTGCCGGGATTCACCGGGCAGTAGAGCCGGACAGCGTGGAACTGGAGTCGGATCTGGCATTGATCGCTGTGGTAGGACGCGGCATGAAGGCGACCCGCGGAACTGCTGGAAGAATCTTCTCCGCTCTGGCACATGCCCGGATTAATGTAAAAATGATCGATCAGGGATCCAGTGAGCTAAATATTATCATTGGGGTAAAGAATGTGGACTTCGAGGGAGCGATCAAGGCGATCTATGATATTTTTGTCACAGCCGAGATGCAGTAAATGCACACTTTCAGGCATCCCCGGGGATCTCACAAAATCAATGCCATTCCGCTTAAAGCTGAGAATATCCAGCCAGGAAGGAAGGCGCAAACAGGCGGCCATCAGCCAGGATTTTGACTTTTGCAGGGATTTAGAAGCTCTTAGATTTCTGAATTTTAGAGCCTCTTAATCCCGAAACGGGAAAAGTCCGGCTGACGGCCTGCCCGTTTGCGCCTTCCTTCCTGGCGTACCTTTTTCCATAGCGTATCTTCTGAGAAAATTAACTTAATGACATTAGTCGGAACACAATCATTTTCTCTCATTTTCCCACATCTCCCCTTCCTAAAAAATCCCAGATATGCTATACTAAAAAGAAAATCTGTCCGAAAGGAGAATTCTATGGATGATTTGCCAAAATCCCTACGGGCAATTTTTCTGGCAGCAGTATTGGCGGCGGGAGGGCTTTTGGGCGGCTGTGCCGGACCTTCCACCCGGGTCTTGCCCCAGGAAAGCAAAGAAGTCGTGGTTTCGGAAGAGGGGCTACCGGTTTTAGAGGAGAGCAATCCTTTTTATCTGCAGGAGGAGCTGGAGATTCTTGCCGGTTCTCCCCGTGCGGGAGGAAGCGAGGAGGAACAGGAGGCGGTTCGCTATATCCGGCAGCTGCTGGAGGATTACGGATATGATACCTCGCTTCAACATGTTGCCGGGCGGCAGGGAGGAGAGGGGGCAGACGTTTTAAACGCTTCCGGCATCAATGTGGTGGCAGTGAGAGAGGCCTCAGAGCCAGAGGCAGATATTGTGATTGTAAGTGCCTGTCATGATACTTTGCCCTGGAGTCCCGGAGCCAGTGAAAGCGCTTCCGGCGTGGCGGCGCTTTTAGAGACAGCCCGGCTGCTTTCGCGGATGCCTACGGATACGGAGCTTCGTTTTGTCAGCTTTTCCGGCTATCCGGCGGGACAGACAGGCAGCCGCTACTATGTGGAGTCCCTGAGTGAAAAAGAGCGCCACCGGGTGATCGGAGCGATACATCTGGGAGGGCTGGGATGCTCCGTAAACAGCGGGATCTTGTTGGAATCTGAGGATGGAAAGCCTACCATGCTGGGAGATGCCCTGCGGGATGCCAGCCAGGAGCTTCTTCAGGAAAGCTGGTTTTATGAACAGCGTGAGGGAACGCATAGCCGTTTTGTCCGCGGTCGGTTGCCGGCGGTGACGGTGAGCCAGCAGCGGGAGGCATATGAGGCGGGTTCTCGTTTTGACCGGCCGGAGCTGGTGGACATCGAGCGGCTGGCCCAGGTGGTGAATGTGGTAAGCCGTGCCATCTCGGATATCATGAGTCCAGATACCCCGTCGATGTTAGCCAAGGCCCATCACTATAATGATTTGCGGGATAATGCCTATATACAGCCGGTGAGACAGCCGATTGCCTTTGGAGAGACGCCGCAGGAGACGGAGAGCCGTCTGGGTATCCGGGGATTTCTGGCAGCAGAGAACACGGACGGGGAGGAAAATGCTCTCCAGTCCTGGGAGTATCCGGTAAAGTGGCTGGGAGTAGATCAGGTTTTGTTGACTACCTATTATTACCAGAACGGCCGGCTGGATACGGTTGTAGTGGATGGAGATGGCGCCGGGGTAGATATGGCTGATATGCGGGAGCGGCTGATATCCGTTTATGGCGAGCCCGTAGAAGAGGCAGAAGGCCCATCCGGGATTGCGTATAGCTGGCAGGATGCGGTCAGCCGGACAGCGATATTTATGACCCCGGAAAATGACGGATACGAGCTGGAGCTTCGCGAATATCCGACGGAGAGGATGCTGTTAGACAGCTATGAAATTATCCCTGCTACAGGGCAGAATCCTCAGATGGGCCTGGGGCGCCGGGAGATGGAGGAAGCGCCGGCGCAGGATCCAAGGGCCAATGTACTGCTGACGCTGGTAAGGCAGCTGCTGCCAATGGGGGATGGGCAGCGTTTGCGGCGTATCGATTTCTATACGGATGGCCTCGGAGAGACAAAGACGGCGCTGGAGATCTTGCAGCCAGAGGAAAATGAAGAAGCAGAGGAACAAAGGGAACTGGAATTTATCTGGGGCCTGGATCTGGAGGATGCCCTGACAGCGGATGGAAGATGGCGCAATGAGACCGATACGATACGTCAGATTCTGTTGTTATACGGGCAAATGCTGGAGCAGACCGAGGAATATCGGACGGATTTTGAGACAATATTTTCCGATACGAATCCGGTGCAGCAGGTAGAGCTGGGAGTGAAGCCGGGGGATTATAAAGAACCGTTGCCGGATTTGAAAGAGAGCTTTGTATGGTTTGTGTTGACAGACCGGCCAGGGGAGGCGGGCGGTAGTTGGGGAGCGAGAATACAATTCTTTTATCGATATGAAGAATTGATCGCATACCGGACGCAGATACGGAACAACCTTAAGATAGATCCATAAAGAAAGACAGCTTGGAGGTAAGAAGGGATGTTAGAGAAGATCGATTTATCAAGGACTGTGGAGAAGGAAATCTACAAAAAGGTTCAGCAGGAGGAAGGGGCTAAGCTAGGACAGCTGCAGCGGCGTCTAAAGGATGCGGGGATTCCGGTTTTGATTCTTTTTGAGGGCATGGGAGCCGCCGGAAAGGGCACGCAGATCAACCGTCTGATTCAGGCATTGGATCCCCGGGGATTTGATGTGTATGCCAGCAATAAGCCTACAGAGGAGGAAAATCTGCGGCCGTTTTTGTGGAAGTTCTGGACGTTGACGCCGGAGAATGGGCGAATTGCTATTTACGATCGGAGTTGGTATCGGAAGGTTTTAGTTGACCGGTTTGACAAGGTGACAAAGAAAAAGGAGCTGCCGGAGGCATTTCGGGATATCTGTTCCTTTGAGAAGCAGCTGAGCGACGGCGGCGCGGTGATCATAAAGCTGTTTTTGTATATTTCTCAAGAAGAGCAGAAGAAGCGCTTCAAAAAGCTGGAGAAGTCGGTGGAGACCCGCTGGCATGTCAATGACAGCGACTGGGAGAGAAACCGGAATTATGAAGAATATCTCCAGATTAATGAAGAGATGCTCGAACGGACGGATACGGAGTTTGCTCCCTGGACGATCATTGAGGCTACAGACCGCAACTATGCAGCAATGAAGATTTTAAAGACTGTGGCGGAAAGGCTGGAGCGGGCCCTGAGCGAGAAGGAAGCGCTAAAGGGAATGAAAAAGGTGAACTCCGGAATCTCCCTGGATGCCGGCAACCGTTATCAGAACGGGGTATTGTCAGGGGTGGATCTCTCCAAGAAACTGACGAAAGAGGAATATAAAGAAAAGTTGGATAAGCTACAAAGGCGGCTGGAAATTTTGCACAGTGACATTTACCGGTTGCGGATTCCGGTAGTGCTGGGTTTTGAAGGATGGGACGCCGGCGGAAAGGGCGGGGCGATCAAGCGCCTTACCAGCCATATGGATCCTCGTGGCTATCAGGTGTGCCCTACGGCATCGCCCAATGATATCGAGAAGAAGCATCATTATCTGTGGCGTTTCTGGAATAAGGTGCCAAAGGCCGGGCATGTGGCGATCTTTGACCGTACCTGGTACGGCCGGGTGATGGTAGAACGGATTGAGGGCTTCTGTACCGAGGACGACTGGAAACGGGCTTACCAGGAGATCAATGAGATGGAGGCGCATATGGCGAACGCTGGCGCCGTGGTGCTTAAATTCTGGCTTCACATCGATAAAGACGAGCAGGAGCGGCGTTTTAAGGAGAGAATGGAAATTCCGGAAAAACAGTGGAAGATCACGGATGAAGACTGGCGTAACCGGGAGAAATGGGATCAGTACGAGATTGCTGTCAACGAGATGTTGGTTCGGACATCCACCACGTATGCTCCCTGGATTGTAGTGGAAGGAAATAACAAATATTATGCCCGCGTCAAGGTTTTGCAGACGGTTGTGGAGGCGTTGGAAGAAAAGATCCGGCAGGTGAAGGCCGAGAACAAATAAAAGTGACAGGAAGCGGTGAGACAGAGATTCTGGCAGCCGTGATGGGAATGGTATGAGCAATGTGGTGATTATCGGCGGCGGGGCGGCGGGCATGATGGCTGCTGTATCTGCCGCCGGCGCCGGACATCGGGTCCGGCTTTATGAAAAAAATGAGAAACTGGGGAAAAAGCTTTATATTACCGGGAAAGGCCGCTGCAATCTGACGAATGCCTGCGGTATCGGGGAATTATTTGACCATGTGGTAGACAATGGGAAGTTTCTTTACAGCAGCTTTTATGCTTTTTCCAACCAGGATATGATTGCTTTTATGGAAGAGAACGGTTGCCCGGTCAAAATAGAGAGAGGAAACCGTGTATTTCCAGTGTCAGATAAGTCTTCTGACGTGATAAAAGTGTTTTCCCGGCGTTTAGAGGCGCTGGGAGTGGAGGTGCATCTTCGGGAGGAGGTGGCAGACTTGACGCAGGATTCCGGCCGTATCACCGGTATTGTCTTGAAAAAAGGATGCCGCCCGGTTCCGGCGGATGCCGTAATTGTTGCCACCGGAGGACTCTCCTATCCTTCTACCGGTTCAACCGGTGACGGATATGCCTTTGCCAAAAGGATGGGGCATACTTTGACAGAACCCAATCCGGCGCTGGTGCCTTTTGTGGTGCGGGAACTGGCAACCGTGCAAGCATTGCAGGGGCCGTCCCTGAGAAATGTCAGGGTGCGTGTGTTAAATGGCGAGAAAACCAGATATGAAGCTTTGGGCGAAATGTTGTTTACCCATTTTGGAGTCAGCGGGCCGGTGTTACTGTCGGCCAGCAGCTATGTGGCAAAAGAATTGAAAAAAGAGGCTTTGGCCTTAGCGATAGATTTGAAGCCGGCAATGACAAAGGAACAGTTGGACGCACGGATTTTGCGGGATTTTGCGGAGGTAAAGAACCGGAGGTTTAAGAATTCTCTGATTCATCTGCTTCCGTCTAGGCTAATCCCGGTGATTGTGGAGAGAAGCAAGATTATGGAAGACAAGCCGGTAAATGAGATTACACGGGAAGAGAGACATCGCTTGACGGCGTTGATAAAAGATTTTCGGCTGACATTAGTCGGGCTTCGGGATTATCAGGAAGCGATCATTACCCAGGGCGGTATCTCTGTGCGGGAGGTTCATCCCAAAACCATGGAATCCAAATTGATACAAGGCTTGTACTTTGCAGGAGAGGTACTGGATTTGGATGCAGTGACCGGAGGGTTTAACCTGCAAATTGCATGGTCTACTGGCTATTTGGCAGGGATGTCAGTATCGTTTTCATAACAAATCGGAAAAGGAGCAGGATTAAGATGCAGAATCAGATTTTTGCCATTGCGGTAGACGGGCCGGCAGGGGCCGGCAAGAGTACGATTGCCCGTCTGGCTGCGGAGCGGTTGGGATTTATTTATGTGGATACCGGGGCGATGTATCGGGCAATTGCCCTTTTTTGCCTGCGCCAGGGGATAAAGCCGGAAGATGAAAAAGCAGTTTCTTGTGGGATTGCCGGGGCGCAGATCACCATTCGCCATCAGAATGGTACGCAGCGGGTATTGTTAAACGGAGAGGATGTATCTGGTATGATCCGCACGGAAGAGGTTGGGAAGACGGCGTCTACCGTCAGCGCCTATCCGACAGTGCGTGCTCATCTATTGGATTTGCAGCGTGGGCTGGCGGATAGCACCAGCGTCATTATGGACGGAAGAGATATCGGGACTTGTGTGCTGCCGAAGGCACAGGCCAAAATATTTTTGACAGCCAGCCCAAAGGTCCGTGCCATGAGACGCTTTAAAGAATTGAAAGAAAAAGGTGAGATGTGTAATTTGCAGGAAATTGAGCAAGATATTATAGAAAGGGATCAAAGGGACAAAAACCGTGCGATTGCCCCGCTTAAGCAGGCAGAAGATGCCGTTTTGGTAGACGGTTCGGATATGAGCATCGATCAGGTGGTATCGGCTATTATCGAAGTGGCAAAAACCCGGGGACTTTTGGTCAGATAGTGGATATGGAGGTTATTGTGGCAAAAACCGCCGGTTTTTGTTTTGGGGTAAAACGGGCGGTGGAACAGGTATATGAACAGATTCAAAAAGCGGAAAAACCAGTATTCACCTATGGTCCTATTATTCATAACCGGGAGGTGGTAAGGGATCTGGAAGAAAAAGGTGTCTGCGTACTGAATACAGAAGAGGAATTATCGGCACTTACCGAGGGGATTGTTATCATCCGTTCCCATGGTGCCGGAAAGTCCGTCTATGATACTTTAGCGAAAAATGAGATCACCGTGGTCGATGCGACGTGTCCCTTTGTCAAAAAGATTCACCGGATAGTACAGGAGCAGGAGGCGGCGGGTCGGCAGGTAATTATCATTGGAGATCCCAGTCATCCAGAGGTACAAGGAATCTGTGGATGGTCGGGAGGAGGCATTTTGGTGGTCCAGAATGCATCGGAGCTGGAAAATTTGCCGGTGCAACAAGGAATTCCGCTCTGTTTGGTGGCACAGACGACATTTAATTACAATAAATTTCAAGAATTAGTTGAAAAATTTGAGAAAAAGGGTTATGATATACTTGTTTTAAATACGATTTGCAGTGCAACTCAGGAAAGACAAGTGGAAGCCAGCCGTATTGCGTCAGAGGTGGATGTGATGATTGTTATTGGCGACAAGAAGAGCTCCAACTCTCAGAAACTGTACGAGATATGCCAAAAGAATTGTAAGAACACTTACTTTATCCAGACAGTAGGCGATTTCAATCCTGAATGTGTGAATTCTGTACGCAACGTAGGTATTACAGCCGGGGCGTCTACCCCGAAACAAATTATCGAGGAGGTTCATGCAAATGCCAGAATTAAATGAGTTTGAACAAATGCTAGAGGAGTCTTTAAAGACAATCCGTACAGGGGAGATCGTCACTGGTAAAGTCATTGATGTCAAAGATGATGAGATTGTCTTGAATATAGGCTACAAGTCCGATGGAATTATTCCGCGCAATGAGTATACCAATGAGAATAATGTGGATCTGCGGAATTTGGTCCATGTGGGTGATGAGATGGAGGCAAAAGTAGTAAAAGTCAATGACGGGGAAGGGCAGGTTGCGCTTTCTTATAAAAGGCTGGCCATTGACAAAGGAAATAAGCGCCTGGAAGAGGCGTTCAACAGCCAGGAGGTTTTGACGGCTAAGGTAACGCAGGTATTGGACGGCGGATTGAGCGTGGAAGTGGAAGGCACAAGAGTGTTTATTCCGGCCAGCTTGGTTTCCGATACTTATGAGAGAGATTTGACCAAGTATGCCGGCCAGGAGGTTGAGTTCGTGGTTACCGAGTTCAATCCCCGCCGAAGAAGAATTATCGGAGATCGGAAGCAGCTTATGGCAGCGCGGAAGGCGGAGATGCAAAAAGAGCTGTTTGAGCGTATTCAGGTAGGAGACGTGGTGGAAGGTACGGTCAAGAATGTCACGGATTTCGGCGCCTTTATTGACTTGGGAGGAGCAGATGGCCTGCTTCATATTTCCGAGATGTCCTGGGGACGTGTGGAGAATCCGAAGAAGGTATTTAAGAGCGGTGATCCGCTGACCGTATTGATCAAAGATATCAATGGAGAAAAGATTGCGCTCAGCTTAAAGTTTCCGGATCAGAATCCATGGGCGAATGCGGATGAGAAGTATGCTGCTGGCAGCATCGTGACGGGCCGGGTGGCGCGGATGACCGATTTCGGCGCTTTCGTGGAGCTGGAGCCGGGAGTAGATGCTCTGTTGCATGTGTCTCAGATTTCCAGAGAGCATGTGGAAAAGCCGTCAGATGCCCTGAAGATCGGGCAGGAGATCGAGGCCCGCGTTGTAGATTTCAATGGAGAAGATCGGAAGATCAGCCTGAGCATTAAGGCGCTTCAGAATGCCCCCGAGCCGGTACAGGAAGAGAATCCGGATGTGGCGGACGTGGATATTGAGGCAGTTGCGGCGCAGTATGAGGAATAAGAGATTATTCCTTTATGTGAATTGAAGATGAGAAAGAGGGTGTTGCAAAATAAGTTATCCGTCATTTTTCTTATCCCGTGTCCGGCTGTTCGCGAACATTCTGTCTGATATTGACGGACTTTGTCCGTTAGGAGCAGACTGTGTGTACGTGAACCGTCCGAACACAGGATAGAGAAATGACGGGTGGCTTATTTTGCAACACCCTCTTTTTGTATTAATGTTGTGAGTATGGTTTTATGTGCCTTCTGCAGATTCTTTTGCAAACGTTAAATATAGTCTATAGGATAATACTATTGCAGGGAAAGGCAAATCCCTGAAAAATTTATACAGGTACCCTTGACAAATCTCTTGAAGTGTGTATAATAATATACAGGTACCTGTATAAAATAAAGGAGACACAATATGGACAATATATATACAGCTATTTGTGAGAAACTGTCCACATTGCAATGGCTCATGAGACGCCGTCAGATGTTCAGTCAAGCGGAATCCGGGACATTTGCCGACCCAACAAGAGGCCAGGGACGCATTCTTGCCATGTTGAAAATCCAGCCGGAAATTGCTACAAAGGATTTAGCTTATCTGCTGGGCATCCGCCAGCAATCGCTGAATGAGCTGTTGAATAAGTTGGAAAAAAACAGCTATGTGGAGCGTAGGCCATCTGAGAAAGACAGACGAGTCATGGTGGTGCATTTGACAGAAAAAGGGAAAGAAATGCAGGAGCCGAAAGCAAATTATCAGGAATTTCTCGGTTGCCTGTCGCCGGAAGAATTGCAACAATTCGGAGAATATTTAGACCGGATTATTGCTGCTTTCCGAATGGAAGCAGGCAGAAGCGAGGACGAGGAAACAATGGCAGACTGGATGGACAAAGCACGAGAACGTATCGGCGATGAACAATTTGAGCAATTGATGTCTATGCGTGAACGAGCCTTTGGCTCCTTTAGGAGAGGAGCAAAGACGGATCATATACCGGGTGCGGAGCGCTTCTCTCCCGACTATGATGGGCCTGTGCCAGACAGAGGCGGATTTAGCTTCTTTGGCAGCAGAGAAAGAAAATAGAATACAGGAAGGCACCATATTATTGATGGAGATAAGTCCTATGCGCGTAAGGCGCATAGGACTTAATTTTTTTGGAGGTGATGAAATGAACCCAGTCATTCAAGTAGAACATTTCTCAAAAAAGTATGGAAGTTTTACGGCAGTAGGTGACATTTCCTTTACCGTGGACGAAGGCAGCATTTTCGCTTTCCTTGGCCCCAACGGTGCGGGCAAGAGTACAACCATCAACACGCTTTGTACCATCCTGGACAAAACGGAGGGACGCCTGATCATCAATGGGCATGATGTTTCCGGCGAACGGGATTTGGTACGAAAAGACATTGGAATTGTATTCCAGGATTCCACCCTTGATACAAAAATGACCGTAGAGGAAAATCTGAAATATCATTGCAGCTTCTACAAAGTGCCGAAAAGAGAGGTGCAGGAACGCATTGATTTCGCTCTTGGCTTGGTAGAACTTACAGATTGGAAAAAGGCCACTGCGGGCAGTCTGTCTGGCGGTATGAAACGGCGGGCTGAGATTGCAAGGGGACTGGTTCATAATCCGAAAGTATTGTTTCTAGATGAGCCGACTACCGGACTCGACCCGCAGACGAGAGCTGGAGTCTGGAAATATATTCAGCAGCTTCAAAAACAAAAGAATATGACCATCTTCCTTACTACTCACTACATGGACGAGGCAGAGATCTGCTCGAAAATTGTTATCATGGATCACGGCAAAATCGTTGCCAGCGACACGCCTGAGAACTTGGAACGCCAATATACCAACACAGAGGTGGATGTTTTCTGCACACAGACGGAGCAACTGGAAAGCGTATTGATACAGCGAGGCATTTCTTATGACAAAACTGGGAACCGTATGATTTTTCGCACAAAGAACGCACCGATGGCACTGGAAATTTTATTTTGCGGCAAGGAAACTATCCTTGATTTTGAAGTGAAAAACGGGACGCTAAATGAAGTGTTCCTTGCCATTACAGGAAAGGAGATTCGAAAGGTATGAACCCTATCGTCGCAATTATTGAAAGGAATCTGCTGAACTACATCCGCAACAAGGCATGGCTTCTCGGAAGTCTGTTTATGTTCTTTTTTATGCTGGTGATGTTTTCATTTTTGATGAAATCCTCTATGGGTGGTTTGGGCCAACCCATGAACTATCTGCTGGCCGGCGTCATCATCATGACTGTTTTCCAAACCGGCATTAACCATTCCTCCGGGATTTTGTCTGACATCGCAGGTGGTTACATGAAAGAAGTTATGGTGGCCCCAATCTCCCGCAGCGAAATTTCCATTGGCAACATTGCGGCGGGAGCGATGGTCGCAACCTTGCAAGGAGCCATTATGACGATACTTGCCATTTTCCTGGGGCTTTATGTTTCGATTTTGCAATTTTTGCTGATGTTGATCGTGATGCTGATTTCGGCTATGACTTTCAGCGCTATCGGCTTGTTCCTTGCAACAGTTTCCCGGAACGCCCCCGCCTTTCAAACGGTCAGTTCCATGGCCATGATGCCCCTGACCTTTGTTTCCGGCGCATACATCCCAACAACGATCATGCCTGGTTTCCTCCTGCCGGTGGTCTATTTAAACCCGCTGACTTATACGACCTCCATTTTCCGCTATATTGCTTTGGGTGCGTATAAGCTGACCACGATGGAACTTTTAGAGCAGGGCATGGCGTTTGCTATCGGTGGATTTGTGATTACACCGATCATGGGTTTGGTAATCACAGTTTTGATCGGCGCCTTTTTCTTCGTATTATGTGTTCGTAAATTTAATCAGGCGGATTTCTCTACGGTAAAAGTCGCTACGGGTCTGCGCGGCGGTGGCGCAGCGGCAAGGTAAAGGAGGTAATATATGGAATTGCAGTTTGAACAGGTTGCAAAAAACTATAAAGATAAAAAAGTCCTCAAAGGAATTTCCCTCACCATGGGAACCGGAGTTTATGGGCTGCTCGGCCCCAATGGAGCGGGAAAGACGACCATGATACGGATTCTGGCCGATGTGTTGCGTCCCAGCAAAGGGCGGGTCTTATGCGACGGCAGGGATATTCATGCCATGGGGGACGAATACCGGGCAAAAATCGGCTATCTGCCCCAGGACGTCAGCTTTTACGGTGACTTTACCGGCAAAGATTATCTGGAATATTCAGCGGCGCTGAAAGGTATGGATAAGTCCATGGCCAGAAGGCGGATAGAGGAATTGGCATATGTTGTTGGTTTGCAGAATGATCTGGCTCGGAAATGCGTTGCCTATTCGGGCGGGATGCAGCGCAGGCTTGGCATCGCACAGGCCCTGTTGGATAATCCGGAAATCCTGATTCTGGATGAACCAAATTCCGGTCTTGATCCCTATGAGCGTATCAAATTCCGAAATATTATCTCCGCCTATGCCAAAGACCGTCTGGTGCTGCTTTCTACTCACATTGTTTCCGATGTTGAGCACATTGCCGCGCAGATTATGATGATGGAATACGGTGTTATTCAATACACGCTTACCAGTGCAGACTACATCAAAAAAATGGCTGGATGTGTCTGGTTAGTGAAAATGCCTGCCGAGCAGCTTGTAGAATATCAAAATCAAGCCGTTATCAGCAATGTCATTGCCAAAGATGACCATATGGAGGTGCGCGTCATTGATGAATCAAAGCCCACTCGTGAAGCAGTGCAGGCTGTACCCACATTGGAGGATGCATATTTATATAGTTTCAACTACTTGCCCGGAAAGAAAAGGAGGTAATGTTCATGTCACTATTCTATTTTGAACTCCGAAAGTTGCTGTTCCATAAGAAAACCAGCCTTTTGCTGCTATGTCTGTTTGCGCTTTATAGCGTGATTGGCTTTACTTCCACTATATTTCTGATTGGTAGCAATGATAGTTACCGTGCATATGAAGAAATGGCTGTTGCTTATGAGGGATCGTTTGATAAGGAAAAGGCGGCTGAAGCAGAACGCATTTATAACGAGGTGAGCGCCCGCTATGGCACAGATTCCAGGATGATCGCCCGAAGCGTCAAAGACCAGCCGGAAATCATTTTAGCGGTGAACTACTACGCCTATGCCCAACAGGTGGAGGAATATTGGAACGGTACACCGCCGGAGAGTGCCGAAGAACCTTATGGAATTGCCCTCCTGAAATCAAAGTTGACAGAGTTGGAGAGCCAGGGAAAGCAAGATACCTTCGCCTATCGGGAACTCTCTGATGCCCTGCAATGCCTGATTAAACTTGGCGAACCGGCGTTTGCCAATATTCTGCTATGGGAGAACTTGTTCAACAACTGGGGGGAGCATATGATGCAGTTTCTCCTGTTTGTGCCGCTGGCATTTATCATTGCCCCGGTTTTCGCTGCGGAACGGTCAAGCGGCATGGACAATCTGATCTTAAGTTCCCGCCATGGCCGGAAAAAGATTGTCACAGCAAAGCTGCTGAGTGTACTTGTCGCTTCCACTGTGGTAGTCATATTATATTTGGCAGCTACCTTTCTTTTCGGTTTTCTTCCTCACAAAAGCCTGCATGGATGGAATGCTGCCATTCAGTCCATTCCCACATACGCCAGGTCTATGTTCCAATTCAAGGCTTGGCAGCTTGCACTTGCCGGAGCCGTATGGCTCATTTTCACCGGTGCGGTCTACAGCCTGATCATCAGTTTTATCTCATCTCGTATGAAAAGCCAGATGGGGACGGCAGGCATCAGCCTGGCTCTTCTGTTTATAAATGTGGGCTTGGCAGCAATGGGGGATACGGTTCTTCAAAGAATCCAGCCATTTGTGGACTTTGGGCTGGCAAACGTCACTTTAATAAAAGAGGTATTCGGCGTCCATAAACGTTTCGATGTATTTGGCGTGAGTATCAGCTACCCCGTTATGGCGGTTTTTGTTTTAACCTCTATTGCGGCCCTCGCTATCTTTGGGATTTACCAAGGGCAAAGGAGCAGAACTGTTGCATAAACAGCAATGCTTTTATATGCTAGTTGATATATCACCAGTGACGTTTTGTAAAGGACTTTTAAATCATATTCACATAAAATTCACATTTCAGGGCAAAAAAATAGAGCCAGGAACCTATTTTTTTAGATTCTTGGCTCATTAGTGCCATTTACATATTCTGGTCTGTTTTCAATTTTCTCACTTCGTCAACTGAAAGGCCGACAAATTCCGCAATCTTTTCAAGCGTTATTGTCCCATCTTCCAGCATTTTCT
>CAJUPI010000060.1 GCA_910588125.1 uncultured Lachnospiraceae bacterium
TACATTGAAAAATATGGCTATTAAAAATGTCGATTTTTAATAGCCGTAGTAATAATATATGGAAAGATTATTTGGTCGGAAAAATGGGGTGGGAAGAAGAACAGGCAGAAAAAGAGCTGGAAAAGGCAAAAAAGGCCAGCCTGTTTGAAGAATTGCAGATATGGTGTGAAGATAAAGGGAGATACGTCCTTCCTGTATATAATGCGGAGCTCATGTCCTATATCTTAGAAAAGTGCAGAAAGCTGTATGAAGATGATTTTTTTGAAATAGGTGAAGAAGTTAATTGGGGAGAAATTGACAACAAATTTTCCGATTATACGGTTAAGTTTATGGATCAGATCTATAAGGTGTTAAAAGAACAGGATGATTTTTACGAAAGGGCACGGCGTCAGGGCGAAGAAATCGAATATCTGGCAGAGATTTTTGGCAGCTGTCCGGTGGTTCGGTATATCAGAGAGAAAAATCCACTGATTCCGAAGGAGATAGCCGTAGCAATTGACCGGTCAGGTGCTGTCATAGAAGCAAAAGAACAAAGGGATTAACTAAATCCGGTTATGGGAGAAGTGTTTTGAAAAAGTACACAGAAGCATTAAACATCATGCTGAGGCATGTGGCGGTAAAAGAGATCATAAATGGAGATGTGACCTACAATACGTTTGGCAAGAGCACGTTTGTGCTTCTTGCCAATTCTTATCATTCTAATTATTCCAATGATGAAGTAGAAAACCTGTATACTTATTTTGTAGATGAGATGAATCAGCAGAAAAGCAGGCTGTTTGGTGTTGAATCAGCAGAAGCTGGAAAGACTCTGAATGTTTTTGAACTGATTCTGCAGTTTGCGGAAAATGTGCTGCTGGAGCAGGGAGATATACCGGTCTGTGCGTACAGCAAATTATTAAGGTGGAGAAGTACGGTGCATATATTGGATGAGGATATTTTTTTAGCTTCTTTTTTGGCATACCGGGACTTTCTTCGTCCGGGAAGCAGGAGAGATCTGAGGTGGGATCTGGTGACAGGGTCAAACAATATATCACTGCGCCAGCTGCTAGAAAAAGGAGTTGCCGAAAATTATTTTCATTTAAAAGGTTCCTCGCCGTATTTCCATTTGTCATGGATTTCTATGATGAATAATATTGATAACCCGCATTTTGCCCGAATATTGGCACAATATGACAATCGAAGACTGAGCGGAAAAATAAACTACAATCCAAAGTATGGGGAAGATTCCCTGTATTCAAAGTATGGGGAAGATTCCCTGTATTTTATGTGTATGCAGGCTGCTCTTATTCGACTGACGCTTTATATGTGGCTTGGCGGACAAAGATTTGTTTTGGGTAAATGTGGTGTTGATGCGGGATATGTAAAGACATTTTTTGACTATGAAATATTAAAAAAGAAAGTTTGGCAAAAAGGGGAACTTTCAGAGCGTCTGAAGGAGGAATTTGGATATTACAAGCAGATATCTTGTGCGGATTTGCTGACGGACGGGATGAGAGATATAAATGTTCAAAAAGCGGGATATGAAGAGAGATATATAACAGATCTGATTTTTAATGTGTTGAGTAATTTTCAGATCCGCAAAGAGTTTTTAGGCGCTTTCAGGGATAAAATCACATTGGCGGATATGGTAGAGGCAGTGATGACAGAAAACAGAGAGATACCTTTGAGCTGCGTGAAAGGATTAATTCCAGAGAAAATATATCTGGAATTGGAAGAGCGGGAAACCCTGGATTTGATACACAGGCTCTTGTGTCAGCCCGATATGATGGTGAATTATCAAAGAGAGCTTCAGGATCTCATTCAGATCCAGCGATGGGAGCAGTCCGTGAGAAACAAGGATGGAAAGATGTTGGATTATGCCATCCCAAATGAATACAGCGGAAAAGGCGGCGGATATACAGAAGGGAATCATTCCAGTATGGGAGAGGCATATTCGGCAAGAAACGCAAAAAATGTTATTACGGGTGAGAGATGGATTCTGTATAAGATGTTTCGGAGATATTATGAAAACAAAACAGGTTTTTCTGTGTATATGAATTTATTCTACGCATATCTGGTAATAAAAGAAACTATCCGGTCCGAATTGATTCAGGTAAATACAGCTGTTGGATTCAGCAATTTCAGCTATTATGAATCCCGGAAAGAGGATTTTATTGAGGGAACGCCTTTTGAGGGACATTTGCTGAAACTGGCCGTCTGGGATATTATGAAAGACAAAAATATCCGTTCTCTGGAGGCAAGGATCTCTCCTAAGATGTCAGCAGCCCTCGATGCAAAAGGGATTCAAAAAAATGACAGGCAGATGGAATTGACAGAAGATGAGAAAAAGAGGATGTTCTATGTATACCATTTTGTGAAAGCGCCAGGTAAACCGGAAGAAACAGAGAGCGAGATTTTATGCCGTCATGCTTCTCTGAGGAAAACGGTGAAAATTCAGGCCCAGGCGTTTGCAAAGATGAGGGAAGACTATCCGGAAACAGCTTCACGGATATTGGGGCTTGATGCGTGCAATGCGGAGATTTCCTGCAGGCCTGAGGTATTTGCCCAGGCTTTCCGCTTTCTACGAAATCATATTGTTCAAAATGCAGAAGTTCCGGTGTTGGGAGTAACTTATCATGTGGGAGAGGATTTTCTGGATATCATTGACGGTTTGCGCGCAATTGATGAGGTGTGCCGTTTTTTGGATTTTAAATGTGGTGACAGGTTGGGACATGCTTTGGTTTTGGGAATTAACGCCGAGGAGTGGTATGACAGCAAAGACCGGAGGATATTCCTTACAAAACAGGCATATCTGGATAATATTGTCTGGCTTTATACAAAAATCCGGGAGATAGGGTTGGTGGGATATGAGGATTTGCTGCTGTACATAGAAAAAGAATATTGGACCCTTTTCCATGATATCTACCTGAAAAACATTAAAGATTCTTATGTGAATGGCGTATTAAAAAGGAATAACAGCAATGAACCTAGCCGCTTTGCACAGTTTAATATTACCACTTATTATGATGCATGGAAACTGAGGGGAGACGATCCGGAATGCTATATTGACGGTGTGTTCAGAGAACCCAGATCTTTGGATTATAACTGGGAAGGATGCCAGACGGATCAGAGGTATCCGGAAAATTATAAACTACGTCATGATTTTGAGACTGGGTTTTTATACCATTCCTATCATTATAATCCGGGAATTAAGCGGGAAGGGAGCAAGACCATAGAGGTGAAGATCAGTGACAAGATGGTTGAAGTGGCAAAGAAAGTGCAAAAGCATATTCAGAGGGAGATAGCGGCTATGGGGGTAGGAGTGGAAACTAATCCGTCATCCAATTATCTGATAGGAACATTCAAGCGCTATGATAAACATCCGTTGCTCCGGTTTTATAATATTGGTCTCACAGCAGATGAAGAAGAACTGCGGGAATGCCCGCAGATATCTATATCTATTAATACCGATGATCAGGGGGTGTTTGCCACAAATCTGGAAAATGAATACGCACTGATGGTATTAGCGTTAGAGCGAATAAAGGATGAGGAGGGAAAGGCGAAATATTCTCGGGAAAAAATATATAAATGGCTGGACGATATTCGTGAGATGGGGCTTCGCCAAAGTTTTCTTAAAATAAAAGGATAGAAAAAACAAATGCCATTAACCGAGAAGGGAGTTGTTTATTCCAGTAAAATTTTAATGCCTTTGCCAGAATTAGAACTGAGAAAGAAATGAATAAGGATATCTGATTGGAGATGGATGGATATGTGGTTTTTATTTGCAATATTGTCTGCATTGTTTGCGGCACTAACGTCTATACTGGCTAAAATCGGTATAGAGGGTGTTAATTCAAATCTTGCCACAGCAATACGGACGGTTGTAGTCATTGTTATGTCATGGGGAATGGTTTTTTTGACAAATGCGCAAAACGGTATCATGGAAATCGGTAAAAAGAGCTGGATTTTTTTGATTCTTTCCGGGTTGGCAACGGGAGCTTCGTGGCTCTGCTATTATCGGGCCTTGCAGATCGGGGAAGCCTCCAAGGTGGTTCCTGTTGATAAAATGAGCATTGTGATTACTCTTTTATTGGCATTTATTTTCCTTCATGAACCGTTTACGGTAAAATCATTGATTGGCTGTATACTGATCGGTGCGGGAACATTGTTTATGGTTCTATAATTTGCCGTTCTTTGGCTTTAAACTCTGATCCCTTGTCCGCTAAGGGTAAGATCTTTGGGTGAAATTCCATTTCAAGCCAAGGTTTACGCTTTTAATTATGTGGTGAAACCTGACATTGATACAAGTGATGAAGTTGAAACCGCATTAGATTTTATATATCGAAAAAAGGTGGTGCAAGAATGATCATTAGTGCAAGCCGAAGAACAGATATTCCAACATATTATTCGGAATGGCTATTTAACCGGTTAAGAGAACAATATGTTCTAGTGAGAAATCCCATGAATATCCATCAGATCGGAAAGATTAATTTATCTCCGGACGTCGTAGATGGAATTGTTTTTTGGACGAAAAATCCGGTGCCGATGTTTGGCCGTCTTTCTGAGCTGGATAACTATAATTATTATTTTCAGTTTACTTTAAATGCATATGATCGAGATGTGGAACCGAATATACCATCAAAAAATAGTATTATTATACCTGCATTTCAGAAATTATCTCAGCTTATCGGCCGTGAGAAGGTGATATGGAGGTATGATCCTGTTTTTTTCAATAACAGATATACAATAGAATACCACTGTAAATATTTTAAGGTATTGGCGGCAAAATTGGGGGATTACACTGAAAAATGTACGATAAGCTTTCTTGATTTATATCAAAAGACTGTTCGTAATACACGAATCTTAAAAATACAACAAGAAACGGCAGAACAGCAAATTGAAATTATGCAAAGGTTTTCAGATGTTGCAAAGGAGTATGGGTTTTATATAGACACCTGTGCGGAAGTGGCAGACTTTGATAAATTGGGGATTTCTCATGCTCATTGCATAGACAAGGAGCGGTTTGAACGGATTGGAAAATATCAATTATCTATCGGCAAAGATTCAAATCAAAGGACAGAATGCGGCTGCATTGCCAGTATAGATATTGGAAATTATGACACTTGTAAAAATGGATGTTTATATTGCTACGCAAATGATAGTGACAAAGTTGTTATGAGAAATACCCGCAAGCATAATCCTGCATCGCCGCTTCTTTTCGGGGAGATTGGCCCAGATGACAGGATAAAAGAACGAAAAGCGGCTTCGTGCAAGGAATATCAGATATCACTTTTTTGATTTTTAGAAAAGCTTTTTGGGAGATTTACATAATTTTTATAAATACTATTTTCGAAGGGAGGCAAAATCATGAGTGAAAAGCTTGCTCTTGCGGTTCTGGGAAGTCCACATCCGGACGGAACTGTGGGGACGATGTTAAAATATGCTGTCTCAGTGGTCAAAAAGGAGGGATATGAGGTTATAAGTATCAATTTATATGAAAAAAAGATTGATTTTTGTAGGGGATGCCGGGCATGCTTACAGACAGGGGCCTGTGTCCTACAGGATGATATGCAGGAGATTGCTGCCAGACTTCGGCAGTGTCAGGTGGTGATTCTCGGGGCTCCTGTGTACTGGGCCAATGTCCCGGCTCCGGTAAAAAATCTCTTTGATCGTTTGCTGGGAACTGCTATGGAAGAGACTGCGGCATTTCCCAAGCCGAGGCTGTGCGGTAAAAAATATATGATTTTAACTGCCTGTAGCACTCCGGCGCCTTTTTCCTGGATATTCGGACAGAGTAGAGGAGCTATCCGAAATATGGATGAATTTTTTAGGACCGCCGGTATGAAGCCTATGGGGAAGATTGTCTGTACCAATACCGGCAGAAAGAGCGAGATACCAGGCCGTATTTTCAGGAAGATAGGCAGATGCTGGAAAAAGTAAGATGGAGAATGTTTCCAGGAAACCTGTCCATGATCGGATGCCATTGCTTCTTGAGGAAAGGGCGATTGTTCCCTGGATTCTTAATGAGGAGAAGGCGGAAGGTATCTAAAAAAACGTCCTGCCTTCTGGAACGAAGATCGGATTATGAGCAGCTGACTTTATTTTAAGATATTGCTATCATAAGCTTTTATGAGGATTTTTTCTTGCTGAGCATGGGATCGCATGATATAATCTTGATAGGGATTGGCAGCATTGTCCAATGGATTTAAGCCGGCGGATCTCGGGAAAGGGAGGGTATTAGAAAATGCAAATAAAGGAATTGCTGCAATACAATGATATCGTGACTCAGTGTCACAATAATCCGGATGCGGATGCGGTCGCAAGTGGCTGGGCGCTGCTCTGCTATTTAGAGCAGAATGGGAAACAGGCACGGCTGATTTATAGTGGGGAACATCGTATTACGAAGGCAAATATGGTTCTGCTGTGCGAAAAGCTGCAGATCCCGATTGAATATGTGGAAAAGCTGGAGGAAAAGCCGGAGCTGTTGATCTGCGTAGACTGCCGGTATGGTGGGGGAAATGTCCGCAAATTTGAAGCAGAAGCGTTTGCCGTGATCGACCATCATCCGTCGGGGAAAAATGATCCGAAGCTGCCGAAGCTGAATGAAGTAAGGGACAAGTATGGGGCATGTTCGACGATTGTCTGGGATATGATGATGGAAAGCGGTTTTGATCCCGCTGATAACGTGCAGCTGGCAACAGCTCTTTTTTACGGCCTTTTTATGGATACTGCCAGGCTACAGGAATTGCGCCATCCGAAGGATATGGATATGAGAGATGCGTTGCAATTTCGCTGCCAGAGCGATTTGATGTTTATGTTACAAAACTGTAACCTTTCAGAAGATGATCTGGAAACGACAGGGATGGCATTGATGACATGCAAGCATTATTCCTATTCAGAGGACAGAAAGTTTTCGATTGTCAGTATAAAGCAATGTGATCCTAATCTTTTGGGGGTGATCAGTGATCTGGTGATGGAAAACGAAAAAACGGATGTATGTGTCGCGTTCTGCGTTCAGCTAAATCCAGATGAAAATAGCGATAGCATTGTTAAATTTTCCGTCCGCAGTTGTCTTTTGGAGGCACGGGCAGATTATATAGCTTCCTTTTTGGCAAAGGGGATCGGCGGCGGCGGCGGTCATCCGCGCAAAAGCGGCGGAACGTTAAGAAATGGGGTGTTGGAGGTAGTCCATGAGCCAGGGTTTTCGGATACCTATGGCTTTAAAGACAAAATCCACCAGCTATTTTTTCAGCGATTGCAATTTTACATGAAAGCGCCTGAGATTTATTATGCGGGAGAAAAAGCCCCCAAAGGGGATGCGTTCTATCCGGAGATCACAGAATTGTTTCAGACAGGGGCAGTATATCAGAAAAACCGTATGCCGGTGGGATATGTGAAAGCCAGTGATTTATATGAGGCAGGGACACAAATCTGCGTCAGGATGCTGGAGGGAGATATCACCTTTGTAGTGGAAGAGGATACTTATTTAATGCTGGGAATTGACGCCGAGGTTTATCAGAATAAAGAAAAGGATTTCAGGAAAAATAATGATTTGAGCGATGCTGCCTACTGCTTTACCGGCGAGTATCCGCCACGCGTAATCTGGGCACAGAGCGATAGTAAGGATGTCAGGGAGCTGGCTCAATACGCCAAGACCTGCATTCCTAAAGAAGGGGCACGCATTCGGGCAAAGCAGCTTGATTGCCGGGTGAAAATCATTCCGGATTGGAGTAAGGATGGTTTGCTGGGGGAACCATCGGACTGGCTTGTCGTCCGGGAGGATAATATAAAGGATTTCTATATTATTAAAAACAATATTTTTGTAAGGAGCTATACCCTTGTAAAAGAGCGGGAGATTCTCTGAAGAATGCCGTATTTTTGAATAGGAAAAATCGAAATGAATACAAGAAAGAATATGATTCTCATCAAGGGAAATATAAAAACATCAGAGATTAGATTTTGCCAATGGGATGCGGCAGGCGAAAGAATAAATATAGAATTTAATAATGGTAAAATTTATTCTTATGCCATTTTCAGATGAATAAATTGATTAAGAATATGGAATTGTATAAACTCCCCTTGATCCGTTTTCGGACAAACGGTAGCGAGGAAAAAGAAAGGCTTATAAAAGCGTTGAAAGATATACTTTAAAGCGAATTTTTGGAATAGAAGAGGAGGGTGTTGCAAAATAAGTCACCCGTCATTTTTCTATCCTGTGTTCGGACGGTTCACGTACACACAGTCTGCTCTTAACGGACAAAGTCCGTCAATATCAGACAGAGTGTACGTGAACAGCCGGACACTGGATAAGAAAATGACGGGTGACTTATTTTGCGGCATCGCTGCAACCAATGTCATCAAGTTTAGTTCTGAGAATACCCAGCCATGGAAAAAGGAACGGGAAGCGGCGGGAAATGGTCTGCGACTTTTGACTTTGCAGGGATTTAGAATTCCTTAAATCCCTGAATTTTGCGTGGAAACGAAAATCCACTCTGTTTGAGCGTAGCGAGTTTGGGGATTTTCGTTTCGCTTTTTGCAAAGATTCAGGGATTTTAGGAATTCTTGATCCCGAAACCGGAAAAAGTAACAGACCATTTCCCGCCGCTTCCCGTTCCTTTTTCCATGGCGTACCTTCTGAAAAAATTAACTAAATGACATTACCGCTGCAACACCTCCTTTTTTAATTGACAATTTTTACGATATGATATATCCTAAATATATCAGATAATATTAAAAATAAACAATAATCAGGAAAAACAAAAAATATGATGTAGGATACTTAAGGGTAAGAGACAAGGAGTTTGTGGAAATGAAAAAGAATTATGGTTTAACAAAAACCGAAGAACAGATTATGGAATTGTTGTGGGCAGCAAATAAGCCTATGACATTCCGGGAAATTATGAATGTGGCAAAAGATGAATGGAAAAAAGGATGGAAGGCCCAGACATTGAATACATTTTTGCTTGGTTTGCAGAAAATGAATCTTGTAAGAACGGAAAAAGGCGCATCATGTAATTTATATTATGCCTTTTACTCCAAAGAACAGCATATCCATAACTGGACAAAAAGGCTGGTAGAGGAATATTATGAGAATTCGCTGAGCCGTTTTGTGACAGTCTTTCTCGGGGACGAGAAGCTATCGGAAGAAGAGGCGGAGATGATAAGAAAGTTGTTGTAGCAGGAGACGGCGTTATGGTTAGCAGTTTAGCGGAACCATGTCTGAACCAGATACATATAGAAGGCAGTCCCGGCCCCGATGCTCAGCAGAGTATTTTTCCGCCATTTATGTAAAAGGAATATGAGCAGGATAGAAAGCAGTTCAGGGATTCCATGGAATTGCGAAAAAACAGCATCTTTCAGACTGTACACGACTAAGAAACCGATTACTGCGTAGGGGAGTACGGTTCCCAGATAAGAAATATATTTTGGAGGTGTTTTACCTTCCGGGAAGAGGATAAAGGGCAGAAATCTTGTGAGTATGGTTCCGGACACAACTGCTAAAATAGTAACAATACTTTGAAATCTCGTCATGGCTGATTACTCCTGTTGCTGGGTCTGGCTGGTATTTTTCCTGGGGAGAGACAGAGAATAATAAGTGCCAGGGATGGCAGAATGAATGCTTTGGCTCCCAAAATCAACAGCGAAAGAAGCGAGCAGATAAGCCCGATCCGGGCAGGGCGATGGTCTGTAGCTTCTTCCCATTGATTGATGAACATGACAACAAAAAGGGCTGTCATTACAAATTCGATACCAGTGGTATCAAAATGGATCACATACCCTAAAAGTGCACCAAGGGTAGAGCCGGATACCCAGTAAATTTGATTCAGCAGAGTGACAAAGAACAGAAACCATCCTTTGTCTACGTCGGGAGGCGGTTCCACTGCACAGTTGATGGTGAAGGATTCGTCACACATTCCGTAGATCAGATAAAATTTTTTCCAGCCGGTATTTTTATACCTATCCAACATGGAGATGCCATAGAACAGATGACGGGCATTGACCATCAATGCCAGGAAAAATGCATAAAAAGGATTGAACGTTGACAGCAGCAGGCTAACGGTGACGAATTCCATAGAGCCGGCAAAAATAAAGAGGCTCATGAGCATGGGGTAGACAAAGGAAAAGCCTTTACTCCTCATGAGGAACCCATAGGACATACCCAAAAATAAAAAACCGACACAAATCGGCAAGGTGTGGGGAAAGGCAGCCTTGAATGCTTTTGCTTTCATAGTAAACCTCCATATTAGCATTGCAGATACCACCATGAATGAAAGCGGTTTACTTTGTTGAACCTCCGGGAATGTGCAGAAAACGGGAGTGGAAGATATCACTTCGAAACCCCGTTTTCGCACAGTTCAGCGCCGGAGCGCTGAACTTTCGTAGTAAAATTTCCTGTTTGATTCTGTTAAGCTTTAATCCCTGGCAAGTGTGAAACGATCTACCAGCTGCTTTAAACTGTTTGCTTCAGCGGAAAGCTCTTCGCTGGCGGCGGCGCTTTCCTGAGCGGTAGCACTGTTGGTTTGAACCACTGAGGAAATCTGAGAGATGCCTTCGGTAACTTGTTCGATAGCAATGGTCTGGTCTTCGACTGCTTTGACGACGATGTTCATCTGAGTAGTCACATTGCCGGCCAGAACACTGGTCTGTTCCAGCGCATTGGTGACTTTTCCGACAGCCTGGCCACCTTCTGTGACAGCGGCGATTGAGCTGCCAATCAATTCTTTTGTCGCCTTGGCCGCCTCATCGGATTTGGAGGCAAGATTACGTACTTCGTCAGCGACGACGGCAAAGCCTTTGCCGGAGGAACCGGCTCTTGCAGCTTCCACGGCAGCATTTAAGGCCAGGATATTGGTCTGGAAGGCAATGCTTTCGATGGTGGAAATGATCTTGGAAATCTCTTCGGAGGATTCGGATATCTTTTCCATGGCGCTGTTCAGTTCCTTGACATAATCCACACTGGTGCCTAACTGGGCACCGGCCAAGCCAACAAACCGGCCTGCCTCGTCGGCAGCAGCAGAGGTTTTTTTGGCACTGTCAGAGATACCAGTGATAGTGGCGGCCAGTTCCTCTACAGAGCTGGCCTGCTCAATGGAACCCTGACTTAAATTCTGGGCGCCGGTAGATACCTGCCCGCTGGCAGAAGATACCTGTCCGGCGGATGTATCAATTTGGCGCATAGTGTTGCTCAGCTCGACCTTTAAGTTGCGCATCGAGAGCAGGATGCTCTGAAATTCGCCCACATAAGTATCCCGATGAGAGGACTGGATATCGAAATTTTTATTGGCCATTTCATTCAGCAGATACCCAATGTCATGGATGATGGTATTTAAACCGGATACCATCTCTGCTGTAGAACGCGTCAGTTCGGCCGTCTCATCCTGGCCCTTCACCTGAGGAACCGGGGAATTGAGATCGCCTTCCACCAACAGCTTCATACGCTCCGCACAGGCCCGCATAGGAGTACTGATATTGCTAGAGAGCTTTAAGGCTACCACAATGGAGACCAGAATGGAGGCGGTGATCACTAACAGATTGATAATGATACCAAAGTAAGTATTCGCCAAATATTCTGACTTCAAGACGGTGACGGCAACGCTCCAGCCATCTGTACTGTTCACAGGGGCATAGGCTGAAAAACGGATACCGTCAGAACCGCGAAAGCTGCCAAAGCCATTTTTCCCCTGGCGCATAGCTTCGTGGAGGCCAGCCTGTTCCTTTAAAGAAGGATTGCTTGCGGACTCTTGCTCAATATTCTGAGTAGTGATGGTATCTAATGTCACATCGGCGATGGTGACACCGGATTTGTTAATCATATAAGCCCGGCTGCTTTCTCCGACTTTAATAGAGGATACAATGTCGTTGAGAAAAGTTTCCGGCGGAACAAAATAGACGACGCCTACGATTTGGGAATCGCGGCTTCCGCCATCGTAAAGAGGGGCGGCTACCATGATGGACAATTCGCCGGTGATCTTGCTGATCAGAGGCTCTGATACATAGACATTCCCCTGCATTGCCTGTTTTACATATTCCCGATCGGAATAATCCTTACCGTCAAAAATGCTAAGGCCATCGGTACCGATGACATTCCCCCGTTGAAAGCCATGCATTTTGACCCGCTCATCGATGATGGCTTGTTTTTCCGCCGTGGGAACCGAGGCATCAGATAGCTGTGGTACGCAGCCGGTGTCTATCGCGACATTTTTGTAAGCGGTCAATTCATGCTCGATTCGCTCGGCTGCCAGTACAGCAGTTTCGCTCATCATTTGATTCAAAGTGGCGATGGTACTTCTGTAGCTTAATGTAATACTGGATGCTCCTACCGCTATTAAAGCAATCAGGACCGTTGCCATTAGGCATACTGTGATTTTTCTTCGTATGCTTTTCATCCCTATCCTCCTCAATTTGCAATAGAATGATATTTCTTTTATAGATATTATATCATATGGTTAAGCGATACGTCTATTGAAAAAACAAAAAAGAGGCAAAATACAAAAAAGTGAAAAGGAGTGAAGTGCGAGAGGAGTAAATATTAATCAAATAATTAAGAGTAGACAAGCAGATAAAACATAAATATAATAAGAAGTAAGAATTTCCAGGCGATCTTTTCGGCAATTAACAGGAAGGGAGAGATTTTTACCAAGTATGAAGCTTCAAAAAAAGATTTTGTTATCGAACCTGTTACTGTTTGTATTGCCATGTCTGTTTTTGGTTTGGCTGATAGTCTCTCTCGTGCGTCAGGAAGGCAATGAAAGATTGAATCAGTCCCGGCTAGTTATTTTAAACCAAATCAATGAGAATATGGAGGATATATTTTTCAATATTATAACGTTTTCTGATTTTTTTTACAATAATCCAAAGGTAAATCGCCTCCTGTCCCAAAGAGACTTTAAAGATGCTTATGAGAGCATCAAAGCAGACAAACAAATTCAGGAATACATACGAGAACGATGGATGCTTTATGGAGAAGATGGTTATTTTGTTGAGTTTTTGGGGGAGAATGGCCATAATTATTCATCTCTGGAAAATGAGGATATCGATTTCGTCTATTCCGATTTGAAAAAATTAAAAGAAGAACCTTGGTATCCGGGGATTATGGAAACCAGTAAAATATATTATATTCCTGCAAACAGCAGTGCCGAATTTGCCAAAAATCAAGAAAGTGCTGTTCGGGCAGTGCGCCGTCTGATTAACTTTAACAGTGGCAGGATCATAGGAATAATGAATGTAAGTATCCCCAAAAGCGGACTACAGGAACTATTGGAAAGCGGAACAGAAAGCCCATTTCGGAATACTTTACTGGTTGATGATAAAGGGTATATGATTTGTGAGGCCAACGGGACGGCGTCAGGAAGCATTTTTGGGGATACGGATTGTCTTGAGAAGCTGCAAAATTACGATCATGGGTATTTTCAGGCTTATATGGATGGAGTGTTGCAGCAAGTGTGTTTCGTAACGAATCCCACTACGGGGTGGAAAATTGTTATGAGCGATAACGTGCGGACAGGCGATTGGTTTACCAATCAGTATCTGGGAATTATGACGGTGGCAGTGGTTTTTTTGGTTCTGGCATTTTTTATGTCCTGGTATAATGCTCATTATATTAGCCGCCCGGTACAGAAGCTGAAAAATTATATGAGAGCGGTTTACCAGGGGGATTTAAGCGTACGTGCTGAGGTGGAGACGGATGATGAATTTGGTCAGCTGAGCCAGCAGTTTAATGAAACGATCAATCAGATTCAGTATTTGATTCGGCAGCTGGAAAAAAGGGATGAAGAAAAGCGGGTGCTTGAGCTTCAGGCGCTTCAGGCCCAGATTAATCCGCATTTTCTTTATAATACTCTGGCATCAATTCGTTTTTTGCTGGAGATGGATCAGGAAGAAAAAGCAAAGCAATCCCTGTTGGCATTAGTAAAATTTTTAAAGAGTACATTTTCGGAGCATCGGAAGCTGATACCGGTGCGGGAAGAATTGGAGGTGTTATTTCATTATCTGGTGTTGATGGAGAATCGTAATCCGGATTCCTTTGTGTGGGAGATTCACATGGATCCGGACATCCAGGAATGTCTGGTTCCAAGATTTTCCATACAACCTTTGGTGGAAAATTCGATCTCACATGGATTGGGAGAAAAAAGAGGGATCGGGCATATCCGTATTGAAGCAAACCAGGAGGATATGGATTTAGTTATCCGCATTTGTGACGATGGGGTGGGAGCAGATTGGGAAAAGATAGACAGGCTGTTGAATGACAAGTCTCCGGTAGGAGGGAAGGAGAAGCTCAAAAGCATTGGAATACGAAATGTGCAACAAAGGCTTCGGCTGTTTTTTGGCGAACCCTATGGATTGACAGCATATGCTTTGACGGATGGCGGCGTTTGCTTTCAGATTCGGGTGCCGGTGAAAACAGAAGATGATTAGGCAATGGTTTTAGCATGCGAATGGCTGTGGTAGGATAGAAAGCGGTGAAGGCAAAGTGATGAAGGTGATCATTGTTGAGGATGAAGGGATAACAAGGCAATGGATCAAAAAGAAAATAGAAGAATTGAACATGGGATTCCAGGTGGACGGTATTTTTTCCAATGGCTGTCAGGCTCTGGAATACTTAAAGGACAATGAAATCGATGTTGTTATTACGGACATTCAGATGCCTGTTATGGATGGGCTGGAACTTTTAGAACAAATTCAGAAGATGAAAAACCAGCCGTATAAGGTGATCTTAAGTGCTTATGATGAATTTTGTTATGCCCGCCGGGCTATGAAGCTGGGGGCTCAGGAATTTGTATTAAAACCAGAGATTACGGAAGAAAATCTACAGCAAATTCTTGAGGAAGCCAGGAAATTCCAGAATCAAAAAAATCTGAAAAAGCAGAAGGAATACAACAGTATTATAGAGCCGGAAGCTTTCCTGCAACAGTTGGCTGATCAGAGCGGAAGCCAGAATGATGAGGAGCTGATGGGCCTGCTGGCACAGCAAGGAATTTTCCTGACTTCGGCAAAAATCATTATGGCAAATATATTTTTTGAGGGAAAGGTTCAAAAAAGTCTGGTTCTGGAGCTTTTGAATCTTTTTCTGGAGCAAGAACAGGCGGGCGGGGTAGCGCTTGCCTGCAATCAACAGGAATTTGTAATGCTTTATTCCTGTGAGGATTATGAGGCAGGAGTGGGAAAGATGCAAAGGCTGCGGGAGACTTTGGCAAACCATATAGGGGCAGAGGCATATATGGGGGTTTGCAGCAGAAGACAACAAGCCGGTCTGGGAGAGCTGTATCGTCAAGCGTTATTGGCCAGTGAAAACCGGCGCTTTTTTTCTGCTCCGGACTGTCAGGCTTATGAGAATATGAGGATTATGACCGGCGGAAAGTCTATGGAATTCTGTTTCTTTCAAGAAGTTAAGCAGATAACGTCAGATCTTGGCCAAAAGAGGTATCGGGAAGCCGAGGCTGCAGTGAAACAACTGTTAAAAGAGATTAAAGAATCATCCTATCTTTATCCGGATTATGTCAGAACGATTTGTAATGAGTTTTTGGCAGCATACCTTCAGGAGCTTTGGAAGTATGATTTGACGGCAGAAGAAAAAGAAAAAATCAAAATTATGGAAGGCCTTTTTGAACAGGCAGCAGCGAATTTTAAAACCTTGGAGAAAGAAGTGGCCAGAGTGGTAGAGCCTGTGACGAGATTTCTTGAAGATAAGGCCAAGGTGAGCGGCTACTCCACACCCGTTCAGAAAATAGTTAACTATGTGGAAGATCATTATGGAGAACGGATTTCCCTGGCACAAATATCAGAATTTATCTATTTGAGCCAGTCCTATGTTTCCACATTGTTCAAAAAGGAGACGGGGAAAAAGTTCAGCAATTATCTTCAGGAGGTGCGCATAAAAAAATCCAGTGAAATGCTTTTGGATACCCGGCTTCCCATACAGGAGATCGCAGTCCGCAGCGGTTTTTTGATACGGCTCATTTTAGCCATGTTTTTAAAGAGTACTATGGATTGTCTCCCCTGGAATACCGGAAAGCCAAAAATTCTACAAAAACATAAAAGCTTTTTACAAGATTTGCTAAAGAACAAAGAACGTGAACAGAATATTCCAGGAATTAAAAAACAGGGTGCAAAAATGTCGAAATGAGAGACATGGTACAGGTATCCTGTTTTAATTATAATTTTTTATTACAGAAAGGGACAGGGAGCATGGGGCGAAGAAGGGCAAGAATACATAGTATAGCCGCAGTAATTATGGTTTTATTCGGATTGGCGGGATGCGGGCATAAAGGGACGGAGGAATTGGTGCCTTTTGAAAATGTTAGCAGCACAGACAGTCCAAAGACCAAGCTGGTTTTTCTGCGCGTGGGAATAGAGCCAGAGAGAAAAAAGTACTGGGAGGAAGCAATAGCGGCATTTATGATGGAAAATCCGGATATTGAAATCGAGTATCAAGAATGCGGCTATGGAGATGATTTTGAAACAAAATTGAATATAGGGTTTGCATCTGGAACTGCTCCGGATGTAATCAACTTTACTATGGCATCTATGGGAACCCGAGTTCCATTGGGGCAGTATGCATCGTTAAATGAGTATGTGAATGATTGGGAAGGCAAAGAAGATTTTATGAAGAATGCCCTGGAGCTGGGGCGAGTACGTGACAATATCTATGGTATCGCCGTATATTCGGATCCGCGGATTCTGATTTATAATAAAGAATTATTTAAACAAGCAGGGCTGGATCCGGAACAACCCCCAAAGAACTGGCAGGAACTTTTGGATTGCCATAAAAAATTGATTAAAAAAGAGGGAGATACAGTGATTCAGACCGGTTTTGGCATACCTACCTCAGGAAGAAATTTACAGCATTATTTTTCAGTTTTCATGGAGGAAAACGGCATGAAAAATCTTGTGGACGAAGATAATAATGAAATTTTGTGCAATACTCCGGAAGCAATAGAAGCGGCAGAGTTTCTAAAGCAGATTGCTGAGGAAGGGATTATTCATTGGGACAGCGACCATAAGGAGCAAAATCCCTTTGCCCGTGGGCAGGCGGCCATGACCTTGGGAAACACTCTGGATTTTCACAATTGGAACCAGGGGGCGATGGAAGGAAAGCTGGCAATGGCGGTTCCTCTGACCAATAGAGAGCAAAGGACATTTTGCGGCATGAGTTTTTTGTTTATGAGCGGGGAAACGGAGCATGAGGAGGAAGCTTGGAAGTTTATTGAATTTATCTCTTCTTCGGAACAAATGTGGAAGCGTTATGAGGAGCTGGGGATTCCGCCGTTAAGGGAGTCGCTGAAAAAGCAGTTTATCGAAAGATCGCCAGAGAATAATGAAGCCATCTACGCTTCTATTAATTATGGGACAGGCTCCCCGAAGGTAGCTTACGCAAATTCAGTTTACAACGCGATTAATGATGCTTTAGAAAAAATTATCTACGGGGTAGAAGACGCCAAAACAGCATTAGATACGGCGGCAGAAGTGATCCAGCAGGAGATTGATAACCAATAGGTCCGAAATAAGGGGGCGGGGATATGGATCAACCGAATATTTTATTCTATTTTACGGATCAGCAAAGGGCGGATACCCTTGGCTGCTATGGACAGAAGCTGAATATCAGTCCCAACCTGGATCAACTGGCGACGGAGGGAGTTTTATTTGAAAATGCATTTACTGCCCAGCCACTATGCGGTCCCTGCCGGGCTTTGCTTCAGACTGGAAAGTATCCTGCTGTGACAGGCTGCTATCGGAATGCGATAGCGCTTCCGGCTCATGTAAAAACCCTGGCAGATTATATCCAGGAGGCGGGATACGAAACGGCTTATGTTGGGAAATGGCATCTGGCCAGTACCCGAAAGGAACGCAAGGCTCCTCCGGCAGAGGATTATGAGACAAAGCCGGTTCCGCCGGAACGAAGAGGAGGGTATCGGGGATTTTGGAGGGCGGCGGATTTGTTGGAATTTACTTCTCACGGATATGAAGGATATGTGTTTGATGAGAATATGAAAAAGCGAAAATTTACTGGCTATCAGGTGAATCGGATCACAGACTTTGCCCTGGAGTTTTTGGATGGTTATTGTGGGAAAAAGCCATTTTTTCTGACCGTTTCGCATATAGAGCCTCATCATCAAAAGGATCGGCAATGCTACGAAGGCCCGATTGGTTCCCGATGGAAATTCCAAAATTATGAACTTCCGGTGGATTTGAAGATTTTGGGAGGAGATGCTAAAGAGGCGTATCCGGATTATCTGGGATATTGTCAGAGCCTGGACGATAATCTGGGAAGAGTCATCGCTAAATTAAAAGAAAAGAACATATATGAGAATACGGTAATTATATTTACCTCGGATCGTGGTTCCCATTTTAAAACCAGAAGCCGGGGGATTCACACGGGAGGAGAAGATGATGATAAACAATCCTTTCACGATTCCTGTCTTAAAGTACCTCTGGTCATTGCAGGTTCAGGATTCAGAGGGGGAAAAAGGATTTCTGCTCTGATCAGTACTGCCAGTTTGCCAAAGACAATCCTGGCAATGGCGGGGGTGGATGTTAAAAATGCAATGGCGGGGAAAATTTAAGGAATGTGGCGGATGGCAGAATCGAGAAGAGAAAGAATCGCATTTTCGCCCAGAACAGCGGGAGCCAGACAGGACGTTGCATTCGCACGGCTCGTTATCTCTACAGTATATATGCACCGAATTCCGATGGGTGGTCTGAGGGCAGCAGTAATTATTATGGGGAGGATCTCCTATATGATTTGAAAAAAGATCCCTATGAATTAAATAACCTTATTTCCGATCCGAATTATCAGAAAATTCGAGAAGAAATGGCCAGAGAACTGGTAGAAGAGATGGTAAAAGCAGGAGAAGCGATACCAGTGATTAAACATTAGGAAGAGGGTGTTGCCAAATAAGTCACCCGTCATTTTTCTTATCCAGTGTCCGGCTGTTCACGAACATTCTGTTTGATATTGACGGACTTTGTCCGTTAAGAGCAGACTGTGTGTACGTGAACCGTCCG
>CAJUPI010000061.1 GCA_910588125.1 uncultured Lachnospiraceae bacterium
GGACTTCTAAATCCCTGCAAAGTCAAAATCAGCAGACCCTTTCCCGCCGCTTCCCACTCCTTTTTCCATGGCTGAGTATTCTCAGAGATAAACTTAATGGCATTGCAAAAGAGAGTCTTTATTTTTCATCTCTAATAATTGAAATTTTTTCCGGTTCTACACCAAATTGCGCTAATTTTTGTAGTATTTCTTTTCTGCTTCCCAACTCTGAATCTAGAATGATTCCAATTTTATATAACCAATATATTACAATATATCCCTCCAATTCTCCTTTTTTTGCAAGCCCTTCCCACCATTCTTTTACGCCAGCTAAGTTTTCCTTATTGATCTGTTTCATGTAATATTCACCGCGTTTCAAATCGATATAAGGGCCCATCATAGCAGAATATAAACCCATATTGATTAAAAAAAATGGTTTTTTCTCATACACTCCCTTCTCTAAAATCTCCGGAACATCATAATGTTTGCCGTCAATAATAAGTTCATCGATTTCCTTCCTGCGCAGCATATATCCCAGATTATTTTCGCAATCACAGGATTTATCTTTATACGGTTTATATCGTAGCGCCTCCAGAAAATGTCCAAATGCCTCCTTACAATCCCCATCTCCATAAGCTAAAAACCCGTGTTCCATTTCATATGCATATTTCGCCGCATCCCCCAGCAATGCATCTTCTTTATGAGCCTCCTCCATTACTTTAAAAACTGAACTATCCAACAACTTTTTTAGATCTTTTTCAAAATTCAAAATCTGCCCATTTGATTCTTCCTCTTCGATTAATCCATCTCTTATATATAATCGATTTGCAATCTCTTCTCCATCAATCTCAATTCGCTGTTGATTGTTATGCTTTTCATAAAATCTTCGTATCTCAAAATCTCCTTTATCATAAAAATCAACATCTGGCAAAAAGGCATAATATGGCCTGTTTCTACCACATAGCATTAATGCTTGTCCACCTTCTTTATCTAGGTGCTGTAACGAAAAAACAGAAACCAGCGGCATCCTTCCTTCTCGGACCCTTCCACACAATGTGCTGATTTCCTCCAGTAAAGGTACCTCCCTGCTTGTTAAGAAAATCCAGTTATTACAATTTGACTGAATTGTTTCCGTCTCATCTCCATAACGTTGATTTAGCTGATGTTTGCTTTGTACAATCAAACAGAATCGAATATTTCTGCTTCTGGCAGCCGTAATCATAGCCGGAAAATCTTTGATTGTAGGGAGTGATGAAAACTCATCTAGAATATAGTTTACTCGTATCTTTGCCTGGCCACTGATATTTTCCTGAGTTTTATATATCATATATTCATAACTTTGCTTCACAAAAAGAGAAATTAATGGATGAAACGTTGTTTTCTCATCTGGCATAATCAAAAAAATTGCCGTTTTTTCTTCACTAAATTGATCAATCAACAATGTATTATTGGACAACATATCCATAAGATTTGGTTGAAATACAAAATAACGAACCTTTTGATCAAATGTGCTCACAATACCCGCACGCGTATCGGAAGCAGTCTGAACAATTCCACTCAATGCTGGCGCTATTATTTCATCATCTTTAATATAACGCCAAATTGGTGATAGGGATGGCTGTAAATTATCAAATAACTGCCGTCTTAGTTTCAACACATTACTGATATTTACTGCCATCTCTGTTTGTTTATCTTCCACACACATTTTAAATAAAGTCAATACCAGTCCAAAAAACATATTTGCTGCACTGTCCTGCCAAAATGGATCACTACTTTTTGCATTAGCCGCCAATAGATTTGTAGCAATATCATTTACCATTTCACAAGCTCTGTCGATATCACCTTCTTGATAAAATCGATAGGGTATGCTCAACGGATTCCATCCGTCTCCTTTTATTGGATTCCTAAAATTTAATACAATAATTTGATATCCCTGTTGTTCCAACTCAAAAGCGGTTCTATTATAAATTTCTGCTTTTGGATCAGAAATAATCATAGATTCTCCTGCCCATCCGAGCAGACGGACCGTAGGCATCACAATAAGCCTTGTCTTTTTTGAGCCAGTCGAGCCAAGAACCAATGTATGAGTATCCTGACTATCTACATATATATTCCCACTCTCTTCATCCCATAATACAGGAACTCCGCCGCACCTCTCTGGCACATCTTCCATTTGTATGTATTTTCGAGATTTGACCTCAAATTTCTGATACTGCCTTTTCACATTGGAAAGTGGTTCCATATAATCGTCATAAATATCTGTTTTATCCGATCTATTCCCTGTCTTCATCATATTTTTCTATTTGGTGCCCTTTCTCGTTTATTGACAATGCTTGTTTTATGTATTCACTTATTTTCAGGGAATTTTCTTCTGCTTTCTTATGTATCAATTTAATATCATTAACTAATGAAAAATCATATTTCCCTTTTTGTTCAAATTCCTTTATAAAATTCCCCCAGATATAAGCAAGCTTATCTTTATTATTTATCAAATAATTCATAGCATCTTCATCATGTATCATGTCCAGTATTTTATAAATATCATAAATAATTCCAACCTTTTTTTGATTCGCCTCCATACTGAATACTTCCATAAGCACTGGGACAATCTGTTTTTCCACTCGTCTCTCCAGCTCCACTACCTTCTCCCACTCCATATCCCTTATATATAACAGTCTGTGCTTTAACATGACTTCTGCCAGGCGAATCCTGCTTCCTACATCCATATAGTTCATTAAAAGTATTGCGATACTTATTTTTGCTGCTTCCATTACTCTTCCTGATGATTCACAAGTTGCTGCAATTAAAATCAATGTATTTTCCGTTGCATTCTGTTCATATAACTCCTTAAAATATAACAAAGCACGCTCATATTCTCCTTTTTCCCTCAAGCATATTGCTTTATTACGTAAAAATAATGCTTTGATTTTTCCTTCTGCTTTCTCTTTAATAAAGTGATTTTCCAGATCTGCTAAATAAAGCAATTCATCAAATTTTCCCAGGCTAATATATGCATTAAATAAACTTTTTAAATAATCTTCCTCTATTCCCTTATTCATAGTCGTCTGTGACAGTGAAATGCCCCCATCTTCATTTCTAGTTATTCCAAAATAATCCTCTGCCATTTTTAGTGCTTTTTCCCTATAATTACGATTTGGTGAATCAGTTAATGCATCAATTAACTCAAATTTTAATTTTGGTATTGTGTCTTTCCATTTTTTATATCCCTGTTCCATGATATGAACTCTATGCATCATCAAATTCATATCCTTGCAGAGCCTTCCGATTACTATGTAATCCATATAATCAATAGCATTATTTCCATTCATATTCCTAAGCTCATTTTTAAACCCGTCTACGTCTTCTTCTGCCACGCATTCTTTTAATCGGGAAGTAATTGCCTCACCCGTATTTTCCTCCTGTAAATTAATACGATCAAAGTCTAAATTTTCGTTCTCCCAGTTATTTTCCTCGAATCCATTTCGTCCCCAATATTTTTCCAAAAACTCTCTGACAGGCTCATCATATTCCGTTGAATCTTCTAAAGAAAGGAAAAACGCAATATCCCGTTGAAGCCTAGTCAACGATTTTAAATTTTCTTCATCCTCCCAGTCACAGACCCCTGCGCCATATCCCCAATCCAATGCCTTTTCCTGTTCTGATGTCAATATTAAAAATGTTTTTTGAGGACATCTTAAATATCTTGCATATAATACCATTGCAAGCGCCGTATTAATCCTACGCACATCTATCACCAAAAACTCATCACTCATTATCTGCGACCATATCTCGGATGATAATGGTGACTCTTTTTCCAAGCAGATATAATCCATATTTTCTAATTTATTTTCACTCCGATCCCCCAAATGACAAATGAACGTATCATAAAATTTGCTGTTAAAAACGGTTGTAATATACTTGCTCATCTTTTATATTCCTCCATTTTTATTTTTAATAATTTTTTTTACGAACTAAAGTTTTTACATATTGCTGTTGTTCCATTTTCTGATTTCTTCTTTCCATCTCATTTAGCATATTTTTATAAAGATTAAATAATATTAAATTCTCAGGATGATTTTTAATCATTTCATAGTCTTTTATAATACGAATTCCGCTATCTACTTCCTTTTTCTCTCCCCTGAGCCATTGTCCATGCTCCAGATCCTTGCCCATTTCCCTGAACCAACAATCGATTTTTTCACGCACTCCATCCTCTCTGTCATCCAGCAGTTTATTCAAAAATACCCTTATTCTTCTTCCATGCTTTTCATTGATCGTATCTACTTCAAATTCCCTGACAGAAAATATCCCTTCAAGAAAATTATGCCTGTTATCCTGACATGCCAACTCATATAATACTTTTGCCGTTAGATAATCCAATAAAATGGGATCGTTTATCCTTAAGGTATTATTTTCTTCTATAAATGGATAATTCCACCAAAGTAAAAACTGAGCCTCCTCTTTTTCCACTCCCATCGAAAATCTGAGCCGCAATTCCTTTAATATATATTCAACTGTCAATTTTTCTAATTCATCCTGCTCGTGTTCTTCCAGCCCGCATCCATATTCTACAATTGCCCGATATAATTCAAACTCATAATCCAATTGCTCCTTACCTTTATCTGGGCATGGCAGTTCCCCCCTAAGCAAATAATGCATCCACATGGGATAACTTAAAATTGGTATATCCTTAATATACTCTGGCCAATTATTTTTTTCTGAAATTGCTTTAATATCTGTTGCGCTATAGCCTTTACAGCATATAATTCTGTTCCGCAATCGAACTAACAACCTTTCTTCATTCTTTTCCTGTAAAGCCTTTTCAGCATCAATCAAAAAATTACTTCTACATACGATCAAAATATGAATATTATGTTTTTTCAGTTCATCAGACCGCTTTTCAATTAATTTAAATAATGTTATTTTTTCCTCTCTGCTTAATCGTTCTTTTTTCCACTTTTCCTTTATCAAATTCTGTTCTTTTCCACTACTCTTTTTCTCTATTCCCAGGAAGCCTTTCTCTCCATTCAACCAAAACCGTTCCAGCGGATCCATCACATAAACATTATCCTGGATCTTTTTCATGGATGGTGCCTTCAGACAAGTCTCCAATTTTTTCCAGTTATCTTCAAATACTAATTCCGGATGTTTTTTTCTTAAACAGTCCACCACGAAGCTCTTTCCCGCCCCATGATATCCACATAATATTCGAAAATAATCGTTGGGATTGCTTAAAAATCTTTCCAAAGCAACCTCCAAACAAAATATCTTCCGCATAGCATGGTTCTTGCGAATGTCCTCCTCATCCACAAAATCAGCCTCCGGAAATAAAGTGGGCCTTATATTTTTATGCATCTGCAGCATCAGATCATACATTCTTTGCCCATCTGTCATATATAACCTCGGAGTTTTATCTCCTACATCCCTGCTCAAAACAGCTATATACTGTTTTTTTCCATCTGAAGTTTCCAAAAACATACCCGTTCCGGAAAAACCGTCCAGAAAGCTTGAGTCTATTTCCATAGGCCTCTTATATCTGTCTGGATCATATGTGACAATATAATCCAGCTTGGCGTTTTTATCTGAATCTATCTTAGGAGTTCTCATCACCGTACTGACAAAAACATCCCTTTCTGTTTTGGGCATAGTAGATGGATAGCCTGCTCCCTTCAACTCATCATCACAGCTTGCTCTACCAGCAATAAATAATGACTCTTTCATCCAGCTTTCATATGGAATTTCTAACACTGCCCCATCATTGGGGGAACTTTTCTTATCAACTTGATATCCGTCCAGATAACATAAACGGCAAATTTTTTCTTTCCTCAATTGAAAAGCTTCCACAATTTCACAAGAATATGTTTTCTCCTCTTCTTCGCAATTTTCTCTTTCTAATAAACCAGAAGAAAATATCACTTTTATTTCAAACTCTTTATTTTGGGGAAAGATATGAGCAGCTGTAAAAATATATGCATATTTTCTGTCTGGCGGCACATACAATACACCACTTCCTATTGGATTATCTTCATAATCTATCCTTACAGTGGTATCATATCCTTCCATATCCTTCCATCTCCTTTTTAACTATAATACAGCTTTCTATATCTCGTTTAATTTCCCACTAATCATCACAGATTTTGTGAGAATTACGGTTTCCTTCAATATACAAATCTTCGATTCCGCCCCAGAACAATATTGTTCTTTATCAATTTCTTCCAATCCATATGTATCAATCCAATTCGCATTGCAATATATCTTTATATCAGGAATATACTGCAATAATTTTCCCAGAAAAATCGGTGAGGGATGGCCACAGGTTCCATCCGTACTGAGTAAAACGCGATCTGTTCTCAACAGAGCGTACAATAGTTCAGAAAAATTCCGTGCACTGCCATGATGAGGTATTTTTATAAAATCCACATCCACTCCATTAGAATACCAATTCTGAATTCCCCGAATACATTCAGACGGCCATGCATCTCCTAAAAATGCCGCCTTGCTATTTCCATATTCCAATATAAAAGCAATGCTGGAGCCATTTGTCACACTGTTATCCTCAATAATCTGCTCTTTTACATACTCTGAAAGCTTTTTCTTCTTCAGAATCTGTTTGGCAGAATGAGTTTCTATAACCGTATCCTCTAATCTTCTTTTTTCTTTATTCCAAAATCTCATGTATTTTTCTAATCTTTCTCTTCCTGGACTGATTATCTTCAATACCATCGGGCCTATTTCCAGCTTGTCCCCCTGGCAAATGCAAGATTCCACTTTATCTGTTAACCCCCTATTATCCAAGAACTGCAACAGATTTAGCGCTTTTGATACTGTATGTTCCATCTGAGATTCATGTAAATATATCCTTTTTAAATCTTCCGGAAATGAATTGTCTGCTTTGATCTGTAATCTTTTCTCAATTCCCCGCCCTGTATTGATATATATTTTCTTTATCTCCGGCAATTCTTTCATTGCCATCATAGCTATCAATGCCCCACAAATATGATCATCATCAATATGCGTAAAAATTAACGCATCTATTGTTTTCTTATTATCCAAAAATCGTTTTAAAATCGCATAGTATGTTTTTACTCCCGCTTTATCCCCGCCATCAATTAATATATAATTTTCCTTATCCTTCTCTTCACATTTCAATACAAATAAATCGCCTTTTCCGGCCGGAAACATGAATACCTTTAGCATAGCCGTCGTACCTTTTCCCTTCACCCAACTCCCTTTGCTCACCTTCCCATATTATCAGCCACCAGTCTCCAAAGAGCAGGCGGTACATAGTCCACAGAATCTCCTCTGCTACCCCCTGCTCTCTGCTTAAAAACACTTTACCTTTTCTATGTCCGCCACCCGCATATCTCTGACAGCCATCTTGAACTACCGAATTCATAAAAGCAGCCGCTCAAACCGGCCCCTGCAAAATACCCTTTCCCCATCACTTCAGCAGTTTCTTAAGCTCCTCCGCATCCTCCTTTGACAACTTCCCGTCCCCGATAAATGCCGACACCAGGCGTCCAAAGGAATTGCCATAGCAGACCTCCACCATCTCCTTGGTCCATTTATGGATATGCTGCTCCTTGGTACATAAGGCATAGTATTCATTATATGGACTTGACGTACTCCGCTCTGCCCGGATCATCCCCATCTTCTGCAGGCCATTTAAAAAAGTGTTTAAAGTCTGCACTTTCCATTCTTTCTTCCACTCATCCTTGGCCACATCCATAATCTCCCGGAATGTCATGGGCCTCTTTTCCGCCCACAGAAGCTCCATAATCTGCAGCTCCGTATTGGTCAAACCATAATTTTTTTTCATCGGCCATCTCCTCTCATGGTCAGTGAGGACATTTTGTATAAGTCGTAGTGCTTATCAGATCTCCCACCTTTATGGTATTGCAGTATTTGCATTTCACAGACTCATAACTTTTCACTTCACAACCACCGTTGCTATTCCGTTTATGACTCTGAGTTGTTCCATAAACAGAAAAATCATGGATACACAAAGCTCTACCACCCTCACTGAGATCATAAACATTTCCCTTCTCGTCAACAAACAAATTGTCATATGGAACAAGCTCTGCTGGCATTCCCTCAGTTTCTGTCAAAAAAGAAAGATCCTCGCTCAGCTTATGATTTTGATCATTTAACATCATAGCGGGCGAATTATAAGCAAAACAAGTAATCCCTCCCATCATACACACCAGAGCCATCGTCACCACTGATAAAGCCACTTTACATTTTCTGCTTGTTCTCATCTCTAAAATCCTCCTTTTATAAATCCTTTTGTTCCGGCTGTTTGCCGCACCGACAAAGAACCGTTCGCTGTTTGAAAATACATTTTCGGTGGCAAGCCTTAAAAGCAATTCCCCATATCGGCAGCGTCTTTCATCTCCCTCTCCCTCCAATACCTTCTCGTCACAGTACATCTCACTGATGCAAGAAAGCTCACCAAACAACAAATAGCTGAAAGGGTTAAACCAATGAATGGCAATGACCAATAATCCCAGGTATTTGATCAGCAAATCGCGATGCAAAATATGAACCAGCTCATGCCGGATCAGAAAATCATAATCCTCCCTGTCCAGCTTCGTTTGCTCCATCCGCGGAAAAAGAATAACCGGAGACCATTGCCCGCAGGTCATGGGAGAAGTACAATGTTCTGAGCTGACAAAAAGTATTTCTTTTTGAATCCCCATCTCCCTTTTCCATCTGAAAAACAATTTTTGTTCTTCTGTTTTGCTCTGCTCTTCCTGAAATGAAAGATATATCTTTTTCATCTTGCAGTAACGGATGCCATACTTTGCGATAATTACCAATGTAATGATCCCTGAGACCAGAAGTGCCAAAAGCATCAGCTTCGCCTTGGGCAAAATCTGAATCCAATTATCGCTGACAATAAACATATATTTCGGATCCATAGCAGCAACCATCTTGGGAACCCGCTTCCACAAAGCCGGATACATTTCTTCCATTGCGCGCGTGATCAAATACTTTCCCTCAGGAAACGGCACCAAATAAAATACCATCGCCATTTTGAGCATGCCATATCTCCACCTCAGAGAAACCCACCTCTTTGTCAGGGGATAAAACAGAATATAAAAGATAAAAACCATCGTACCTGCTAATGACATTGTAAAAAGAAGATTGTGAAACATGATGGATTTCCTCCCCTTTTATCAACTGCTTTCCCCAAACTTTTTTTAGCTTCCTTTCATTCGATTGCACCCCCTTTTCCTTTTGCCTGGATTAAACTGTAACCAGTCTTAATGGCAATTAGATGTATCATTTTTTTCCAATATGCCCTTCGACAAAATAATACAATTTTTTCCATATTTTGTCAATTGATTTTGCTTTATTACCATAAAAAATGCAATAAAAATGTTATATATATACAACTATTATAATAACTTCTTAAATATTATCCAATTATGGAGCATATTTATTGTTTTTTTATATTATTTATTTCTCTTTTTCATTCACATTTTATTAAAGAAGAAAAAAGTTCAACGGTTTCCTGTGAAGTCAAATGCTCGTGCAAGCACGGCACTTGGCCCATTGCTCGCGGACAATCGAGTAGAGAAAAGCCATCTTCCCAATGTCATTAAGTTAATTTTCTCAGAAGGTACGCCATGGAAAAAGGAGCGGGAAGAGGCGGGAAACGGTCTGATGATTTTTCCGGTTTCCGGATCAAGAATTCCTAAAATCTCTGATTTTTGCGAAAAGATGCGCGGCCCATACGCCGACTTAGCAGCATATTTCATCTGCACAGGTCTGTGCATAAAAAGAGTCCTGTGAGCCGGGCTCGCATGTCAGAACGTTTTTTGTATCATAGGACACACTTTCCTATGATATTAAAAAAGAATCCTGCTCCGCAGGATTCTCCGCCTGTGGCGGGTCGCTTCGGCGACATAATTCCTTTCCACCGCAGTGCGATCCTCGCGGAGCGTTTTTGTTTCATAGGACGCAATTTCCTATGAAATAAAAAGAGAGCCCGAATTGGGCTCTCTTCTCACCTACCATGCCAAAAATCCTCCGTCCACTGGCAACAAAATCCCTGTCACATAAGCCGCCTCCTCGGAAGCCAGAAATACACTGGCCGCCTGAAGATCCTCCGGCACGCCCCAGCGCCCTGCCGGAATCCGTGCCAGCAAATGTCCGCTGCGGGATAAGTCTGCACAGTAATCCTTATTCATATCCGTATTCATATAGCCAGGTGCAATACAATTTACGGTGATCCCATACGGCGCCCAGTCGTTCGACATAGCCTTGCTCATCTGAACCACCCCTCCCTTTGCTGCCGCATAGCCAAGCGACATACGCCCGCCGATGATACTCAACAGGGACGCCATATTGATGATCCGCCCATATTTCTGCTTTCTCATGACATCTGCTGCCAGCTGGCTCATCAAAAATACGGCATCATAATTCACCCGGCGAATCTCATCCCAATCCTTGATTGGAAAATCCTGAGAGGTATGATTGCGGTTAATCCCGGCATTGTTGACCAAAATATCCACATGGCCGCCGAGAAGCTCCAATGCCTCATGAAATCCCTGGTTTAAACTTTCTCTGTCAGACAGATCACAGATCACTCCGTGAACCGGCGCCCCGCCGTCCGCCGCGATTTCCCTTGCCGCCCTTTGGCTGTTCTCGGAGGTGCTGATAATCACCACCTCCGCTCCCTGCCTATGATAGGCCTCGGCAATGCCCCGGCCAAGCCCCCGGCTGCCTCCTGTTACGATAGCCTTTCGTCCTGTTAGATCAAACATGATTCTGACACCCTCTTCTCCTAATTTTCCTCTGCTACGATCCATTTACCGTTTTCTACCTTGATAACTGTCATGTCCCGGTTAACCATCCGCTCATCATCAAAAGTAGCATATCCGGTTTCTCCGTCCCATTCCTTGATCTTTAATAGCTCCTGATACAGCGATTCTCTGTCATCCGCCCCATTCTTTAAAGCAGTCTCGATCATGCTCAAAGCCTCATAAGCATTGGTGACAAAATAATTCGGGCTTTCGTTTTCATATCTCTCTCGATACTTTTTAGTAAAATTAGCTATGCGCTCATCTGGATTATCCGCAAAGAAGATGGTCATCGAATACACCCCTTCGCCGGCATCACCGGCCAGCTTCAGAAAATCATCCGAATAAATCATACCGCTGGAAACCCATTTCACATCTCCCAGATCAATCTGCTTTGCCTGCTGCAGCATCGTACCCATATCATTATAGCTGGTCACGCAAATGATCAGATCGGGGCCTGCTGCCTTTAATTTTGTCAGAATCGAGGAAAAATCACTGACCTGTCCCTGTACATAGCTTTCTGTCAATACCACCTCGCTCCCCATTTCCGGTATCGCCTTGTTCAGGATCTCGGCAAGCACAATTCCGGAATCATTCTCCAGATGAACGATGGCAATCTTTTTTGCGCCTATCTTTTCCACAGCCACACTTGCCAGCCACGTGTATTCGATATCATTGGAATTCTGCAGGCGGAACAGATGATCGTTTGCTTTCGTGATATCCGGATGTCCGGCAGTAGGAGCCATCTGTACCATACCAGCCTCCTGGTAGATCGGCGCGCCAGCCAGCACACAAGTACTGTTGTAGCTGCCGATCTCGGCGATATATTTGGTGTCCGATGTCACCATCTGCGCAATGTTGGATGCTTCCTTTGGTGTACTCTTATCATCCAGATAATCAATCTGGATCATCTTTCCATTGATGCCTCCGGCCCCATTGATTTCATCCACCTTCATGTCAATTGCCTTTTTAAAGAAATTGCCGTACTGGGCATCATCCCCGGTAAACGGCGCTCCACAGGCAATGTAATATTTATCCTCTCCATCCTTTCCGGCAACCGTTGTCTCTGCAACACTTTCACTTCCTTTTTTGTCTCCGGCGATGGTTTCTGCCGGCGCCTTTTCGCTGCCGCCGCAGCCCGTTAACATCGCCGTCATGACGGCAAACGCCATCGCCATTTTCACTGTTTTTCTCATGCTTTTCCTCATAATCCTGTTCTCCTTTCTATACATCCAACCTGGCAGGCACTCCTCATCCTCCCAGATAAGATTCGTACACCTTTTTATTGTTTAAAAGTTCTTTCCCGGTTCCTTCCAGAGAGATCCTGCCATTTTCCAGGACATATCCATAATCAGCGATTGACAGGGCACCAAATGCATTCTGTTCGATTAATAGAATCGTTACCCCCTGGTTTTTAATCTCTTCTATACAGATGGAAAATAGCATCGGTCAATATCGGAGACAGCCCCAAAGAAGGCTCGTCCAACATCAGCATTTCCGGACTGCTCATCAAAGCCCGTCCGATTGCCAGCATTTGTTGTTCTCCTCCCGACAAAGTACCTGCCTGTTGATGGATTCTCTCTTTTAATATGGGAAACAGCTCAAATACCCGCTCATAGGACGCGCCCAAGGTATCCTTTTTTCTTGTATATCCTCCCATCCGCAGATTTTCTGACACGGTCATCCGAGGAAAGATCTGCCTGCCCTCCGGAGACAAGGTGATCCCTTTTGTCACAATCCTGCTGGCCGGCAGGCCACATATGGATTCTCCCCGATAGAGAATCTGGCCGCTGCGCGGCCGGACTGTCCCCGCGATGGATTTGAGCAATGTGGATTTACCTGCACCGTTTGAACCAATCAGCGCTACGATGCTTCCTTTTTCCACCTTCATATCGACATCCCACAAAGCATGAAGATGATTATAATACGTGTTCAACCGGCAGATTTCCAGCATTTTGCCTCTCACCTCCCTTACCGATATAGGCAGTAATCACTTCTGGATTACGCTGTACTTCTAATGGGATTCCTTCTGCAATCTTGATGCCATGATCGATGACATACACATAGTCCGATACCCCCATCACCAGCCGCAAATCGTGTTCAATCAGCACAACCGTAAACCCTTTGCCGGCCAGTTCCAGAATATAACTGCTCAACTCCTGCGTCTCCTGAGGATTCAGTCCCGCTGCCGGTTCATCTAAAAACAAAAGTTTAGGCTCGCTCATCAGCGCCCGGGCTATTTCCAGCACTTTCTGTTTTCCGTAAGGAAGGTTACTGCACATTTCCTTCTCGTAAGGAAGCAAATGAATCTCATCCAATGCTTTTCTGGCCCGTTCCAAAGCTTCCGTCTCGGTTCTCTTAAGACGCTTCGTGTGAAAAATAGCGTCCCACAAGCTTTGCTTTAACCGGCACTGATAACCGATCAATACATTTTCCAGCACGCTCAGCTGCCCATACAGGCGAATGTTCTGAAAGGTGCGGGCAATACCATACTCGATAAACTCATACGCTTTCTTGCCATTCATCTCAACACCGTCCAGCCGGATGCTTCCCGTATCCGGAGTATAGAAACCGGTCAGCATATTAAAAATCGTAGTCTTTCCCGCCCCATTCGGCCCAATCACACTGACAATCTTTCCCTGGGGTACGGAAAAAGAGACATTCTGTACTGCCTTTAACCCACCGAAGGAGATCGACAGATCCGTTACTTCCAATAGCTCCATACTACTGCTCCCCCCTTCGTCTGAAAGCTCTCTTGACAGCACTCCAATCCGTGATCTTCAACATCATCATAACCACCAGCACCACGCCATAGACCAGCATCCGGTAATCGGAAAAGGAACGCAGAGCCTCCGGCAATACGGTCAGCAGGAAGGCGACCAGAATCGAGCCCTTCATATTGCCCATCCCCCCCAGCACTACCATGCTGAGGATTACCGTGGATTCATCGCTGACAAAACTGGTCGGGTCAATAAATTCCATATAGCTGGCATACAATGCACCGGCAATCCCCGCGATCCCTGTAGAAATTACAAATGCCACTACTTTATGGCGGTAGACAAAAATCCCCATAGCCTCTGAAGAGATTTCATCATCCCGGATAGCCTTCAAATTACGTCCAAACTTAGAACGGATCAAATTGCCAAGTACCACATACACAAGAACTGCAATGACCAATACCAGCCACAAATAAGCAGAACTGGAACGAATCTCATAACCAAACAGGCTCGGCTTGGGAATATTCAAAATCCCCATAGGGCCGCGAGTCACACTGGTCCAGTTCAAAAGGATCAGACGGATAATTTCGGCAAAACTCATAGTCAAAATGGCCAGATAGCCTCCCGAAAGCTTCAATGTAGGAAGAGCAATCAAAAGGCCGAATGCCATAGACACCAGAAAGGCGGCCAGAATTCCCACCCACACCGAAACCCCAAAATTTACACAAAGCAGAGCCGATGTATATGCACCAATCCCATAATAAGCGATATGCCCCAACGATATCTGCCCGGCAACCCCGGAGATCAGATTCAGCGACATTGCCAGAATGGCATACAACACACTGATCACACAGATCCGGTAAACATATTGGCTAAAATTCAGGGCCGGAAAGATAAACAGGGCAACCAGAATACATCCCTGAAAAAAGATGCGGTATTTTTCCGCCATGGCTTTCCCTCTCTTCATATGCTACACCTTCTTTCGCACCGGTTTTCCCAGCAGGCCGCACGGACGGCAAATCAGGACAAACACCAAGACCACAAATGCCGCAATATCCCGCATACTGTAGCTGATATAGCCGGCTGTCATCGTCTCCACGATCCCAATGAGCAGGCCACCCAAAACTGCCCCGGACAATTCCCCGATTCCCCCCAGTACCGTTGCCGCAAACGTTTTATTGCCGGTGGTCACCCCGATCGACAAGTTGACACTTCTAAAAATCATACAGGCAAATATTCCCGACACCGCCGCTAACACTGCTCCGAAGAAAAAAGTCAAGCCAACCACCCGATCCACCGGAATCCCCATCAGTTCCGTCGCCTGGCAATTCTGCGCCGTAGCCCGCATTGCCATTCCTGTCCGGGAATTGCGGATAAACAGAGTCAGCGCCACCATCAAGAGCACAGACATCAGAATGACAAAAATCTGGATATAAGAAATATTGGCTGTTGCCACTGTAATATATTTGCCGTCAAATAATGTTGGATATTGCCTGGTCTCACTTCCTAAAAACAAGAGCATAACGTTCTGGATAACGATAGAAACCCCAATAGTACAGATGAGCGCCGTGAATTTCGGCAAATTTTTCTTTCTCAATGGCCGGAGCGTATACCGCTCCACCAGATATCCCAGGCATCCGGTCAAAAAAATCGCCAGAAGAAATGCCGGAAAGAAGGGGAATCCACACAGGCTGACAAAAATATAAAACAGATATGCCCCTACCATATACATCGTTCCATGAGTAAAATTGATCAGCTCCAGAACCGCATATACCAGAGAATAGCCAATCGCTGTTAAGGCATACAGACTGCCCAGTGCAATCCCGTTGATCAGTTGCTGCATAAAAAATTCCATATGTCCGTCTCTCCTCCTTTCGCCGAATATCCCCTTCTAATCCTGATAAGTACCCGTTGCCTCAACTGCCTTTGCAATTCTTTCCAGGCTAATCTCCGTCGGCAGAGTGCAATCGGCACCCAGGATAAACCGTTGTGTGCCATTCTCGCGAAGTATTTTGTGCACCTGCTGTTCAATCTCCTCCAGACTGCCATCTACCAGTACACCTGCCCGATCATCCAGTCCTCCCAGCACTACCCGATCTTCACCCAATAGTTCTCGTCCCTCCTTAAGGGAGAGGTTTCCCTCATAAATCCCCCAATTGATGACCTTAGAAGGATATCCCAAATAGCGGGAAAGATTCAGATGATCTTTGCACATATGCAATACATTAAAGCATGGCGCCTTCTTCTCATATTTTTCCAGCAGCCGGATCTCATATGGCCTGAAAAACGTCTCAAATTCCTCATCTGTCATCATAGCCGTCTCTCCGCCCAACGACGCAAAATATAATCCGTCCGCCCCTGCCTCCAGACAGGCGCCACATAAATAATCCAGATATTCGGCAATCACTTCCATCCCATGACGGAACGCTTCCGGATTCTCCCTGAGATGACGAGTCAGCGCCTGCTTATCTTCATCATACAAAGCGCCCCCTCCCAGATAATGAAAGGCAGATGCCACCATTCCATGAATCGTCGCCAACACTACCGCCTCCTGATGCATCTGCTCACATACCGCATGGATTAAATCCAGCTGCCGCCGGATAAAAGGTGCATCATGACGTATCGGTTCCAGTCTTCCCCAATCCGCCGCATCATGGAGTGCAGGATTATCTGGCAGGCTGTTTTCATTCATCACCTTGCACAGATCCGTACCGCTTTTATTGAAAAACTCCAAATGGCGCCTGACCGCCTCTTCCCCCGCCTCAAAACCTGGGGGAAAATGAAGCCAGAATCCGCCCGGTACTCGATCCGGCCTGTTCCCGGCCACAGCCGCCAGAACCCGTTCTCTTTTATTCATCGAAAACCTCCTTTTTAATAATACTCTTAATAGTATTTGTAATATTATCAGATAGCTATATAATATCATTTCCATTCTTTGTTGTCAATAAATACTACAATTATTCGACAAATAAATTTAAAATTAGAACAATTATTTGTATTAAAGCGACAAACAATTGGCTTTTACAATTGACATACCGTTGTGTTCTGATTATAATTAATAATATATTATTAATCATATCAATAATTCAAAATTATAGGAGGATATCTACTATGGCTGACAACACCATAAAATCTCGCATATATAATGCAATCTGGGACGACATTATCGATGGAGTATACGATTGGAATTATGTTTTTAATGAAAAAAATCTCGTTGAAATGTATCAGGTAAGCAAATCACCCGTTCGGGATGCCCTGCTCGAGCTATGCAAAGATAATATCCTGCGCAGTATCCCCCGTTACGGATATGAGATTGTCCGGATACCGGAAAAGCAACTCAGAGAAATGATTGAAATGAGAGTGATGATCGAGACCTCTAGTATCCGTAAATGCTTTCCCCACCTGCAACAAAAAGAATTCGATGCTATTCGGGATGCCAATTTGAGAAGTCGTCTTCTGCTGATGGACAAAGGCTCTACTGCCCGCCAGCTTTGGGAGGACAATATGCAGTTTCACCGACAGCTGTATTCCTTCTCCAACAATGAATTCGGAACTACGATACTGGAACGATGTATGCAAATGCAAACCATGGCTTATGTACAGCTTTACCGCTTCACCGTGGACTCCCACAGGGTCATGACCACATCCTCCCATGAAGGCATTGAACAGTTGATTATCAATGGTGATCTGGAAGGAACTGTCCGTGCACTCGAGAGAGATATCTGTTCGATTCAACCGGTATTGTTTTTCAGCGAGGAAAATATCTGATATAAAGACAATGTCATTCCGTTCTGAGAATACTCAGCCATAGAACAAGGAGCGGGAAGCGGCGGGGAATGGTCGGCTGCTTTTTCCGGTTTCGGGATCAAGAATTCCTAAAATCTCTGATTTTTGCGAAAAGCGAACCGAAAATGCCCAAACTCGCTTTGCTCAGACAGAGTGCATTTTCGTTTCAAGGCAAAACTCAGGGATTTAAGAACTTCTAAATCCCTGCAAAGTCAAAAGCAGCCGACCATTCCCCGCCTCTTCCCGCTCTTTGTTCCATGGCGTACCTTCTGAGAAAATTAACGAAACAGCATTGGATATAAAGAATTTGCCTATAAGAAAGGAGTCATAAAAACATGAGATATACAGAATTAATTTCCGCTCGGGATAAACTGCTGCTGTCCCGGCTTATATTTGGTACCGGTAGCCTTGGAAACTCCATTTGCTATGAAGATGCCGCGATTCTTCTGGACTATTACCGGGCCAAAGGCGGTACGGCCATTGACACGGCACGAATGTACGGGAATGGCGCCAGTGAAGAAACCATCGGGAGATATCTTACCCTCTCCGGCTGCCGTAATCACATAATCCTCTCCACCAAAGGCGGATTTCCACCCAAAGAAGATATGCATCATTCCCGCATCCGTCCCGATGAACTTTTACGGGATCTGGAAGACAGCCTTCGCGCCCTGAGAACCTCTCATACAGACATTTACTTTCTTCATCGCGATGATCCCGGCTATCCTTTGTCAGAACTGATGCCATTTTTACACAAACTGGTATCATCCGGAAAAGTTCGTTTTCTCGGCGCCTCCAACTGGTCCGCGGCGCGGATATCGCAAGCCAATGAATTTGCCGCGCTTCACAATCTTACTCCCTTCTCCATCAGCCAGATTCAATGGAGCTTAGCCGAAGCTACTCCGGCCATGTGGGCAGACGACACCATTATCTGTATGAATGAAAAAGAGGCCGCCTTTTATACGGAAACCCGCATGCCTGTCATGGCCTTCACTCCCCTAACGCGTGGCTTTTTCTCAAAAGCAATTCAGGCAGGTATCGATAGCCCTAGCATGGACTCGTTTGCCGCTTTCAAAACGCCCCTTAATCTGCTCCGCATTCAGCGTCTGCAAGTACTATGCGAAAAATATTGTACTACGCCTTCTCAGCTGTGCCACGCCTACCTGACCAATCATTTAATCTGTGGCCTGGCTGTCTTAGGCGCCAAAAATCTTTCTCACTTGGCGGACTCTCTGGCCGGCAGCGATCTGATCCTCACCCCGGAAGATATCACCTTTCTGTCTGCTGGTATGTAAATGGATTTGTAAAAGAGAAGAAAGAGCCAATGTCATTAAATTTAGCTCTGAGAATACTCAGCCAGGGAAGAAGGAACGGGAAGCGGCGGGAAATGGTCTGCCGCTTTTGACTTTGCAGGGATTTAGAAGTCCTTAAATCCCTGAATTTTGCGTGGAA
>CAJUPI010000062.1 GCA_910588125.1 uncultured Lachnospiraceae bacterium
AGCATATTATCAGCGGAGAATACAGCAACTATTTCCAGAAGATGTATGGAGAACGACTGTAAGCGGTTGCAGCGTTCGGAATATTGGATGTGAAAACAGGAGCAGATAAGAATGAGCATGAAAGTATTGGTGACCGGAGCCAAAGGACAGCTTGGCACGGATTTGATGAATGAGCTGAAACGGCAGGGATTAGAAGGCGTGGGGGTAGATGTGGAAGAGATGGATATCACAGATGCCGCCGCCTGCCGGCGTGTGATTTCTCAGGCAAATGTTGACGCAGTGATTCATTGTGCGGCATATACTGCAGTAGACGCTGCGGAAGATCAGGTAGAGCTCTGCCGGAAGATCAACGGGGAGGGAACGCATAATGTGGCGGTAGCCTGCCGTGAAGCGGATGTCAAAATGATGTATCTCAGCACGGATTACGTATTTGATGGCAGCGGTACCCGCCCCTGGGAGCCGGACGATGAACGGGCGCCGTTAAATGTGTACGGACAGACGAAGTATGAGGGTGAACTGGCTATTGAAGAGCAGTTAGACCGCTATTTTATCGTCCGGATTGCCTGGGTATTTGGTGTGGCCGGTAAAAATTTTATCAAGACCATGCTGCGGCTGGGGAAAGAAAAAGGGGCGGTCAGCGTAGTGGACGATCAAGTGGGATCGCCGACCTATACCTATGATCTGGCGCGGCTTTTGGTTGATATGATACAGACGGATCATTATGGATATTATCATGCCACAAACGAAGGCGAGTGCAGTTGGTATGAATTTGCAAAAGAAATTTTTCGTCAGGCCGGTATGAATGAGGTAAAAGTGACGCCGGTGAGCAGTGAGGCGTTTGCCGCCAAAGCAAAGCGCCCGGCCAACAGCCGGATGAATAAGGAAAAGCTGACGGAAAAAGGGTTTGAGCGTCTGCCAAGCTGGCAGGATGCATTGGAACGGTTTCTGCAAGTAGTGGAGCAATGACATTAGTTTGGCAGCTTTAACATTAAAAGGGAGGCAGTATTTGTGGGAAAATATTTTGGAACGGATGGTTTTCGTGGAGAAGCCAATGTAAATCTGACTGTGGAGCATGCCTATCAGGTCGGGCGTTTTCTGGGCTGGTATTATGGACAGAAAAGCCGGGTTACGCCGGAGAATCCGGAAGGGAGATGCCGGGTGGTGATCGGAAAAGATACGAGAAGAAGCAGCTATATGTTTGAGTATTCCCTGGTGGCAGGGCTGACGGCTTCTGGTGCTGATGCATTTCTTCTTCATGTTACGACGACTCCCAGCGTGTCATATGTAGTGCGTACCGAAGAATTTGATTGTGGCATCATGATCTCGGCCAGCCATAATCCTTATTATGACAACGGGATTAAAGTGATCAATGGCAAGGGGGAAAAGCTGGAGGAAAATGTAATAGAAGAGATTGAACGTTATCTGGACGGCGAAATGGAAGAGATTCCTTTTGCGCTTCGGGATAAGGTCGGACGTACGGTAGACTATGCGGCAGGGAGAAACCGTTATATCGGATATCTCATCTCAATTGCCACCCGTTCTTTTAAAAACCGTAAAGTGGCTCTCGATTGTGCGAATGGCAGTGCCTCTGCCATCGCGAAAAATGTTTTTGACGCCCTGGGAGCAGAAACTTATGTGATTCACAACAATCCTAATGGGCTAAATATTAATACGGATTGCGGCTCCACACATATCGGGAGATTGCAGCAATTTGTGAAAGATCAGGGATGTGATGTGGGATTTGCCTATGACGGGGACGCCGACCGTTGTATCGCTGTGGATGAGAACGGGGAAGTGGTAGATGGCGATAAGATCCTTTATATTTGTGGAAAATATATGAAGGAAAACGGCGTTTTAGTAAATAATACGGTAGTGACGACAGTTATGTCGAATTTTGGCCTTTATAAAGCGTTTGATCGTGAGGGAATTTGTTATGAGAAGACGGCGGTGGGCGATAAATATGTCTATGAGAATATGGTGAAAAATGGAAATTGTCTGGGCGGCGAACAGTCAGGACATATTATTTTCAGCAAACATGCCACGACCGGAGACGGGATTCTGACTTCTCTGAAGGTGATGGAGGTGATGCTGGAAAAGAAGGAGTCTTTGGGCAAGCTGGCTTCAGAGGTGGAGATCTTCCCACAGGTATTGAAAAATGTACGTGTCCAGGATAAGCAGCTGGCTCAGGATGATGCCAGAGTTCAGGCGGAGGTAGCAAAGGTTACAACGGCTTTGGGAAGCGATGGGCGGATCCTTCTGCGCCAGTCCGGAACGGAGCCGGTGGTAAGAGTGATGGTGGAGGCTGCCAGCGTGGAGCTGTGTGAAAAATACGTAGATCAGGTGATTGAGGTAATGAAGTCCCAGGGGCATGTTGTTTAGATAACGTACAGGAATTACTTGCAAGAGGAAGGGAATTGTGATAAAATTTAGGCTAATGCCAGCGCAGTTTATTAGATTGCAGCGGCAAAATATATCAGTAAAGGAATGATGACCGATGGGGTTAGACCTAAAAGCGTGACAATTTTTATTGTCGAGAATTATGGCGTGATTTATCGACTGCGAGGCTGTAGATGTGATTTTTAAAGTGAGACAGTGACAGAAGGAAAGCGGATGTCAGTTTTGCAACAGCGGGATTACCGGACTGTTGCGTTAAAGTCCATATACAGATGCAAGGAGGAGAAAATCATGTTGAATTATAAGAGATATCAAAGAGTACCGGTAGTAGATTATCCGGAGCGGGAATGGCCGAACAGACAGATTGGAAAGGCGCCTATGTGGTGCAGCGTGGATCTGCGGGACGGCAACCAGGCCCTGATTGAACCGATGGTTGTGGAAGAAAAAATCGAGTTTTTTAATATGCTGGTAAAGCTCGGTTTTAAGGAGATTGAGATCGGATTTCCGGCGGCGTCGCAGATTGAGTTTGATTTCCTGCGCCAGTTGGTAGAAAGAAAGCTGATTCCGGATGACGTGCGCGTGCAGGTATTAGTGCAGTGCCGGGAACATTTGATCAAGAGGACCTTTGAAGCGATCGAGGGCATCAAGAAGGTTGTGGTGCACATTTACAATTCCACATCGATTTTGCAGCGCGATGTAGTATTCCATAAGAACAAAGAGGAGATCAAACAGATTGCCATAGATGGGACGGAGCTGGTAAAGAGATATGCAGCAGGATATGATGGAGATCTGCTGCTGGAATATTCTCCGGAGAGCTTTACTGGTACGGAGCTGGAGTATGCTCTGGAGATCTGTACGGCAGTACAGGATACCTGGGGACAGGCGACGCCGGATCGGCCAATTATCTTTAATCTTCCTTCTACGGTGGAGATGACGACGCCAAATGTTTATGCGGATCAGATTGAATGGATGAATAAGCATTTTAAAGATCGTGATAGCATTATTTTGAGTGTGCATCCTCACAATGACCGGGGTACCGGAGTGGCAGCTACGGAGCTGGCACTGCTGGCCGGGGCGGATCGCGTGGAGGGAACTTTGTTTGGTAACGGGGAACGCACCGGCAATGTGGACATTTTGACGCTGGCTTACAATATGTTTTCCCAGGGGATCGATCCGGATTTGGCGATTGAGAATGTCCGTGAGATTGCAGAGGTGTATGAGCGTTGTACAAAGATGCAGATTGACGAGCGTCATCCGTATGCTGGCAAGCTGGTATTTACAGCCTTTTCCGGATCTCATCAGGATGCGATCAATAAGGGAATGCAGGCACTCAAGGAGCGTGGCGGAGAGCATTGGGAGGTTCCGTATCTGCCGATCGATCCTTCGGACATCGGAAGAGTGTACGAACCGATTGTGCGGATCAACAGCCAGTCCGGAAAAGGCGGCGTGGCATTTGTCATGGATACTTTCTACGGATTCAAGCTGCCGAAAGGAATGCATAAAGAATTTGCAGATGTAATTCAGAAAATTTCTGAGAAGCAGGGTGAGGTGGCTCCGGAGCAGATCATGGATGAGTTCCGTCGCAATTATCTGGATCGAAAGGAACCGATGCATTTCCGGCGCTGCCAGATTACCGATACTGAGGTGGAGAAGAATATATATGCAACGCTGGCGAAGGTAACTTATACCGATCATGGGATTGAGAAAGTCTTTGAAGGCGTAGGGAATGGCCCGATTGACGCTGTGCAGCGGGGGCTTGAGGAAGAGCTTGGCATTCAGATCAAGGTGCTGGATTACAACGAGCATGCACTGCAGATCGGCTCTAATGCTCAGGCGGCTTCTTATATACATTTGATGGATCAAAGCAGTGGCAAAGTGACTTACGGTGTGGGAGTCAGCTCTAATATTACCAGGGCGTCTGTCAGAGGAATATTCAGTGCGGTGAATCGGTTATTTTATTCATAAGTAGAAATATTGGCTCCGGAATCCGGCAAAATCAGGGATTCCGGAGTTTTTTGTAATGAGTTAGCTGTTTCCTAATGCCATTAAGTTTATCTCTGAGAATACTCAGCCATGGAAAAAGGAGCGGGAAGAGACGGAAAATGGTCTGCCGCTTTTGACTTTGCAGGGATCTAGAAGTCCTTAAATTTCTGAGTTTTGCGTGGAAACGAAAATGCATAAGCTTGCTATGCTCAGGCAGTATGCATTTTCGTTTTAAAGCAAAATCCAGAAATCTAAGAGTTCTAAATCCCTGCAATTATGAAACTCCAGGTCCCTGGAGAATGGGAGCTTGGGATTCAGGAGCCATGACATTGGGGATTTGCTCCGGAATACTGTCAGGGGCTTGCTCTGAATTGTCCGAATTGCTGCCGGAGGTTTCATCCGGGATGGTTTCGGTTTCAGGTATGAGCTCCTGGCAGGCTCCGCTGGCATCCACTTGATAGGTGACGCCGTCTACAGTGATTTGGGTATCTGCGTACATAACACCATTTTCTGGATTCAAATAATACCTAGCAGAGGAATCATTGACCCAGCCAGTCTGCATTTGTCCGTCGCTGCCATAATAATACCAAAGTCCGTCGATCTGCTTCCAGCCAGTGGCCATAGTCCCGTCTGTATCATTAAAGTAATACCATTTATCCTGGATTTGTTGGCGGCCAGTGGCCATAGCGCCACTTTCGCTAAAATAGTACCAGCTTTCACCAAGCTGTATGAGGCCGGTTTGCATGGCGCCACTGTTGTCAAAATAATACCATTTGTCCTGGATCTGCTGCCGGCCGGTCTGCATAGCGCCGCTGTTATCCAGATAATACCAGATGCCATTGATAAACTGCCAGCCATTAGCCATGGCGCCGGAAGGCTGTAAGTAGTACCAGAGATTGTTATCTGACAGCCAGCCGGTCTGCATCAGGGCATCGGTATTCAGATAGTACCAGGCGCTGCCGTCATGAATCCAGCCGGTCTGCATGGCACCGCTGTTGTCAAAATAACGCCAGCCTTCGGGGAAAGAAAGCCATCCTACTGTCATTCGCCGGGAAGAGGGATCCAAATAATAAATCTGTTCGTTCTGGGCAAACCATCCGCTGACGGCCAATCCATCGTTGTCCATAAAGAACCAGCCGGTTCCGTCGTGAATCCAGGTATCCTTTTGCATCTGATGGTTTTGATAGTAATAGGTGTTGCCCCCGATAGTTCTCCAGAGGTTTGGAGCGATGACATCGGAGAAATCCCGAAACTGAAAATCAATATCTACATTACCGGTAATTCCGTCGACAGATCCCGTACTAGTGGCCTGCCACATGACGGGATTCTCAAATGCATGCGGTGTTTCATATCGTGCGACCCATACATCATAATTGACCTGGGACATGTCAATCTTGTTGGCCAGCCAATAATCATTGGCATATAAGATGGCATGATAGCCGGCCTCTTCAACCTTGCGGCAAAAGGCATTGACAATATCGGCCAGTTCGGTAGGGGTGAGTGTACTTTGGACAGAGGCTTCCACATCAAAGGCAACCGGATAAGAGATGGGATAATCTTTGATCAGGTTTAGAACAAAATCAGCTTCCGCTTCTGCCATGGCAACGTCCGTCGCATAAGAATATATGTAGATGCCAAGCTGCACCCCGGCCATGGCGGCTTCCGCTGCATTGATGTGAAAACGGGGATCGACCTGCCCATCGTACCTGGTTCCTAACATAACAAAGGAAATATCGTTCTGGGATACCTGTTGCCAGTCAATCGGTCCCTGCCAGTGGGAGACATCGATTCCTCTTGCAAAGATTCCTGAAACAGGGGTGCCATCCTTGAGCTGATAGGTATTGTCACCAATCCGGCCGTGGCTGGAGGCGGCATGAGCAGGAAAAAAAGAGAGATTCATGGCCATGCTGAATGAGAGCCCGAAAGCAGCGAGCCGGGAAATATTTGTTTTGATTCGTTTGTACTTATTTGTCAATATGTAGTTCATCCTTTCTACTTGAAAAATGAGAGGGTGTTGCAAAATAATCCATCTGATATTTCCATATCCTGTGTTCGGATGGTTCCGTACACAAAGCCTGCTTTTAACGGATAAAGTCTTTCAATATCAGACTGTGTGTCCGTGAACAACCAGAAACAAAATACAGGAAATATCGAATGGATTATCTAGCAACACCCTCTATACGTTCTTTATACGGTCAATGTCACGGCTTTGGCCCACCGGTTAAACCGGCCTGAAGAGAGTCTCCGGACTGGCTTTGGGAAGAGGAGCTGCCGCCAGGAGTAGAGCTGCCGCCAGGAGTGGAACCGCCGCCAGGAGAGGGAGCAGTACTGCCGCCGGAGGAGGAAGATACCCCAGGTCCGCCATTGGAATAGTGGCTGCCGCCTACAACCGGAGTGGAGGAAGAGCCGCCGCCATTGCTGTTGCCACCGGTAGAACCATTATAGACATTATTGGTGTTGACATTGGTGTTGCAGGCTCCGTTGGCAGCAAACTGATAAGTAACGCCATCAATGGTACGGGAGGTGCCGGCGACCATACGGCCTTCTGCTGCCGGATCCAGATAATAATATGTGCCATTTACCTGAATCCAACCGGTCTGCATATGTCCGGAATTATTAAAATAATGGTAATAGCCGTCGATTTGCTTCCATGCGGTAGACATGATGCCGTTGGCAGGATCCATGTAGTATTTGTTTGTGCCGTCGCTCAGCCATCCGGTAAGCATTTTGCCCAGAGGCAGGGCAGCAGTGGCATTCATATTGAAATAATAATAGTTTCCATTATACTGTTGCCATCCGGTGAGCATCTTGCCGTCTGAGGCAAACAGATAATAGCTGCCATCAATTTCAGCAGAAGTATTTAATACACATTTGCCAGTGCTTTTGTCAAAATAATACCAGGCGTCGTCCATGTTCCGCCAGCCAAGCATCATAGAGCCGTCGCTGCGCATATAATAGTAATCGCTGCCGATATTCAGCCATTGATTCGTAACCATCGTGCCATCGCTGAGGGTATAATAATATTTTCCATTATCATTGACCCAGCCGGTAGACATCAGGCCGTCCGGCTTGAAGTAATACCATTTGTCATTGATCTTTTTCCAGCCGACACTCATCACGCCGGTTGAGAGATCCGTGTAATAATATCCGTTGGATGTGTTGATCCATCCTTTGTGCAGAGAGCCGTCCGCATCATAATAGACATAATTATTGCCATTCTGCACCCATCCGGTAGCAGCAAAGGCGGTCGTCCCAAGGCCGGGAACCGCTATCCCCAATACTCCGGCAAACGCCGCTGCCGCCAGCCATTTTGTTTTCTTCATGTTAGATACCTCCTTATATACCGGACTTTTGCCCGAAAAAGTTCATATTTCAATAGAACCCATTATAGCATACGCGAACAGAGAAGTGATAACATTTTTATTACATTTTTTTGATTTTTTCATAATACATTTTTGCATAGCGGTACATGATTAAAGTATAATCCCCGAATTCTTCGCCCAGAGAGCTTTTATAAACTGCCCAGAGCGCCCACAAAAAGCCGCCCAGAGCCATATAGCTATATACGATCAGCCGCTCTTCTTTCGTAGCCGGCCGCTTAAAATAGAGCTGCATCAGATGTTCCACATCATCTTCATTATAATAGGAATAGATAGCACACATCCCCAGATCGATCAGGGGGTCGCACATTCCTGCGTACTCCCAATCAATCAGCCTGACGCTGCCATCAGGCAGAATGAGAAAATTGTCAACATTACTGTCAATATGAGATAATGTTTTTGGACGCGACAGCTGTTCCAGGTTTTTCCACAATTCCTCCATCCGCTGCCGGACGGTTTCATAATCTTCAAAACGAGTACCTCCGTGGGACATACAAAGACGTTCATAAAAAAGGATCCGCTCCTGAATATTAAATTCATGTTCTACGGAAAGCCCGGATTTATGCAAATGGCGCAGAGCTTTCATGCAGGCGGCCATATCATCTTCATTGGCAGAGCAGGCATTACGGCTGTCTTCATAATATTCGGCGATCTTGTATCCGGTTCGTCCGTCCAGGTAAATGACTTTTTCTGAGAGATTCAGTGATTGGATTGCCTGGTATACGCGCTCCTCCTCGGAGCGGTTGATCAAAAGCTCGGTTCCTGGTCCTGGGATACGGCAGATGTAATGGCGGTTTTCTAGTAAAAATAAGAAAGAATTATTGGTCATACCGGATTTCAGGCAACGGATATCCTGAATCGCGGATTCTGGTTTCTGAAATACTCTGGCGACAAGTTCCAGCGCTTTGTTGTCAGAGCGGGTCTGATATTTCGGATCAAATTTTCTCAGCTCTTCCAGATTCTCAAATTCATAAACCTGTTCAGAAGATTGCTGATTGATATCCATCTCCAATTCCTGAATATGATTCATCAGGACATGTTCCCAATACATCTGTTCTGTGCCTGGTGAAGCATAAGCTTCCTCTAAAAGAGGAAGAAACCGTTCTGAGAATTCTCTGGAGAAATAAACAGGGCCATACATGACCCAATTGTCATGACCGCCGATGGAAACCCCGGTAATGCGTTTCTTCTTATTATATAGAAGCGTCCATTCGGAGGTATCACCTGCCATATAAACAGAAGAATACCATGCTCCAATTTCCCAGGCGTGAAACATATTTTCCCGCAGCCAGTTGTCTGAAGACAGTACATACATGTTGCGGCCATATAAAGCATTCCGGGCATGATAAATGGTGGCAAGCGTATTTTTATGAGAATATTCCGGATTATAGAGAAGCGTTACTCCATATTTATCAATCAGATACTCGAATTTTTCTTTTAAATATCCAACCATTATGGTAATGTTCTTAATCCCCACCTGATGAAGCTGGCAAATCTGCCGTTCAATCATGCGCTCTCCGAACACTTCCAGCAATCCCTTTGGCGTCTCAAAGGTCAATGGTACAAAACGGGAACCAAAGCCGGCAGCGATAATCAACGCACCATCTACCTGAAACGGATCCAGATAACGCTCTCCGGATCCGGTCAGCTCATAAGTATTGGCAACACTCTTGCCCTGGGCGAGCAGTCTTCTCTGACAACATTCCTTTAATAAGGTATTAATGGTTCCCAGAGAAAGATCCAGCTTCTGTGATAATTCTCGCTGTGTGCAACAAGGATGTTCTTTGATATAGCGGCAGACCAATCCGATTCGATCCATATGATAACTCCTTTCACATGAATGGATGTTGAGTTTATCCATAGATGTTCAAAATATTAAAAAAAAGAAAAGATGTGAACATTATAACACATCTTGCCTCGAAAACCCAGTCCAGACAGAGATTGTATGAATATTAATACAATTTTTGCAAAAAATTTGCTTCTTGTAATATTTTCGTAAGAAAACGCTTAGGGTTTTGTTATAGCATTTATCGAAAAAGTGTATTATACTGTCAGTGTGATGGAGAGATGGTAACTCCCGACAGGATATCAGCAGTTATACATAATTTCAAAAAGTTGAAAAAATGCAAAATAACTATTGATAATTCTTATTATAGGAAGTATAATACCATCGAGTTGTAAATAAAGCAATTTCAGGAATTTCAAAAAGGAAAAGGAGAGTGCATTCATTATGAGAAAGCAGACAAAAGTAGTTGCAGTCGCATCTGCAGCAGCCCTGCTTGCCATCGGCGCTTCCATGACTTCCTTCGCAGCTACCGGCTGGGTGGAAGAGGATGGAACCTGGTATTTCTATGACAAGGATGGCAACAGAGTAGAGGACGCATGGAAGAAATCCGGCGATAACTGGTATTGGTTAGACAGCGAAGAGGGCGGAGCAATGGCCATCGATAAGCTGATTGATGACGACAACAATACCTACTACGTAGATTCCAACGGCGTCATGGTTCGCAATACCTGGGTAAAGGTAGTGAACGAGGACCAGGATGACGACGAGGATCCGGCTGAGTACAACTACTACTATATGCAGTCCAACGGTAAGGCTTACAAGGCCAGCGACAACACCACTTCCACCAGATTCAAAACCATCGACGGCAAGAGATATGCCTTCGACGAGGATGGTAAGATGCTGTATGGTTGGGTAAACGGCGACGCTGAGAGACTGACCGACGAGGATGACTGGGCTCAGGTAAATCCGGAGATTTATTATCTGGGTGCTTGGGATGACGGTGCTATGAAGACCGGCTGGCAGAAAATCACAGTTCATGACGAAGATGAAGATGACGACATGGACTACTGGTTCTGGTTCAAGTCCAATGGTAAGAGATTCTACAACGATGAGAAAAAAACCAAGGACAAAAATGTAAAAGACAAAAAGATCAATGGCAGAAAGTATGGCTTTGATGATCGTGGCGTAATGGTATACGAGTGGATGATCGCAACCCCGAATACTACCAACACAGCATCCGCATCGAGCTGGCAGTATTTCAACAGCCCGGAGGATGGCGCCCGTGTAACCAAGGGCTGGTTCAAGGTAGTAGCTCCGAACGAGGACAACACCTTCAACAGCGAGACCTACGGCGGTTCCTTCGCAGCTACCCATGCTGATGACGAGGAAGAGCACTGGTACTATGCAGATGGCGACGGCAAGCTGTACAGCGGCGCTATCAAGAAGATCAAAGGTAAATATTATGCCTTCCGTCCGGATGACGGCGATAAGGGTGCTGCAATGCTGAGCGGTCTGGTACTGATGGCAGTAGACAGCCAGGGTAACATTACCGAGATCCAGGATGACGGCGTAGATTCTGACGAGCTGTCCGATATCTTAGACGGAACCACTGCTGTAAACGATGGCTGCAGCCTGTACTACTTCGGAAATGACGAAGACAGTGACGGCGCAATGAAGACCGGCAACACCACCGTAACTCTGGATGGCGATACCTACAACTTCATGTTCAGCAAGACTGGCGGAGCAGAGGGCAAAGGTAGAGGTCTGCATGGTATCTATGACGAGAAGTCCATCTATATGTATGGTTGCAAGCTGAAAGCTGGCAGCGATGACAAGTACATTGTTGCTTATGCTGACAAGGATACCGGTTCTGATGATGCTCAGGTAGTTAAGTATGACAGCAAGGATATCCGTAATGCAGCATATGGTGGTTTGACAGAGACTGAGAGCGTCAACAAAGACGGCGATACCGTAAGAGGTATCAGAGGCTTCAGCAGCAACTGCTATCTGCTGAACACCAGCGGTACTATCGTAAAGAATAAGACCGCAGCCAGAGATGGTGATGACTGGTACTTCTATGTTGATGACAAGCAGGTTGTACAGTACACCAACAACAAGAGCTTGAAGCAGACTGTCTTCGACAACTGGAAATAAGACAGGCGAATGAGCTGAATATCAGAAAGCCCCGTGATTTTCACGGGGTTTTCTTTTGTGCGTAAATGACGGTAGGGAAGCCTTTCTTCTGTTTGTAATCCATTATTGGCAACTCCTTTTTATCCTGTCTGATTGTATAATAAAAGGACGATACAATGCCCGTATGTTTTTGGCAGATATTGTATCAATTATTCAAATCTAAGATGCAAAGGAGAAAAGCTATGAATGAAACATTTGAAGAGTACTTAAGAGATCAGAACCTGTCGCAAAACACTATCATATCTTATTTGTTTACCGTTAAACAATATTATAGCTTATATGGCAGTGTTAAACGCAAAAATCTTCGGGATTACAAAATGTATTTGATTGAGCATTACAAACCTCAAACCGTAAATCTTCGAATTCGGGCAATCAATTGTTTTCTGGAAAGTATCCAAAAAGAAAAATGGAAGCTGACTTCCGTAAAAGTTCAACAGAAACCGTTTTTAGAAAATGTTATCAGCGAGGCAGATTATCTGTATTTTAAAAACCGGTTGAAACAAGACAATGAAATGGACTGGTATTTTGTTGTGCGTTTTCTGGCGGCAACGGGTGCGCGTGTCAGCGAATTGGTACAAATTAAGTGCGAACACGTGGAAATGGGCTATTTGGATTTATATTCAAAAGGAGGAAAGCTGCGCAGAATTTACATACCCTCTTCTTTGAAAAAAGAGGCGCTGGCATGGCTGGCAGAAAATAACCGGCACAGTGGATTTATATTCTTGAATAAATATGGAGAGCGGATTTCTCCCAGAGGAATCGCCGGACAATTAAAGCATTTTGCCATACGATATGGCCTGGATCCGGCAGTCGTCTATCCCCATTCATTTCGCCATCGCTTTGCCAAAAGCTTTTTGAGCCGTTATAATGATATTGCTATGCTGGCGGATCTGATGGGACATGAAAGCATTGAAACCACTCGCATATATCTTAGAAAAACCAGTACCGAGCAGCAAAATATCATTAACCAGGTTGTTGATTGGTGAGGAAGGGCATCAAATCTGATCCAGATATAATTTATTTTATCATGAATTACGGACTCTTCGGAGTCCGTTTTTAGGTATAAAAAGGAGCGTTGCTCCATAGGTGATTACTCACCTATTTTGCAACGCCTCCTTTTGGATAAGCTGTTTTATTTTATTTCCAATTTTCAAACTTAGTATTCTTCAGGTTTTTATTGTTGGTGTACTGCACAATATGCTTGTCATCAACATAGAAGTACCAGTCGTCACCATCTCTGGCTGCGGTCTTATTCCTTACGATAGTACCGCTGGTATTCAGCAGATAGCATTCGTTCTCGAAGCCTGTGATACCTCTTACGATCTCGCCTTCTTTGTTGCTGCCCTCGGACTTAGTCAGACCATATTCTCCATTACGTATCTTCTGACTGTCGTATTTGATTACAGTAGCTTTATCAGCACCGGTATCCTCGTCAGCATAAGCAACAATATATTTGTCATCACTGCCAGCTTTCAGTTTGCAACCATACATATAGATGGACTTTTTATCATAGACGCCATGCAGACCTTTACCTTTGCCTTCTGCTCCGCCGGTCTTGCTGAACATGAAGTTATAGGTATCGCCATCCAGAGTTACAGTGGTGTTGCCGGTCTTCATTGCACCGTCGCTGTCTTCATCGTTTCCGAAGTAGTACAGGCTGAAGCCATCCTCTACAGCAGTGGTTCCATCTAAGATATCGGACAGATCGTCAGAATCTACGCTGTCATCTGCAATCTCATCAATGGTTCCATCACTTAGCACTTTCATCAGTACCAGGCCATTCAGCATTGCAGCACCCTTATCGCCGTCATCCGGACGGAAGGCATAATATTTACCTTTGATCTTCTTGATAGCGCCGCTGTACAGCTTGCCGTCGCCATCTGCATAGTACCAGTGCTCTTCCTCGTCATCAGCATGGGTAGCTGCGAAGGAACCGCCGTAGGTCTCGCTGTTGAAGGTGTTGTCCTCGTTCGGAGCTACTACCTTGAACCAGCCCTTGGTTACACGGGCGCCATCCTCCGGGCTGTTGAAATACTGCCAGCTCGATGCGGATGCTGTGTTGGTAGTATTCGGGGTTGCGATCATCCACTCGTATACCATTACGCCACGATCATCAAAGCCATACTTTCTGCCATTGATCTTTTTGTCTTTTACATTTTTGTCCTTGGTTTTTTTCTCATCGTTGTAGAATCTCTTACCATTGGACTTGAACCAGAACCAGTAGTCCATGTCGTCATCTTCCTTGTCGTCATGAACCGTGATTTTCTGCCAACCGGTCTTCATAGCACCGTCGTCCCAGGCACCCAGATAATAAGTTTCTGGATTTGCATCTGTATCTGCCCAACCGTCCTCGTCGGTCAGTCTCTCAGCTTCGCCGTTTACCCAGCCATACAGCATCTTACCATCCTCGTCGAAGGCATATCTCTTGCCGTCGATGGTTTTGAATCTGGTGGAAGTGGTGTTGTCGCTGGCCTTGTAAGCCTTACCGTTGGACTGCATATAGTAGTAGTTGTACTCAGCCGGATCCTCGTCGTCATCCTGGTCCTCGTTCACTACCTTTACCCAGGTATTGCGAACCATGACGCCGTTGGAATCTACGTAGTAGGTATTGTTGTCGTCATCAATCAGCTTATCGATGGCCATTGCTCCGCCCTCTTCGCTGTCTAACCAATACCAGTTATCGCCGGATTTCTTCCATGCGTCCTCTACTCTGTTGCCATCCTTGTCATAGAAATACCAGGTTCCATCCTCTTCCACCCAGCCGGTAGCTGCGAAGGAAGTCATGGAAGCGCCGATGGCAAGCAGGGCTGCTGCAGATGCGACTGCAACTACTTTTGTCTGCTTTCTCATAATGAATGCACTCTCCTTTTCCTTTTTGAAATTCCTGAAATTGCTTTATTTACAACTCGATGGTATTATACTGCCGATAATAAGAATTATAGATAGTAGATTAACGGTATCTGAGAACAGGAAATTTCACGGTTTTACAGGCAAGCTGTGAATATTTATTGCAACCAGTTATCAGTATATGATATAATACCAAAAATATAGGAGTGTAAGTGAACGGAGGTAGAAGCGTTGGCAAAGAGTAAAGATGAAATGAAAAATAAAAACGGAACCTTTTCCGATCCGTTTTCCGATACAGGTTCTGCTATTATCAATGGTATTATCGGCATGGGAATATTGCTTTTAGTTACGGTATTTCCCCTGATATATCATAATTCCTATGTGGACATACTGGAGACAAAGTATTTATGCTATTGGCTCTGTGCGCTGGGGATGTTAGTCGTGTCTTTGTTTATCGGACTGATTTTTTGGGCGATTGATTTGAAGGAATTTCATGGAGAGCATACAAAAGAATTGCTGTCCGGAATGCGTACAAGAAATTGGCGGAGCGCTTATGGAATAGCGGATATTGCGCTGTTGATTTTTTGGGTGTCAGCCATCCTGTCAACCGTGCTATCCGATTATGTTTATGAGTCCTTTTGGGGGAATGAAGGGCGATATTCCGGGCTTTATCTTTTGACTTTATATGTGCTGGTTTATTTTTTGATCAGCCGATTCTGGAAATTAAAGAGCTGGTATCTGGAGCTGTTTCTGATCACGGGGATGATCATGTGCGTGATTGGAATTACTGATTATTTTCAGTTGGATATCCTGGATTTCCGGGGAAAAATCCGGCCGTCAGATTCCACGATCTTTACCTCGACAGTGGGAAATATTAATACTTATACAGCATATGTCGGTATGATCATGGGATTTTCCACCCTGATGTTTACCAGGGAGAAAAAGCCCGGCAAACTGCTTTGGTATTATATATGCATGGTGATTTCCTTCACAGCGATTATTATGGGATGCAGTGATAATGCGTATCTGAGTATCGGCGTGTTATTTGCCGGGCTGCCGTTTCTGCTTTTTGCAGATCGAAAAGGGATTCAACGGTATTTAGTTATTTTGGCGTCCTTCTTTTCCGTTATCCAATTGATTGATGTGTTGAACCAGGCGTTTCCCGATATGGTGATTGGACTGGACAGCTTGTTTCGGATTATTGTGGATTTTCGCGGATTGCTGGCTTTTGTGATTTTTTTGTGGCTGCTGGCGGGAGGCTTCTGGTGGTATGGCAGAAGCCAGGATAAAAAGACTGCCGGAAAGCCTTGGGAAGTGATGCGAGAGGGCTCCCGGCCATGGCTGGTTTATGTCTGGGGGGCACTGATAGCAGCAGGATTTTTGGCAGTTTGCTTTATGTTTTATGATGCTAATACTGGCGGACATGGAGAACGCTATGGTTCTCTTGGCTCTTATCTGATTTTTGATGATATGTGGGGAACCTACCGGGGATATATCTGGAAAAAATCCATCGATATGTATAAAGGGCTGCCGTTTCTGCAGAAGTGCTTTGGATATGGCCCGGATACTTTCGGGCTGCTGGCAAATGATACGATTCTGTTTGAGATGATAAATGCTACCGGTTTATTTTTTGACAGTGCGCATAATTCTATCCTGCAATATTTGCTGACGATTGGCCTGATCGGGACTGCCGGTTATCTGGTTTTTCTGGGGGCATCGATCTGTTTTATGTTGAAAAACAGGAAGGGAAATCCATATATTTTGGGAACCGTGGGAGCAGTAATATGCTATGTGTTCCAGTCAACGGTCAATATTGATCTGCCTATCGCGGCGCCTATGATGTGGCTTTTGCTGAGTGCCGGAATGGCGGCGTGCCGGCAGGAGAGCAGTGAGCAGGAAGGAAATCAGAGCTTTTAAAAAAAGCAGTGCCTGCTTATGGATTTCAGAACAAATCTGAACATGAAAATTTCAGTGTATAAATTCCTTCGTTTTACAGATACTACATTTACCGCTAAAACAACAGGTAAATGTCAGAATGCAAAATGGAGGAATTTTTCTATGAAAGCTACGGGAATTGTGAGGAGAATAGACGACCTTGGACGTGTTGTGATACCAAAAGAGATACGAAGAACTCTGCGCCTGCGGGAGGGAACCCCACTTGAGATCTTTACAGATCGGGAAGGAGAAATCATTTTAAAGAAGTATTCTCCCATGGTAGAGCTGACAGCTTTTGCCATCCAGTATGCAGAGGCGATGGCACAGTCGACGGGGTTGATGGTTTGTATCACGGATCGAGATCAGATCATAGCCGTATCCGGCGGACCGAAAAAGGATCTTTTGCAGAAGAATATCAGCAAGCAGCTGGAAAATGCCATTAATGAGCGGGAGACGATCGTAGCCGCCAAAGACGAAAAGAGTTTTGTGCCGATCATGGCGGAGGAAATGGAAGGGATCACCTATGAGGCAGTGACGCCGATTATTTGCGAGGGGGATGCTATTGGAGCAGTGGCGTTGCTGAGCCGGGATGTGAAAGGGAAATTTGGAGACATGGAACTTAAGCTGGTGACGACGGCGGCAGGATTTTTGGGAAGGCAGATGGAAGGATAAGGAAAAGTGACAGGGGTGTCGCAAAATAATTCATTCGATAGATTGATTTATTTTGCGACGCCCCTATCACTTTTCGATTTTATTTCATAAGAGCACAAGAGCCCATTGACAGGGAAAGAATATTTGTGCTACAAACAAAGAAGGTAAAAAGGACACCCGGTACATAGGAAACAGGTACAAAATGGAGGCAGTCATGATAGAACTAGAGTTGGCGAAGAAATTTATCGAGCAGATTACCCAGTTTACAGATTATAATATCAACATTATGAATGAGCAAGGATGTATCATTGCCAGCCGGGATCCGAAAAGAGTAGGAACCTTTCATGAAGTGGCATATTACATTATGAGCGGAAAAGAAGATATGGTGGTGACTTCCGGAGAAAATGATTATCCGGGAGTGCGCTCAGGAATTAATATGGTTATTAAAATAGATGGACAGCGGCAGGGGGTAGTCGGCATTACCGGCGCTCCGGAGGAAGTGAAGCCAGTGGCATTGATTACAAAAATGGCAATTGAAACTATGCTGAAATATGAAAAGCAACAGACCGAACTTTTACGCCGCCGGAACCGGAAGGAGAGATTTGCCAGTCTGTTGATTCATGAGGAATATCCAGATCCGGCAGTTTTAAGAAGTGTGGCACAGCAATTGAATTATTCAGAGCAGATTGTTCGTATTCCTATTTTGTGTACCTTTGCGGAACCGGTGGCAGAATCATTTTTGAAGATTATCAAGGAAGATATCCAGCACAACAAGGAGGATATCAGTTTTTTGCTGGATGAGACCAGGGTATTGCTTTTTTTGACAATGCCGGAGGACGGAGAGAAAATGTTTGAAGAATACCGGCAGCGGGTTGAGGAGTGCCTGCAGGAAGGGATAGCATGGATTGAACAGCAGGAAAAGAGCTGCCGTTGTTTTGTGGGATCGTTTCAGAACAGCTTTACTCAATACTATTATGGCTATCAGCATTGCAAATGGCTGGAGCAGAGAGCGGAATCGCTAGACACGATTATTTTCTTTCAAGATTTTTGCGGCGATTATCTGCGTTCGGTTATGCCGGTGAATGAATTGCAGAGGATGTTTCATGTCTATGAGAACATTTTAGATGATGAATTTAAGCAGACCTATATGGAGATTGTAGGAATATTGATGCAGTGCAACTGGAACCTGGCAGAAGGGGCAAGAGGACTATTTATGCATAAGAATACATTGTTATATCGTTACAACAAAATAAAAAACCGATTGAACGTCAATCCAATGGAACCGTCCGGTGATCGGTATTTTATGGAATATTTCTATGCGTATTTAAAAAGAACGATTTAAAAGGGAACCTAGAAAAAAGGGTGTTGTAAAATAAGCTGTCTGTCATTAAGTTTGGCTCTGAGAATACTCAGCCATGGAAAAAGGAGCGGGAAGCGGCCGGAAACGGTCTGCTGATTTTGACTTTGCAGGGATTTAGAAGTCCTTAAATCTCTGAGTTTTGCGTTGA
>CAJUPI010000063.1 GCA_910588125.1 uncultured Lachnospiraceae bacterium
AGGCAGCCTCGACCAGCACGAGCTTTGCAGATAGCCAGGCAGCCTCGACCAGCACGAGCTTTGCAGATAGCCAGGCAGCCTCGACCAGCACGAGCTTTGCAGATAGCCAGGCGGCCAGCACAAGCACGAGCTTTGCAGATAGCCAGGCGGCCAGCACGAGCACGAGCTTCGCAGATAGCCAGGCAGCTTCGACGAGCACAAGCTTCGCAGATAGCCAGGCGGCCTCAACCAGCACGAGCTTCGCAGATAGCCAGGCGGCCAGCGAGTCCGAGAGTGCCAGCACTTCAGCTAGTGCATCAGCCAGTGACACGGCCAGCACAGAGGCATCTACAGCAGCCAGCGACGCGGCCAGCACCTCAACTAGTGCAGCAGCCAGCGACGCGGCTAGCACCTCAGCTAGTGCAGCAGCCAGCGACGCGGCTAGCACCTCAGCTAGTGCAGCAGCCAGCGACGCAGCCAGCACAGAGGCATCCACAGCAGCCAGTGAAGCAGCCAGCATAGCGGCTTCTACAGCAGCCAGCGAGGCGGCAGCGGCAGCAGATGATACCGTTACCATAGATGATGACACAACGCCTCTTGCGGATACGCCAAATGCGGATGATACGACAGGTCTTGAAGAAGAGGATACGCCGCCTCTGGCAGTAGAGGAAGAGGATAACGTGGACGATGTTGAACTTGAAGACGATATCACACCTCTTGCAAGTCCTACCGTAGTAGAGGGAGCGAAGCATTGTATCTTCCACTTCCTGGAACTGATTCTGGCAGGTGGTACGGCGGCCTATGGTGCCGGCACTAACCGGAAAGACAGGAAGAAGATCAAAGAACTGAAGAAATGAAAGAGAGGATAAGCGGATATGGCACATTTTCTGGAACATTTAACTTTAGGCTTTTGCTGGTGGGATATCCTGGGATTGACTCTTCTGATAGCTGCTGTTGTTTTTGTGGTAATCAGGAAAAAGAGCATAAAGCAGGAACTGAAAAAGCTGGAGGAAGGAAAGTAGACCGAAAGCTAAACTCAAAAAGTAAATAGAGGAACGGTGTTAGTGACCATCTGGTAAAGGTGGTCACTAATTGCCGTACTCGGGTATGATTGGGAGAAGAGCTTGAAACAAGTTGAAGAAAACGAAAAGGTAACAAAATATAAGCTGCTTTTTACGGCGATTATACTTGCGGTTTATACGGCAGGGAGGTTTATTCCTCTTTACGGAGTGAATACAGCCGTTTATCAGGGAAGCAGGGTAGATGCCGACAGTCTGTTGATGCAGGTGATTGGAGGCGATAGTTATCAGTACTCGATTTTTGCGTTAGGGATATCCCCCTATATCATTTCGAACCTGGTAAGTCAGTTAGGGATTCTCGGTATGAGTTCAGACTACAAAGCAAAAATGTCCCCAAGAAAGATACAGCGGATCATGCTGGCGGGAATGCTGGGTCTATGTATCGTCCAGTCTTTTCTTAAAATAAACGGGCTGGAGTTCGTTGGAGAGGGAAATATTCTCTATCTGTTAAAGACAGTAGCATTTCTGGAATTGATAGTCGGTGCTATGCTTATATTCTGGATATCCGAACTGAATAAGAAATATGGGATTGGCGGTGCTACCGTAGTGATTCTCTTTAATATTAGTTCGGGGATAACGAATATAGTAAGGGGGCACACGGGAAAGGAAATGCTGATACCGCTTCTGCTATCTGCGGTAATGTTTCTGATAATGCTGATTTTAGAAAATACGGAGAAAAGGATCCCTCTACAGAGAGTTTCCATCCATAATATTTACGCGGATAAAAATTATATGGCGATCAAGAGTAATCCGGTAGGCGTAATGCCGGTGATGTTCTCCACGGCTTTCTTTATGCTTCCTAGGCTGTTAGTGGATCTTTTGTGTTTTATCTCCCCTCAAAATGGGAATCTAGCCTGGTGGAGGGACAATCTGGTATTGACGAAGCCGCTGGGACTTATGATCTATTTAGCCATTATCTATTTATTAACCATCGGTTTTGCGATGCTGCTGATCAATCCCAAGGACACTATGGAGCAGTTCCTAAAGAGCGGGGACAGTATTGTGGATCTTCACGCCGGGAGGCCTACCAGAAGATATATACGCAAGACGTTGTTTCGCATGAGTTTTTTCAGTGCCACTGTGATGTGTGTATGTCTTGGACTCCCATTATTGTTGCAGATTTTAGGAAAAATAGAAAGTACGCTGTCCATGCTGCCATCTTCGATTATGATGCTGTCAGGGCTGATGTGCAGCTTCGGAAGAGAGATTGTTGCAATTCACAGTTATGATGTATACGATCATTTTATATTTATATAGGGAGTCGAGATGTTACATTTTATTCCGGCGTGGTATCAGGAAAATACATGGTCCGAAAGCGAACAGATCTGGTATGTAAGGCGCATGCATACGGAATTTGACGATTCAGTAAAGCAGGTTCAGCTGTTTCACCGCAGCGGCGCTTATCCCTATCAGATTCTGCTGCTCAGTTTTGCACCGAATTTTCGGCATTTCCTCCACAGGCAGGGCGTATATCATGCACCCTATTGGTCCTGTTTTGACGCTATACAGTGCGTTCGGAGAAAACGGGCGCGAGTGCTGTCTTTCCATGACCTGGCCTGGCCGGATAGAATTGAATTCATTTATTCATCTTTTGCTGTCATTGCGATGCTGCGGGGAGAAAAATACGCTCAGGTTGAATTTGGAGAGAACGGGAATCCGATTCGTATTGATATTTATCAAAACGGCATCATCAGCCGCCGCAATCTGTATGATGACCGGGGCTTTGTCTCCAGCAGCATAGTTTATAAGGAGGGACAGCCATTCTATCAGGATTATTACATGGAAAGCGGATCCTGGAAAATGCGTAGCTTTGAAGCAGACGGACATGTGGAGATTAATCCCAAGTATCCAGCTTTTTTGCTGCAATATGGCGATCGGGAAGAGGAAAGGCAGTTTGCCAAACGAACTTATGCAGAGATGGGCGAGGTTATCCGAGAGGTATTTAACGCGTATGTTCAGTTGACGGCAAAGGAAGATATTTTCTGTGTGGCCATGCATGAGCGGCATATAGAGTTTTTATCACAGGCATTGGAAAAGAGGAAAAGGATCCTGTCCTTTTTTGGGGATCGGTATTCCGTGCGGAAGCATCCGGAGTCCATCGATGTGGTAGAAAGCGCCAATTACATTATTGTGGATTCCAGAGAGAATATGGAGCGATTGCACAGAGAGTCTGCGGGATTGCTCCAGAAGATGACAGATATCACTCCCTTTGATTCACGGGTGGATTTCGGAATCAGCCAGCAGCTCCATGTTCAGAAGATCATGATACCCATGGACGGAATCAGAGAGGAAGTCTTCCGCGAACTGATCCGGAATCTGGGAGAATATCTGAAGCATAACGAGAAAGCAAGGGTTCATCTTTTTACCAGAAAGGCGGAATGGGACAGAAAGCGCCAGCTTCTGGAGCAGACAAGGCGGGCTTTAAAAGAGGCAGGACTGGAGGAGGGCTGGGCGGCGGAAGAAGTTCCCAAGGGGACAGCGGAAAACGATCTGGATCAGGAGGAAGTGGTTCCGATAAAGTTCTTTGCAGAACAGTGCGTAGACGAACTGGCAGTGAGCAAATGTATGCGGGAGCAGAGGGTTATGGTGGATCTGCGGGATACATCGGAAGTGTATCTGCAGATCATGGCCATCAGTATCGGAATTCCCCAGATTGTAAACCGGGAGACGGAATTTGTAGAGCATGAGAAGAATGGGGTCGTGATAAGAAAGACGGAGGATTTAAACAATATCTTAAGTTATTATCTGGATAGCCTGGCAAACTGGAACGAGGCGGTAGTATGCTCCTATGAACTGGGGAAAAGATATACTACAGAAAGGCTGCTTGAAAAATGGGGGGAGGTGATCCGGTTCATTGGACGAGATTCGTATACTACAGTTGGGCGATAAGGATTGGAACGAAATCTATTCATTTCCCGGAGAAGTGAAAATTGAACATTGCGAAGCGTTTACAGAGACACCGAAAGCACCTTATGATATCGTTTTCTTGGATCGGGCACCTCTAAGGGAGGAACTGGAGCCGTTGTATCGTGGAACCAAGGCTTATTCTCTGTTTGTGACCGAACAGGTAAAGCTGAAAGGGGACTCAAAAGATTATTTTGAGAGAAAGAAAGGAAAGCGGATCAGGAAAACTGAACTGGAGGAATTTTTGCAGAAAGATGCAAGATTTTTCTATCCAAGACCGTATGGAGAAAAATTCAGATTGTGGGCTGTTGCAATTGCCCAGGGGTTTTCCGGTTCAGTCAAGTGGAATGGTGATTATAGCGTAGAACTGCAGGGAGAATATGGAAAAGAATTTCGGCAGATCGTTTATTGGCGCAATAATATTCCTGTATTTCAGGGACAGATGCTGGATCTTTGGCTGGAATACAAAAAAGATCCGGAAGTGGAACTGGCTTTGTCCATAACGAAATTTGCCAGCGGGAGCATTTCGGACGTGATCGAGAGTTGGGAATTTCGGGAGAAAGATTTGAACCAGATCGTTCAGATCGACAATAGACAGAGGGGCTGGCTCTTCGTGTCTCTCCGGGCCAAAGGAAGAGGAAAACTTCAGGTCATGGCCTTGCATGATCGGTTCTCCAGGGGAAAGTATGGCCATTTCCTGCCAGGGGGGGAAAGGTATGTCACTTCCGGGCGGGAAGAAATTTTCTGCTATTTTAATCCGGGAGACAGGAAACCGCCTCTAAATGTTTTCTTCTCCGGGTATAAGACAAAACAGGGCTTTGAAGGATATTACATGATGGAAGGGATGGGGGCGCCTTATCTTCTGGTGGCGGAACCCAGGCTGGAGGGCGGAAGCTTTTATATGGGCTCCGAAGAGTATGAGCAGAAGATGGTGGACATGATTCGGCGATATATGAATGAATTGGGGTTTTCCTCGCATCAGCTGATTATGGCGGGACTTTCCATGGGCACCTACGGAGCCATGTACTATGGCTGTGATCTTCAGCCCCATGCAATTATCCTGGGGAAACCCCTGGCGAGTGTGGGAAACATCGCGAAAAATCTGCGGCTGCAGCGGCCGGGAAGTTTCGATACCTCCTTGGATGTGCTGCGGTATCTGAGCGGGAATACGGACAAGGGAGCCGTACAGAAGTTGAACGACAGGTTTTGGGAGAAGTTTGACGCCGCGAACTGGGAACACTCTAAATTCGCCGTGGCTTATATGATAGAGGACGATTATGATTCGGACGCTTATAATACACTGATTTCCCATCTGGCTTCCTCGGGGGTTCAGGTGTATGGAAAAGGGCTCCACGGCAGGCATAACGATAACAGCGGGGGGATCGTCAACTGGTTTGCCAGCCAGTACAAAAAAATTCTGCGAGAGGACTTTGGGAGAGTAAAGAGGGACTGACAGGCGTATGGAATTACAGAGATGGAATATCTATTGGAATGAATATGTATCGGATACCTATCTTTACGGTTCGGAGATCACCTATCACAAAAAGGATGACGTAGAATTTTTGAATCATCTGATGTCTCCGGGAACCGTACTGAAGCAATGGTATTCTAAAACAAACTTTCAGATGCAGAAAATCGAGCCGGCTCTGCCGATGATAGATGGGGAGACTGACTATCAGATCGTCGTCAATATCGACTGCATGGAAGGGGAAAGCTGGCTGATGCGTCTTGTCTTTTATGACAGGTATGAGGCGGAGGCAGGGATGGTTACCATAAGGGATCGGGTCACTAATTTTAAGTGCCCGCTGAAGACATACAGTTACAGACTGCAGCTTATCAACGGTGGAATGACGCATTTCCACTTTCATTCAGTGGTGATTCGGGAAATTGAGGATGAGACAGAGGGGAAAGCTAAGGCGGCTGAAAAAGCTATTAAATCAGGTAAGAAGCTATGGAGAAAGCATGAAAGGACGGTCAGACGAGGAACTGGCTCATCTGACCCTGGAATTCAGAGAGCGTCTGGGGGCAGGGGAAAGCCTGGATGACCTGCTGCCGGAGGCTTATGCCGCCATCTGTGAGGCGGATTACCGGATTCTGGGTAAGGCTCCCTATGACGTTCAGGTACTTGGGGGCATCGCCATGCATCAGGGGTATCTGGCGGAGATGAATACGGGCGAGGGAAAGACTCTGATGGCTACCATGCCTCTATATCTCAATGCTCTGACAGGAAAGAGTACCATCCTGGTAACAGCCAACGGATATCTGGCTGAAAGAGACGCGGAGGAGATGGGATCGGTGTATCGGTTTATGGGTCTTACCGTGGCACCGGAAGCCGGAGACAGAGAAAGAAAAAAAGAAAACGAAAAGCTTTCAAATGACGAAAAAAAGAAGTTTTATCTGGCGGACATCGTCTATACCACTCACAGCGCCCTGGCCTTTGACTATCTGTTCAATAATCTGGTGCCCAGCAAGGAAGATCGGTTTATGCGGGAATTTTATTATGTGATTATTGACGAGGCGGATTCAGTGTTGTTGGATGCTGCCAAGATGCCGCTTGTAGTCGCTGGAGCTCCCCGGGTACAGTCCAACCTGTATGCCATGACGGACTTCTTTGTCACTACGCTGGAGGAGGGCAGGGATTATGAGAGTAAGGATCAGGCGGTATGGTTTACGGAGGGGGGAATCAAATACGCGGAATCTTTTTTTCGGATTGATAACTTTTACAGTAAGGAGCATTTCGAAATCAACCGTCATGTGACGCTGGCTCTGAGGGCCCATGTGCTCTTCGAGAAGGGAAAGGACTATATGATTTCCGAGGAGGGCGAGGTGGAACTGCTGGATGAGGGATCGGGCCGCATGATGAAAGGGATAAAGCTGCATGGAGGCCAGCATCAGGCACTGGAGGCCAAGGAGAAAGCAGAGGTCAGCCAGGAAACCAGGTCGATGGCTTCGATTACATATCAGAAGCTTTTCCTGATGTTCCCGAAGATGGCGGGGATGAGCGGCACCATGGCGGACGCATCGGACGAACTATTGGATCTGTACAAGAAGCGGGTTCTGGTGATACCGCCTAATCGTCCCTTACAGAGAAAGGATTTAAAGGATTCTTATTTTATCAAGGCGGAGGATCAGTATGAGGCGGCCATTGATGAAACCATTGAGATCCATAGAACCGGGCGGCCGGTGCTGATCGTGGCAACGACTATCGGGCAGACTGAATTGATCTCGAAGCTTCTGCTGGAGGAGGGGATTGCCCACTGTGTCTTGAATGCCAACAACTCTTTCTGGGAGGCGGAGATGATCCGGGAGGCGGGACAGCCAGGAGCCGTAACGGTAGCTACCTCCATGGCGGGCCGGGGGACGGATATCAGGCTGGGAGAAGGGGTAAGAGAACTGGGCGGCCTTGCAGTGATTGGGGTCGGCAGGATGGCCAACACCAGACAGGAACGTCAGGCCAGAGGCAGGGCAGGAAGGCAGGGCGATCCGGGCTCCAGTCGGTTTTTCGTATCCCTGGAGGACAAGGTAGTCGCAGAGAAAAAGCTGAAAAAGGTGGAGAAATATATCGAGGGATCCAAGCTGATCAGGCCCAGAAAGTTAAAGAAACTGATTAACAGAATGCAGGCCCTGGGAGAAGAGCAGGCCGTATCCGGAAGAAAGAAAGCGGCGGCCTATGACGATGTCTTAAAATATCAGAGAGACTTGATGTACTCCGCCAGAAATCAGCTTTTGGACGGGGGTACCCTGCCTGTAGGAACCATCATGCAGATCGCCAGAGAAAACATTAGATGCTTTCTCAGGGAAAATAAAAAGCTGGAACTTCATCAGCTGAACCGTTATATCCTGGATAATCTTTCCTACCGGCTGGAGAAAGAGGGAGCATCCATTTCCCTGGAGGATCAGTCAGCAGTTGAATCATATCTTCTGAATCTGGTGATGAAAGGGCTGGAGGGGCAAAAGAAAAAACTGGGCGGAAAGCGGGAGATGAATGAATTTGTGCGGATAGCGGCCTTGAGCACTATTGACGATACCTGGGTCGAGCAAGTAGATTATTTACAGCAACTGCAATTTGCCGTCAGCGGCCGGGCTTCCGCCCAGCGTAATCCGGTATTCGAGTACCAGAAAGAGGCGCTGAAGTCTTTCCGGGAGATGGAATGCACGGCAAAGAAAGAGATTATCCGAAATATCCTGCTGAGCGATGTGTTTACAGACGAAAAAGGGAAGCTAAATATTTTATTTCCATAAGGAGAGAGGGTTATGATATACAATTTCAATCTTGGAATCGGCTGGGCCAGCAGCGGCGTGGAGTTTGCCCAGGCTTACAGGGCCAATATCTTCCGCAGAATCGGACAGCCGGCAAAATTTGTCTTTACGGATATGTTCACCAAGGATAATATCCAGCATATGACGGAGAATATGGGTTTTCAGGACGAAGAGATTCTCTGGATTTATACTTTCTTTACGGACTGCAGGATATCTCCCGTGACCTTTACACTCAAGCAGCTGGAAGAGACCATCAGGGACAGGCAGTTTACCTTTTCCAGACAGGGCACTACCGCGAAATATGTTTTTCCGGGGAATAATAATTTTTATACGGTTTATATGGTGGATGCCAGCAGCGACAGGGTGCACCGGGTAGAGATGGTTTCCAATAACTGCCTGATTCGAAAGGATTATTATACCTATTGCAGGATCTATTCGGAGTATTACGCTCCTCTGGACAACAGTGCGCACTTGTATCAACGCAGGTTCTTCAATGAGGACGGTAGCGTGGCATATGAGGAAATCACGGATAATGATATAGTGATGTACCAATTTCCGGACAAGCTGATCTGCTCCAAGGAGGAACTGGTGGGATATATGGTATCCCGACTGAATCTGACGGAGCAGGATATTGTTCTCATTGACAGAGCCACCGGTATCGCCCAGATTATTATGCAGAACGCGGGGGCGGCCAGGGTGGGCATTATGATTCATGCGGATCATTTCAGCGAGGGCGGCACGGACGAAAACAATATTCTCTGGAACAATTATTACGAATATGCTTTTTCCCAATACAGGCATGTGGACTTCTATGTAACGGCTACGGACACCCAGAATCAGCTGCTGAGAGAACAGTTCCGGCAGTATGTGGGTGTGGAGCCAAATGTTGTAACGATACCCGTGGGAAGCCTGGACGAGTTGAGGCATCCAAAGAAAGCGAGAAAGAAGCATTCCCTGATTACGGCGTCCAGACTTGCTACGGAGAAACATGTGGATTGGCTGATTGATGCAGTGGTGGAGGCCAGGAAGCGGATCCCGGATTTATCGCTGGATATTTACGGAAAGGGAGGCGAGGAGGCGAAGCTGAAAGAGCAGATTGCGCAAAAAAGCTGCGGAGAATATATTCGGCTTTGCGGCCAGCAGAAGCTGGATGACTTATATCAGAATTATGAGGCTTATCTTTCTGGATCTACCAGCGAGGGCTTCGGGCTTTCCCTGATGGAGGCCATCGGATCCGGTCTGCCCATCATTGGCTTTGACGTCCGGTATGGAAATCAAAATTTTATTGACGATGGTAAGAATGGCTATCTGATTCCGGTGAGGGATAAGATGGATAAAAAGGCTCGGGTGCAGGAACTGACAGAGCGGATTGTCAGATTGTTTACAGAAGCAGATATGAGGAGATTTCATCAGCACGCTTACCAAAAAGCGAAGAAGTATCTTACAGGAGAGGTGGAGAAGAGATGGACAGAGACAATCAATCAGAGCAGGTAGTGCTGCTCTTTGACTATTACGGACAGGGAAGTCAAGATCTGCATACTTCTTTTAAGCAGGCGGGATATAATTTCCCGGCCGTAGTCATCGAGGAGGACGGCTTTCTGCCGGAGGATGTGATCTCGGTATTTGGCTTCTTTTTGGGCGATTTCACAAAACAGGCGGGAAATCCGGGGAAGCCGCGTTATTTTAACCAAATCCCGGTACCGGAGTACTGGGAAATCAGCGGAAATAACAGCAACGGAAAGGTCAACGATTTAAGCCGGGAGCGGGGGAGGATCTTTTACGCTGATCCAACCCATAAAAGGCTGGTAAAAACAGTGGACTGGTTGGACGAGCGGGGGATTGTCAGATCTAGCGATCATTATAACCGTTACGGGGCGCTCTATGCCAGAACGATTTTTAACGCCAAAGGACAGAAAGTCAACAAATCCTGGTTTTCGGCATCCGGTCAGGAAATCATTGTGCAGAATTATGTTACAGGGGATATTGTGCTCAATGATGGAAAAGAAATCAGATTTTTCCGGACCAAGACGGATTTTATCATGTATTTCCTGAGACGGGCAGGTCTGGAAAAGTGCAGGATTTTCTTCAACTCCCTGTCTACGCCTTTCTTTGTGTCCAATATGCTTACGCCGGGGGAGGAAAAAAGAGATGTCCTGTTCTGGCAGGAGCCGGTGGGGAATGAGATTCCCGGGAATATGCAGATGATCCTGCGGGGGGACGCTCCCAGGACAGCCCGGATCATGGTTCAGATGGAGCGATCTTATACAAGGCTGATGGAGTTGGGCGCTTCGGAGGAAGTGCTTCAGAAGCTGGGCTTCATTTATCCTTTCCGAAGAAAGAACAGGCGCAGAAAGGAAGCGCTGATCTGTACCAATTCTGACCGGATCGAGCATTGTCAGGAGATCGTGAAAGCTATTCCGCAGATGCATTTCCATATTGCAGCGCTGACGGAAATGTCTTCAAAACTAATGAGTATTGAGTCGTTTCATAATGTCAGCTTATATCCAGGAGCAAACTCCACAGTGATAAAAGAACTTTTTGCGTCCTGCGATTACTATCTGGATATCAATTATGAGGGGGAGATTGTTTCTGCAGTGCGCAGGGCGTTCTTAAATAATCAATTGATATTTGCTTTTCAGGAGACGATTCATAATCGGGATTATATCAGCGACAGGCAGATTTACCCAGCCGGAGAGGCGGACAGGATGATCCGGGATATCAGAGAGACCATCGAAAAAGTACCGGTTCTGGCAGAACGTCTGCAGAAGCAGAGGGCAGCGGCGCTGGTGGAGTTTTCGGAGGACTACCGGAAGCTTTTGGAGGAAGAATACTGACAAGTATGGGGAAAATAATACTATTTACAAGGCGATATAGTGAGGAGGGACGTAAATTCCAGGAAGCTTTGGAGAAAGCCGGGGTCGAATGCCGGAATGTGGTGTTGGAAGATGACGGATTTTTACCGGAAAGAGTAATATCGCCGTATGAATATTATATTTTGCAACAGAACCGTGAGAAACATGCGGAGAGGAAAGTACATTATAATTTTTTAGAATTGCCGGAATTTTGGGAGATTCGTCCCAAGGGTGATATCTGGGATATGGGAAGAAAACGGGGATCTGTGGTATGTACGGAGCCAGTGGCTAAAGGAATCGTGCAGCGGGTAGAATGGCAGACGAAAGACGGCTGGGTCTATCGAATTGATTGCTACAATAAGTATGGCTTGATGTATGCCAGTGAATTTGTGGGAAAAGACAGGGAAGTGGAGTCAAAGGTCTACTATTCGGATAATCGGCAGGAGGTGATCGTAGAACAGCCCCAAAACGATGTGATTACATTGCTGCAGGAGGGGAAGATAAGGGCTTTCTTCCTTTCTTATCAAGCCTTTTTGGAATTCTTTTTGGAAGAGGCGGGCTGTAGTGGAGACCGTGTTTTATGGATAGAGGAAGAAGAGGATCTTTCCCTTTTGAATCGGATAACCGGAGGTAACAGGTTTTGGAAATGTCTGGTTTTTCGGAAGAAAGAATGGTTGGATCGCTACCCGGCAGGGGGAGGAGAGAACGGATATGTATATTATGAGATACCTGTAGAGTATCCGGCCAACTGTGAGAGCGGAGAAGCATTGATCCTGACAGCCTCAGACAAAATCCCGGGAATAGAAGACCTGATTCGGGAATTGCCCGAAATCCGTTTTCATATTGCCGCAAATACTCAGGTTTCAGATAAGCTATTCAACCTGCAGAGGTACACGAATGTAAAAGTATATCCCCAGATTGGAAAGGACGATTTGGAAAACCTATGGCGGAAATGCAGTTTTTATCTTGATATCAATTTTCATTGGGAAATACATGATGCGATTAATCAGGCAAGCTGGAGGAACCTGTTGATTCTGGGGTTTGAGGATACTCTGCACCGAAAGGATCTGGTGGCGAAAGAATGTGTTCTTCCAGGACAGGATTATGAGGGAATGATAAAACTGGTGAAAGAATTGTCATGTCACTCGGAGGAAATGCTAAGCCTGTTAGAAAAGCAACAGGCGAGAAGATACTCTGCCTGGGAGAGGCTGGAAAGAGTTTTGGATTCAGAGGAGAACTAAAAGATGGCAATTTATGTATTCAATTTATTGGTTGGATATTTCCCATGCGGAGTGGACAATGCTCAGGGCTATCGGGCGCAGATACTGGATCATATTGGAGATCCGGTCAGATATATTTTTACGGAAATTCCCTCGGTAGAAGACATGGAGTATTATGAAAGGTTAGGCATTCCTGAGAAAGAGATGCTTAGCGCTCATCAGTTTTTTACGGATAACTGTTCTATGGAAGCGACTGTGGAAATAAATACTAAATTGTGTGAATTAAAAGAAAGTATGCAATATACGGAGATCAAGGAAACAAGCGATGGAAAGGAATTACAGAAAAATGGGGAAAGAGTTGCTTTTATCTCATTGGACAAGCACAAGAAATGTATCCGTTATATCAAATATTATAAACAGGCAAAACTGATTCGGGGTGAGTTTTATACAGATGAGTTGTTGTATGGGGATTATTACATGATCGCTGCAACCAACGGATGTGAGTATGCGAAATTAGTAAGGCGTACATATTTTAATAGAGACGGCACTGTCTGCTTTGATATGATTTACGATAACGGAAAAGAACGATATCTGCTACCTGACGGAAGATGCTGTACGAAGTCAGAATTTATGGCAGAATTTATCAAGCGGCTGAAGCTGACGGAAAAAGATACTGTTATCATAGATCGATTTTCACAATGGGAGTATGTGCAACCGCTTTTTCAGTTTGGCAATAAGGCGCGCTTTATCGCTGTTTTTCACACAGGACACTACTTTGAGGAAAACGAAGGACCGGCACATCTGCTGTATTTGAATGAAGAGTACTATTATCCGTTTAGAAATGCAAAATTTATTGATACTATCGTGGTATCTACGGAGGAACAGAAAAAAGAACTTCAGGAAAAACTGACAGAATATGGGCAGCGGGTTCCCGAGATTGCCGTAATACCAGCGGGAGGAATTCAAGGTCTGCGTTATCCGGAAACGGTACGAAAGCCCTATTCCTTGATTGCAGTATCGCGCCTGGCTCGTTCCAGAAGAATTCAAGAGATCATCCGAAGCGTTGTTTTGGCTCATGAGAGGAATCCGGAGATTTCTCTTGATATTTATGGAAGCGGAGAATATGAACAGGAATTATGTAAGATCGTGGAAGAAAACAGCGCGCAACGGTATATTCGCTTTGCCGGATATCAGAATGTGACGGAGATTTATAAAAATTATGAGGTATTACTTACAGCATCGTTTCATGAGACCTTTGGCCTTGCTATGCTGGAGGCAATCAGTTCGGGATTGGCGATGATAGGATGGGACGCGAAGTATGGGAACCATCTGTTTATTCACCCTGGAAAGAACGGTTATCTAATTGCTCTTGACCTGAAGAGTGTAGAGGGTGAAGACCAGCGGGTTAAAGACATGGCGGAAAAAATCGTGGAAATTTTTCGGGATAGGAAACGGCTGGACGAGTTTTCCCAACACTCTTACAGGCTTGCCGGGAAGTTTTTGTTCCGTGAGGTGGAAGAAAAGTGGAAGGAACTGCTTCTTAGTTAGCCAGAGAGGAGCGGATTTAGAGCAATTTGGGAGGAAGACAGTTGCAGCCGGGATTCCGGGGAAAAGGGGGAGATAATGGAAGCATTTATTACATGTATCAATGGCATAGGGGGAGCGGCTGCAGAGTCTCAGAATATGGTTTTGAACATTGCTCATCAGATGGGCTTCAGAACTATGGGGATTTATCGCTATGATTCCAGCGGAGAAAACGAGGAATGCCTGAGTTCCCGATGCGATGGCATTATTGCCGGCATCAATTATAGAGATTTAGTTTTTTTTCAGTATCCGACATGGAATGTTCTTGGATTTGAGGAATGTCTGTTAAATCGGATACAAGTGTATGGGGGAAGAGTCGTTATTGTGGTACATGATATCGAAGCCCTTATGTTTGAAAGTAGCCGGTTTATGCTAGGCTATATGATTACGCTTCTTAATTTGGCAGAAGTCTTAGTAGTTCCTTCTTATGCCATGATAGATTGTCTGCGGGATAACGGGATCCGAGAGAATATGAAGTTTGTGGTGCAAGAAATTTGGGACTATACTACGGAGCTTCGTTTTTCGCAGGAACCGAAGTTTCAAAAAGAAATTCATTTTGCGGGGAGTCCGTCTAAGTTTTTGTTCCCGCAGCAATGGAATTTTGATGTGCCGCTGAAGTTATATACATCAGAACAATGCACGGGAGAAAATGTCCAGGTAATGGGCTGGATGGAACGTGCCGCCCTGCTGCTGGAATTGTCAAAAGGCGGATTCGGGCTGGTATGGTATGGGAGCGAATACTGGCATGAGTATATGAAATATAATAATACGATTAAGCTCAGCGCCTATTTGGCGGCGGGGATTCCGGTCATTGTCCCAAGGGGGATTTCCAATCAGTATTTGATTGAGGGGAATCATTTGGGATTTGCGGTTGACAGCTTAGAGGAGGCGGTGGAGCGAGTCAAAAATATGGGGGAAGCGGAATATCAGGAATATGTGCGGCATGTGGGAAACTTTGCCCCCTTAATTCGCAACGGATACTTTACGAAAAAGTTTCTGATAGACGCGATACAGACATTGTTGCGGGAGGATATTCCTGAAGGAGTTTGTTTAAAGGGAAACGGGGGGGTTAAAACAGCCTGCCAGGAGAAATTGTCTGCTACAAAAACGGTGAATGTTATGAATATGCAGGAAACCCTGGCATATGTACAGGATAAATGCATCTCAGTTGCCCGTTTTGGAGATGGAGAAGTCGGTCTGATGACCGGGCAGTCCATTCCTTTTCAGGATTACGATGAAGAGTTAGCGCAACGACTGAAAAAAATTATTACCATGCCGGACAATGAGAAATTGTTGGTGTGTGTGCCGGATGTCTTTGAGAAGAGAGAGCGCTATACCGCCGAATGTAGTTCTTTCTGGGGTGGCCACTTGGAGAGATATCGAGATTTTTATAGAGAGGTTCTCTTAAGTGAAAAACGATATGGCAGCGCTTTTATTTCACGGCCCTATATGGATCTGAAAGACAAATCCGTATCTGGAATACACTTTCAGAATTTGAAAGATTTTTTTGCAGACAAAGATATACTGATTGTGGAAGGGGTTTACTCACGCTCCGGCGTAGGAAACGATTTGTTTCAGCGGGCGGCATCGATTAAGCGGATTATCTGCCCCTCCCGCAATGCGTACAGTAAATATGAAGCAATTCTGGATGCCGTCCGGCGGCATGGGAAAAATAAATTAATTCTGCTTATGTTGGGTCCTACGGCGAAAGTGTTAGCCTGTGATCTGGCCTTTGAGGGTTATTGGGCAGTGGATATCGGACATATTGATTCTGAATATGAGTGGTATCAGATGGGAGTTACCCAAAAAACTAAGCTTAGCAATAAGCATACAGCGGAATTTAATTTTGATGAGTTTATTGAATTACAGGATGATGATGACTATGGGAGAGAAATGGTTGAGATGGTGGCTGATTCGTATTGAAATTGTTTAAGATAAAAAAGGTTCTGTCTGGCTTGGCTTTGTGAGAGAAATATATGAGGTGATTTAAGGAAAGAATGATCTGTGATGGATATGGTTAGACTTTCCGCAACTACCTGTTAAATATGAAAAGAGAGGTCACGGGATTAGAATGAAAACATATATTACGCGGATCAACGGATGGTCGCTGGAGGATAAATCTCACTATATGCAGCATATAGTTGCAGAGATAGCCCGCCAGCTTGGCTGTCAGGAGATGGGGATCTACCGCTATGGAGCGGATGGGGAAAGTGAGGAAAGCCTTAGCAGCAGGCTGGATGGGATTATTGCGGGAATCAACTGGGGCGATCTTGTAATCTGTCAGTTTCCGACTGGAAATGGTATAAGATTTGAGAGGGAACTGGTAGACCGACTTAAAGCTTATGGCGGGCGGGTGGCGGTTTTTATTCATGAACCGGAGGCATTGGTATACGAAGACAGGCGGTCAACGCTGGGGGAGACAGTAGGACTGTACAATCAGACGGAGGTGCTGATTGTTCCCACATACGCCATGCAGCAGTGGTTGATGGAGAACGGAATCCGCGAAAACATGAAGTTTGTGGTGCAGGAGATGTGGGATTGTACGGTAGGCTGGCCTCTTGTGGGCACGCCGGTGTGGAAAAAGGAAATCTGCTTTGCAGATGGCGAGAGATTTGCTGGAATGGATGATTGGAATTACTCCGTGCCGCTGAACCTGTACAATATCTCTGTAGATCGTGGGAATGTACGGAACCTGAGGGAAAGAGAGCCATATCGGCTTCTTTCAGAATTGAACCGGGGGAGCGGCTTTGGGTTGGTCTGGTACAGGGACGAGGATTTCCGGCGGTATATGGAGCGGAGTAATTCCTTTTGTTTTGCACGATATCTGGCGGCGGGACTGCCTGTTATTGTGCCGGCCGGGTGTTCACACCAGACGCTGGTTGAGGCCAATCATCTGGGAGTGGTAGTAAACTCACTGGAGGAAGCAGTTGAGGTAATCGAGCGGATGACGGAAGAGGAATACCGAGAATATGTGAAAGCGGTGGAACAGTTTGCTCCCGCCTTGCGGAATGGGTATTTTACAAAGCGGTGTCTGATCGAGACGATGCAGGCGTTTTGCAGGAAAGATGCGGGCAGGGTGCCTGTGCCAGAGGGAGTATACGAGGCTGGGGAATGCAGGTTCGATTATGTGGCGTTGAATGAGTCATATGGAGGGAATCTGGCTTTTTCCTAGGACTTTCACGGGGAAGCGGACGGATTCCTGATTTATGATGGGGCAGGAAACTTATTGAGAAATATCCGGGATTTGCGGCAGCATTATCTTTTGCTGAAAGGTAGGAAAGGGGAAAATGGGATTATTGTAAAAGCGTATGTGGAGACATTAAGGGGTAAGCTGGTTCTTGCGGAATCTGAACTGGCTTGTCTGCGGGAGAGGAGTTTTGGCAGTCCGAAAGTCAGTATGGTGATACCGGCTTATAACGCGGAGGATTACATTGCCAGATGTATTGATACGGCGCTGGCGCAGTCGCTGCCGGATGTTGAGATAGTTGTTGTGGATGACGGAAGTAAGGACAGTACACCGGAGATCATTGATTGGTATGTCGGGAGATATGATAACGTGGTGGCTATACATCAGGAGAACGGCGGTGTCGCGGCGGCAAGAAATACAGGGATAAAGCGTGCAAAGGGCGAATATATAGGATTTATGGATAACGATGACATGATTCGGCCTGGCATGGCAGAAAGTCTATATGGTTCTGCGGTAAAAAACGATTGTGATATCGCTATGACCTCTGTATATTGGATCACGGGAAAGGGATATGAAGTATATTTGCAATATCAGCTGGAGGAGGATACAGCGATACCTGGAGATGCTTTTCTACGCATGTTGAATGCCGAAGGCTGGGGGCATACAATAGTGGTCTGGAATAAATTGTATAAGTCTTCATTAATAAAAGACAGGATATATCCTTTGATCATGAGCGATGACTCTGCTTGGATTCCTTATATTTTATCCTATGCTGATAAGGTATGCTATCAGAATGACTTTTCCTATGAATACGACAGGATCATTCGCCCTTATACTCTGGTAGATCAGTGGCAATATGTATCGAAAGAGGGATGTTTGAAGGAAGATGAAAAGAGCGCTTTATTACTTTGAAACAATACCTTCCGGGTAGCCAAAAAAGCGCAGACTACCCCTATCA
>CAJUPI010000064.1 GCA_910588125.1 uncultured Lachnospiraceae bacterium
TTCTCGCAAAAATCAGTGATTTTAGGAATTCTTGATCCCGAAACCGGAAAAATCAGCAGACCCTTTCCCGCCGCTTCCCGCTCCTTTTTCCATGGCGTACCTTCTGAGAAAATTAGCTTAATGACATTGTGGATATGACTGTTGTTTTCTTAACAATTTTCCTAGCAATAAAAATTCCTTGCCCCTCCCACTTTCTCATGATATAATACATTCAAAGCAATGATTTCTGCGGTCAGGCCCGTCCGGGGTGAAGACCGGTTGTGCAGCTAAGCTGTGTCTTTGAAGGTTCTTATCTTTCTATCTTGAAATCCTGCTTTTACATTCACCAAACAAAAAGAAAAGCAGGAGGAGATGGATGGGAAATAACCAGAAAAATATTGAAATTTTCTGGCATCCTGGGTTTTATGGAGCGATAGAGATAGAATTGATCTCAAATAAGGGGATGTTTGAATTTCAGAGAGAATATCAATTAGGCAAACAACCGTTCAGAATGGATTTGCTGATTATCCGCAAGAAGTCAAAGGTATTGGTAGAAAACGAAATCGGACATATTTTTAAAAAGTATAATATCATTGAGTATAAGAGTCCAGGAGACAGCTTGTCTATAGATGATTATTACAAAACCGTAGGATATGCGTGTTTGTATAAAGGATTAGGAGACACGGTAAATCAGATACCAGCAAAAGAGCTGACGGTGTCTGTTTTTCGGAACCGGTATCCGAGAGAGTTGTTTCGATCACTGAAAGAGGAAGATTTTATCATAGAAGAGCGGTTTCCCGGGATTTATTACATTAGCGGTCCCATTCCATTTGAAACACAGATTATAGTGACAAATGATCTGGAGGGAGAAAAGCATAAAAGCTTGCGATTGCTTTCCCCGGATGTACAAAAAAGAGATGCCAAAGCGTTTATAAGAGAAGCAGCGGAATGGAAAGAACCAGGAGACAGAAATAATATTGAGGCAGTTTTGCAGGTGAGTATTGCAGCAAACAGGGGTCTGTATGATGAGATAAGGAGGGAGTCTGGAATGTGTGATGCGTTGAGGGATTTGCTGAAAGAAGAAATTACAGAAGCCAAGGAAAAGGCCAGGCAGGAGGGCTGGCAAGAGGGAATACAGGCGGGAAAACAAGAAGGAAGGAAAGAGGGAATAAAAGAGGGAATAAAAGAGGGGATTAAAGAGGGGATTAAAGAAGGAAAACAAAAGACTTTATTTAGAAACAATCAAAAATTTGATGACGAACATGACGTGGACTGCAGAGCAGGCTATGTCAGCTATGAGTATCCCGGTGGAAAAATGGGAGATTTATAAGGCAGAGCTGTAGAACAAAAGATTACTGTGTCAAGGTCAGGGAGGAAGAGAGTTGACAGGCGGGATTATTGAAATGGATGTTCATGGCATGAACGGAGAGCAGGCATGTGAGGCAATCCTGAGACAGGTGCATGCAGCAGGAAATGCAGTGTATCGGATTCGTGTGATCCATGGATTTCATGGCGGGACAAGAATTCGCGGTATGATTCGGGAAGAGTTCGGTTATGAGCGGGAGCCGAAAGTGAAGCGCCTGGAGATGGGGACGAATCAGGGAATTACCGAGCTGATATTACGAGAGTTTTAAATTCGGGTAAAGCAGGAGAGAAAGGCGCCAGCAGGATTCTTGCAGGTACTGGCAGAGAGGATACAGATATGAGAATTTTGTTTATCCGGCATGGGGATCCAGACTATGTAAATGATACATTGACGGAAAAAGGACACAGGGAAGCAGCGCTTCTGGCAGAGATGGCGGAGGAGCTGGAATTGGGAGACTGCTATCAGTCGCCTTTGGGAAGGGCGCAGGCGACGGCAGCTTACAGCCTTAAGAAACTGGGGAAGAGGGCGGAAGTTCTGGATTGGCTGAGAGAATTTCCTGCTAAGGTAGATCTCAATCAATCGGAGGAGCTTAAGAGAGCATATAATGATACCCGGATGGAGGGAGAACGTTACAGTATGCGTATAGCCTGGGACATGCTGCCGAGCTATCTGACCGGACATTCCGAATATCTGGATCGGAAGCTCTGGCGGGAGTCGGAGGCGGCACGGTGCAGTGATTTGACGTGGACTTATGATAAGGCAGTGACAGGATTGGACAGGCTTTTGGAATGTTATGGATATGTACGGGAGGGGCTTCATTATCGCGTGGTGACGGAAAATACGCAGACGATTACTTTTTTCTGCCATTTTGGGATAACTTGCGTGCTGTTGTCTCATTTGTGGAATGTTTCTCCTTTCGCTTTATGGCACACTTTGGCGCTGGCGCCAACTTCGGTGACGGAAGTGGTGAGTGAGGAACGGGAACAGGGGATTGCCTGTTTCCGGGGGCTGCGGTTGGGAGATATTTCCCATTTGTATGCAGGACGAGAAAGGCCATCATTTTCGGCCAGATTTTGTGAAACTTTTGGGAATAGAGAGCAGAGACATTAAAGAGTAAAAGAATAAAAAGTATTAAAAACAGTAATTTATGAACAGAAGCTTCAAGAGTAAACGGAAACCGAAAGCAGCAGAACAGGGGGAAGCAGAATGGAAACATGGTCGGAATGGAAACAGGCGGTTCTGAAAACAGCGAAAAAGGCATATCGCGAGAAGCTGATGGCGGGAACCAGCGGAAACATGAGTGTTTTTATTCCGGAGAAGGAGTATATGATTATTACTCCCAGCTCTTATGATTATGAAATTATGGAAGAGAAAGATATCGTGGTGACGGATTTGGAGGGAAATGTGATTGAAGGCTGCCACCGGCCTTCTTCGGAATGGCGGATGCATGCAAAGATATATAAAAGTCTGCCTCATGTCCGGGCCATAGTCCATACACATTCGCCTTATGCTACCAGTTTTGCGGTGAATCATCAGGAGATCCCGGTAGTACTGATAGAAATGATCCCTTTTTTAAAAGGAAAGCTGGAGGTCAGTGCATATGCAGAGCAGGGGAGTGCGCAGGTAGGCTTGAATGCTGTGGAGATTCTGCAGCGAAAGAACGCCTGTCTGATGGCGAACCATGGTGTTGTGGCGGTAGGTGAGAGTATTGAGTCTGCCTATATCAACAGTGTCTATGTGGAAGATACCGCGAGGATTTATCACATGGCAATAACAAGTGGGAAGCCAGTGGTGATTCCTGGTTATGAAGAGTAAGCAAAAGATAAGGGTACAATGTCATTAAGCTAATTTTCTCAGAAGGTACGCCATAGAAAAAGGAGCGGGAAAAGGCCGAAAATGGTCAGCTGCTTTTTGTTGAGGAGGAGAGAGCAATGAAAGGCATTTATTTTCAGGAAGGGAGAGCCACGTACCGGGAGGATCTGCCGATGCCGGTGCCTGCGGAAAACGAGAGCCTGATCCGTATTCTCTATACAGGGATCTGCAATACGGATCGGGAGATATTAAAGGGTTATCGCCCTAATTTTCGGGGAGTCATGGGACATGAATTCGTGGGGATTGTGGAGATGTCTTCCGATCCATATTGGATTGGCAGACGGGTAGTTGGTGAGTTAAACGCCGGCTGCGGCCACTGCATCTATTGTCGCACCGGCCGGGAGAAGCATTGCCCAGAGCGGAAGGTGATCGGTATGGACGGGAAGGATGGCTGTTTTGCAGAGTATATGACGCTGGCCACACATCTGCTTCATGAGGTTCCTGATGGCTTGCCGCTCAAGCAAGCGCTTCTGACGGAGCCGCTGGCTGCTGCTCTGGAGATTCCGCAACAAGTGCACATTTTTCCGGATATGGCTGTTGCAATTATCGGTGACGGGCGGCTGGCATACCTAATAGCTTCCGTGCTGCATCTTGAGGGAGCAGAATTAACGATCATTGGCAAGCATCCAGATAAGCTGGCGCGATTTGCTGATTTTGGCAAGACCCGGTTGCTAAAACAGATGTACGGCGATCGTTTTCAAGCTCAGACAAACGGCAGAAAGGATTTGGAAAGTACCAATTCGGAGCAAATCAGCCAGGGACAAACAAGCCAGGAGCAAGAAGCTTTTGAGGTGGTAGTGGAAGCGTCCGGTTCCCCTTCCGGACTAAAGCTGGCATCCGGATTGGTACGCAGACAAGGAATAATCGTTTTGAAAAGCACGTATGCCGGGACTGTGGAAGTGGATATGAGCCAGTTTGTGGTGAATGAAATTACGATTAAAGGCAGCCGCTGCGGTCCTTTTTTGCCGGCTCTGCGACTGTTGGAGAAGCGGTTGGTGAAGCTGCCGGCAGCGGAATTTTATGAATTGAAGGATTGGGAGAACGCGTTTGCTTCAGAAGCATTTAAGGCAGGATTTGTGTTGGAGGAGGAAGGCAATAGAAGCTTAATGCAAAGCTTTTAATCAGGAGGAGCGTTAACATGAATGAATTAAAGCAGGTTACCCACATAGACAATGTAAAGCTGGGGGAAGACAAAGCTTCGGTGAGGATTTTGGATCAAACACAGTTGCCAGCCAAGACGGAATATCTGACATTGCGGACGCCGGAGGATCTCTATGATGCAATTTTTGAATTAAAGGTAAGAGGGGCGCCGGCTATCGGTATCTGCGCCGGCTTTGGTATTTACATCCTGGCACGCACGATAGAGGCGAGGAATTATGATGATTTTTACCGGCGGTTTTGCGAATATCGGAGATATCTGGATTCTGCACGGCCGACGGCGGTCAACTTAAGCTGGGCATTAAACCGTATGGAGCGTGTGGTTATTGAACACAGGGAGTTGGAAGTTGCCAGGATTCTGGAGCTGCTGGAGAGGGAATGTATGGCAATTCAGCACGAGGATCAGGAAATGTGCCATGCGATTTCCGAATATGGGCTTTCACTGCTCAAAGACGGCGACGGGATTCTCACCCACTGTAATGCCGGTCCGCTGGCCACTTCCCAATATGGGACGGCACTTGGTCCGCTGCTTTTGGGAAAGGAGCGGGGGATGGAGTTCCATGTGTTTGCTGATGAGACCCGGCCGCTTTTGCAGGGGGCGCGCCTGACATCCTATGAGCTGCAGAAGGCGGGCGTTGATGTGACGCTGATCTGCGATAATATGGCTAGCCTGGTGATGAAAAACGGCTGGGTGCAGGCATGCTTAGTGGGCTGTGACCGGGTGGCCGCCAACGGTGATACGGCAAATAAAATCGGCACCAGTGGGGTGGCGATTCTGGCCAGGCATTACAGGATTCCCTTCTATGTACTTGGCCCTAGCTCCACCATTGATTTGAGCCGTAAGACCGGTGAAGATATCGAGATTGAACTGCGAAGTCCGGATGAAATCAAGAAGAAATTCTATCAGCATCCGATGGCACCCGAAGAGGTAAAATGTTATAATCCGGCTTTTGATGTGACCGATCACACGCTGATCACTGCTATCATAACAGAAAGAGGGATTTGTTACCCGCCTTATACAGAAAGCCTGGCAAGCTTTGGATAGTTGCCAGGATGAGAAAAGCAATTTTATCCCGGCAGCGGAGATTTCATGCAGGGATTAAAAAATCCTTGTATTTTGTCGGAATTCGTAGTACAAATAAAGAGTAATCATTATACCAGAAAAGGAGATAACAGGATTATGAAAAAAATGCTATGCATGATTATGGCTATGGCTATGGCAGGCTCCCTGCTGGCGGGCTGTGGCGGTTCTTCTCAGGAGGCTCCGGCGACTACGGCGGCGGCAAAGACCGAGGCACAGGAAAAGCCGGAGGAATCGGGCGAGACTCCGGCAGAGGAGGCGTCAGGCGGCGAGACGGCAAATGATGCTTTGAAAATTGCTATCGTCAGCAGCCCTTCCGGTGTGGATGACGGCTCTTTTAACGAAGATAATTACAACGGAATTCTGGCCTTTATCGAATCCCATCCCGACGCAACGGTGACACCAGTGCGTGAGGAGACCGGCGATACGGCTGCTGCGGTACAGGCGGTACAGGATATCGTGGCTGATTATGATGTGATTGTGTGTTGCGGATTCCAGTTTGCGGCGATCGGGGCAATTGCCAATGACAACCCTGATGTGAAGTTTTTGCTGGTAGATTCTTATCCCAGTGATGCCGAAGGGACTGAGGTTTCCTGTGACAATGTCTATGCCATGCAGTTTAAGGAGCAGGAGAGCGGCTTTTTTGCCGGTATGGCGGCGGCCCTGGAGACCAAGAGCGGCAAGGTGGCGGTGGTCAACGGAATTGCGTATCCATCCAATGTAAATTATCAATATGGCTTTGAGTCCGGTGTAAATTATGCGAACGCCAAATTAGGCGCTTCGGCAGAGGTGGTGGAGATCGCTTCTTATGCGGGTACGGATGTGACCAACACCAATGTAGGAGGCAACTATGTAGGCAGCTTTGCTGATGAGGCAACTGGCAAAGTGGTAGGCAAGGCACTGATTGATGAGGGCTGTGATATTATCTTTGTAGCGGCGGGCGGTTCCGGTAATGGCGTGTTTACTGCAGCTAAGGAAGCGGCGGGCGTGAAGGTAATCGGCTGTGACGTCGATCAGTATGATGATGGTGCAAATGGCTCAGAAAATATCATCCTGACTTCCGGTTTGAAGGTGATGGGCATGAATGTGGAGAAACAACTGAATGCGATTGCTGATGGTAGTTTTGCCGGCGGTAATGTTTTGCTGGGCGCCGATACGGATTCTACCGGATATGTAAAGGCGGAGGGCCGTAATCAGCTTTCTGCAGAAACCATTGAAAAGCTGGATGAGGCATATGTACTGGTCAAGGACGGAACGATCGTCCCGGCAGCTAATTTCAATGAGATCCAGCCAGATGATTTTCCAGGATTGAAATAATGGCGATCGTCATCCGATGAGCTCCAGAAGACCGGCTTGTAGGTTTTGAAAGCAGATACCTATAAGCCGGTTTTCTGTTTTAACAGGGGATTCTAATTCAAAAGGAGACATAAGAAGGAGGAATGGCATGTCGGAAAATAGTACCAGAGGTTCAGAAGAACGGGAGGAGAACGAACTTTGCCCGATAATCGAGATGAAGCATATCACGAAACGTTTTCCCGGCATTGTGGCAAATGACGATGTGACGTTGCAGATCAAAAAGGGTGAGATTTTTGCGTTGCTGGGGGAAAACGGGGCGGGCAAATCCACACTGATGAGTATGCTGTTTGGGATGTATGAGCCGGATGAGGGTGAGATTTTTATCCGGGGGAAAAAGGAGCGGATCACGTCACCGAGCTATGCCACCCGGCTGAATATCGGCATGGTACATCAGCATTTTAAGCTGGTAGAAAATTATACGATCACGGAAAATATTATCCTGGGCCTGAAAGACAGAGATCGTCTTTTTGGCATATTGCCCTGGGTGGATATCCGTAAAGCGGATCAGAAGGTGGCGGAGCTGTCAAAAAAATATGGGTTGGAGGTCAATCCTACTGATGTAATCGAAAAGCTTAACGTATCGGTGCGGCAACGGGTGGAGATATTGAAAATGCTGTATCGAGAGGCAGAAATCCTGATTTTTGATGAGCCGACAGCAGTACTGACGCCGCAGGAGATTGAATTTTTGCTGGACATTATCCGTGGTCTGCGGGATAATGGCAAGACCATCATTCTGATTACTCACAAGCTGGAGGAGATCAAGAAGGTGGCAGATCGCTGCGGGATTTTGAACCGGGGACGTCTGGTGGATGTGCTGGATGTAGCATCAACTTCCACCAGGACGATGGCCAATCTGATGGTAGGCCGGGAAGTGTCCTTTTCCGTGGAGAAAAAGGAACCGGAGTACCGGGAGACCGTGCTGGAAGTGAAAAACCTGACGGTTACGAATGAAGATGGTTTTGAGGTAGTTAAAAATGTTTCTTTTTCCGTACGCGGCGGTGAGATCTTTGCCATAGCGGGAGTGTCAGGGAATGGGCAGGTGGAGATCGCGGATGCCATAGCGGGTCTGGAAAAAGCGGCTGGAGGCAGCATTGTACTCAATGGCAGGGATATTACCAGTGATACCATCCGAAGGCGAACGCTGGAGGGGATTTCTTACATTCCGGAGGATCGGCAGGCGTATGGCCTGGTGCTGGACTTTACTCTGGGAGAGAATCTGGCTTTGAAGGACTATTTCCGGGAACCGTTTTCCCGGAAAGGGATTTTGAACCAGGCGGCATTCAACCGTTATGGGGAGGAGCTGATTGAGCGATATGATATCCGGAGTGGCCAGGGGGTGCGGACTGTGGTGCGTTCCATGAGCGGCGGCAACCAGCAGAAGGCAATTATTGGACGGGAGATTGAGTTGAAATCACCGCTGATGATTTTTGTGCAGCCGACGCGGGGCCTGGATATCGGTGCGATTGAGAATATTCATCGTCAGATGATAGCGGAGCGGGACGCAGGGAAGGCGATTTTGCTGATTTCTCTGGAACTGGATGAGATCATGGACTGTGCAGATACCATCGGAGTCATTTATAATGGGCAGATCCAAAAGATTGCCGAAGCGAGATTGCTGACGGCGAACGAGGTGGGAGAATTTATGATGGGGGTGAAGTCGGATGAAAGGAAATAGCCACATATTTAAGCGAAGCATGGTTCGGCTTTTGGGAAACGAGAGACGCCAGCCGGTGGCGATTCCCTTGTTTGCGATTGTCTTAAGTCTGTTGGCAGGAGCTGTGGTGATTTTGTTTTTGGGAAAAAATCCGTTAACAGCATATCAAAATCTGCTGCAGGGCTCCGGATTGCTTCCCAAACCGTCCTATGCCGGCTTTAAAAGTATGCTGACGGATTTCACCAGCTTTATGAATGCCTGGACACCGATGCTTTTCGCATCGCTGGCAGTGGCGGTGGCACTGCGTGCGGGATTGTTTAATATCGGGGTATCAGGACAGATGCTGGCAGCCGGATTTCTCACTACGCTGACTGTGGGCTACAGTTCGCTGGCAGCGCCAGTGGCTAAGCCTTTGGTGTTGATTGTAGGTATGCTGGCGGGAGCGGCGATGGGTGGTCTAATTGGTTGGCTAAAGCACCAGTTTAATATCAATGAGGTGGTTTCCTCCATCATGCTCAATTACATCGCGCAGTATGTGATCAGCTTTTTTATCAACACCTATTATGTGAATCCGGTGTCACGGCAGTCGAATGCGGTTTCTAAGGCGGCCAGGCTGACGTTCATGGATACGCCGGTAGGAAATCTAAAAATGGATATCCCGTTGGGAATTGTGCTGGCTATTCTGGCAGCGGTACTGGTCAAATTTATTTTAGACCGGACAGTATTTGGCTATGAGATCAAATGTGTGGGTACCAGCCGCAATGCGGCCCGCTATGCCGGGATCCATGTCGGTCGGAATGTAGTCGCCTCGATGATATTTTCGGGAGCGCTGTCCGGGCTGGCAGGAGTGACTTATTATCTGGGGTATTTCGGATCGATTCAGCCGCGGGTGTTGGCGAGCACAGGGTTTGATGCGATTGCAGTTTCTCTGTTGGCCAATAGCAATCCGATTGGGATTATCTTTTCCTCATTTCTGGTGACGATTATCAGTAAGGGGAGTACATATATGAATTCTTCATCGGGACTGGAGTCCGAGATATCCTCGGTGATTACAGGGCTCATTCTGCTGTTTTCTGCTTGCGGGGTATTTATTCGCTATAAGGTGAAATGCTTCCAGGATGAGCTTAAGGAGGAAGAAGAAGGGAGGAAGGGCTGATGGAACGGATTATTATTGACGGGCTTTCATTTTCGCTGCCTCTGTTTATCATGGCTATCGGAGGGATCTACAGCGAAAAGAGCGGAATTACGAACCTAGCGCTGGAGGGACTGCAGGGAGTCGGGGCCTTTGCAGGAGCGCTGGCCGCTGTACTGGCTGCGGGAAGCTTTGCCGATCAGTCACAGGCGCCCTTTTATATCGCGATGGTCTTTGCAATTGCAGGAGGAATGCTTTACTCACTTTTGCATGCGTTGCTCTGTATCCGTTTTAAGGCGAATCAGGTGATTAGCGGCGTGGTGATCAATATTTTGGCGATGGCTCTGACGGCGTTTCTGACAAAATATATAAACCGAAGTGTGTTTGGGGCGGCTTCAGACAAATTTGTGTTAGGAGTGTCGGTGCGGATCACAGTGCCGGTATTATCGCAGATTCCAATATTAGGAGCTGTGTTTAAGGACTTATATCCCTTTGAACTGATCATTTTGGCAGTAGCACTGGTGGCCTGGTATGTAATGGCCAAGACGCGCTATGGTATGAACCTGCGTGCCTGCGGGGATAATCCGCATGCGGTGGATGCGGCAGGTGTGGATGTGGGGAAAGTACGGCTGGTGGCAGTGATGGTCTCAGGAGGGCTGTCCGGGCTGGCAGGAATTTGTTTTGCTTATTCGATCTCGGCTAATTTTTCTTCCAGTATTTATGTAGGGTATGGATATCTGGCGATTGCGGCTCTGATATTCGGGAACTGGACAATTTTACCGACTTTTGGTTCATGCCTGTTGTTTGGGTTTGCACGATCGGGCGGGTATTATCTGGTACAAAAGCTTAAAATGCCAAGCAGCTATTCGGATCTGGTGATGACACTGCCTTATGTCGTGACGCTGTTGCTGCTGATCTTCTTCTCAAAATATAACCGGGCGCCGCGGGCGTTGGGAGAGATCTATGATAAAGGGAAGAGATAGGAAAAAGAAGCCTGGGGATTGAGCCAATGTCATTCAGTTCATTTTCTCAGCAGGTACGCTGTGGAAAAAGGAGCGGGAAGAGGCGGGAAATGGTCTGCTGCTTTTTGAGTGGGATTCACAGAGATATGACAGATGGATATGAGAAAATGAGAAGCATTTGACTTTGATAAATAAACAGGAGAAGGAGGAAAATATGAGGGTTCGGCTGTATAATGCGCGGGTGCTGGCGATGGATGGAGATATGGAGATCCGCCGGGGAGAGGTCTGGGTGGATAAAAACCGGATTGTGTATGTGGGGCCGGGAAAAGAGGCTGTGGAGGAAAATGATAAACGTAATGGCAGGCAAATGTATGTATCCGGACAAGAGACGGTTAAATGGGAGCGAGAGATTGATTTGAAGGGAAATCTGGTGATGCCGGGATTTGTCAATGCGCATACGCACTCGGCGATGACCTTTCTGCGATCCTATGCGGATGACCTGCCTTTACAGGAGTGGTTGGAACAGCAGGTGTTTCCGATGGAGGCGAAGCTGACGGGGGAGGATATTTATGAGCTGTCACGGCTGGCGATTCTGGAATATCTGTCCAGCGGGATTACGGCTAATTTTGATATGTATTTTCAGCCGGAGATGATTGCCAGGGCGTCGGTAGATTGTGGGTTTCGCACAGTGCTGGTCAGTAGTCTGAATAATTTCACGTCATCGCTTAAGGAGCAGGAGGAAGAATATCAGAGGTTTAATCATTATGATGAGCGAATCCGTTATCATCTGGGATTCCATGCGGAGTATACTACCTCGGAAGAGCTTTTGAAAGGAGTGGCTGCGCTGGCAGAGAAATATCAGGCACCAGTGTATACACATAATTCAGAGACGCGGCGGGAGGTAGAGGAGTGTATTTCGCGGCATGGAATGACACCTACGGCCTATCTTGATTCGCTGGGATTGTTTTGTTATGGCGGCGGCGGATACCACTGTGTTTATATGACAGATGAGGACATTCGGATTTTTCGGGAGCGCGGATTGTCGGCGGTGACGAATCCGGGGTCGAATACCAAGCTGGCGAGCGGAGTCGCCCGGATTTCCGATATGATAGCGGCGGGAGTCAATCTGGCAATCGGCACGGACGGGCCGGCCAGCAACAATTGTCTGGATATGTTTCGGGAGATGTTTTTGGTGACCGGGCTGGCGAAACTTCGGGAGGAAGATGCTGCGGCAGTGCCGGCAGAGCAGGTGCTGCAGATGGCGGTATCCGGAGGTGCAAAGGCTTTGGGACTGGCAGATTGCGGATGCCTGGCAGTGGGAAAGCTGGCAGATCTGATCGTGATAGATTTGCAGCAGCCGAATATGCAGCCGCTGAACCATCCGGTGAAAAATCTAGTCTATAGCGGCTGCAAGCAGAATGTAAAGCTGACGATGGTCAATGGGCAGATTCTCTATGAGGATGGAAAATATTTTATAGGGGCAGAACCAGAAGAGGTTTATGAGAAGGCGAACCGGATTATACGGAGAATGACAGAAAGCTGAGAGAGATACCGGACAGACATAGGATACAAAAAGGAGGAAATCAGGATGTCGTTTCGGCTGGAGCAGACCCAGAAGCAGATAGTATCACAGAAAATGATCCAGTCCGTCAGCATTTTGCAGATGAGTACGCAGGAACTGGCAGACTATATTAAAGAAGTAACGTTAGAGAATCCGGTACTTGATTTTGACGAGAGGATACCGGAGGATAAGGATCAGGAGCGTCTGAAAAAACTGGAATGGCTGGCAAGCCTGGATGAGCAGAACCGTTCCTACTATCAATATGATCATGAAGATGCAGAAAACGAAAAAGGTATGAACAATGTAGCCGGCCCGATTGATGAGCGTCTCGAGGACGTTGTGCATTTGCAGCTTCTTGGCGGAATGTACACGGATAAGGAGCAGGAGGTTTTTGAGTATATCATTCAATGCCTGGATTCAAGAGGATATTTTACGGTCCCTGCATCTGAAGTGGCAAAGGCCAATCATGTTTCGCTGGAAATGGCTGAGAGATGTATTGCCGTGATGAGAGATTTGGAGCCGGCGGGCGTGTGTGCGGCTTCCATGCAGGAATGCCTGTTAAAACAACTGGAAAAAAGGAAGGACTGCGGTGATTTGGAAAGGGAGATCGTTGCTGGATACATGGAATTATTGGGGAAAAACCAGCTTCCTGCCATAGCGAAGTCGCTGCGGGTATCTCTTGCGGATGTTGTCCAGGCAGCCGGAAGGATTCGGGAGCTGAATCCCAGGCCGGCTCAGGGCTTTGACAATGGCGATCTGATGCGCTATGTGATACCGGACATTACTGTAGTAAAATTTCAGGATGGATTTGAAATCTTGTTGAATGACTATACCTGCCCCACGCTCCACATCAATCAGGAATACCTGGCAATGTTGAAGTCCGACTGCGATCCGGAAGTGAAAGAATATTTATTTAGTAAGGTTCGTCAGGCAGAAGAACTGCAGGATTGCATTTCGCGAAGAAGTTCCACTTTGCTGGCGCTTGCCCGATGTATCGTGGATGTCCAGAAGGATTTCTTTGTCTATGGAGAAAAATCAGTAAAGCCGTTTCGCCTGACTGATGCAGCCGAACGCATCGGCTGCCATGAATCTACGGTCAGCCGGGCGCTGAAGGATAAATATCTGCAATGCTGCCAGGGAATTTACCCTCTGCACTATTTTTTCCAGAAAGGTTTCAGCCAGGGGCAGGAAGCAATGGCTTCTTTGCAGGTCAAACAGGCTTTGGCGGAAATAATCGAAAACGAAGATAAACAAAAACCATATAGCGACAATAAACTGTCAGAGCTTTTGCAGGAGCAAGGGATGGATATTTCCCGAAGAACAGTGGCAAAATACCGCGAGGAGATGAAGATAGCAAACGGCAGAGAGAGAAAGCAGTTTTTGTGAATCCGTTTGCTGCAATTAATATTATTAAATTTGACCTTTAGAATATTCAGCCTTGGATAAAGGGGCGGCCGTGTTCCCGCTTCTTTATCCAAGGCGTATTTCTTAGAATTATTTATTCTTTATCATGAATTTCACCATGAAGCTGCTGCAGAGACTTTACCTCTCCGTTTCCATGCATTTTTACGTAATGGATACCGCTGGCAGTGGCCCGGGCGGCGGCAATGGTAGTCATATAAGGTACTTTGGCTTTAATGGCGGCCTTGCGCAGATAGCTGTCGTCATGTACGCTTTCCTTTCCGGAAGGGGAGTTGACAATCAGCTGAATATCTCCGTTGGTGATCATATCCAGAATATTGGGGCGGCCCTCATAAAGCTTTTTCACTTTTTTGGCCGGGATACCGGCTTCGTGAATCAGATCATAAGTAGTGCCGGTAGCCAGTATAGTAAAGCCGTCTGCGGCAAACATTCTGGCCACCTCTACAACGTCTGGCTTATCCTTGCGGTTGACTGAGATCAGCACAGTACCTTCCAGCGGCAGGCGGGACTGGGTGGCTTCCTGAGCTTTGTAAAATGCTTCGCCGTAGGAACGGGACAATCCCAGGACCTCTCCGGTGGAACGCATCTCCGGACCCAATACCGGGTCGACCTCCTGGAACATATTGAAAGGGAATACAGCCTCCTTGACGCCATAGTTAGGAATTTCCTGTTCTTTCAGACGAGGCACCGGCGACGGCCGGCCGGTTAATTCTGCCGTGATAATATCGGTGGCCAGCGGTACCATGCGAATGTTACATACCTTGGATACCAGTGGTACAGTCCGGGATGCCCGGGGATTGGCCTCCAACACGTAGACCTTACCGTTTTCGATAGCATACTGCATATTCATGAGTCCCCGGACATGCATTTCCTCAGCAATTTTTCGAGTGTACTCTTTGATCGTTTCCACATTTTCCGGAGAAATGTGAAGGGAGGGGATAATGCAGGCGGAGTCACCGGAGTGGACGCCGGCCAGTTCGATATGCTCCATCACGGCAGGGACAAAGGCATGCGTGCCATCGCTGATTGCGTCGGCTTCGCATTCCATGGCGTGATTTAAGAAGCGGTCAATCAGAATCGGACGATCGGGAGTTACCCCCACAGCTGCCTGCATATAACCAGTCATGCTATCGTCGTCATAAACGACCTCCATTCCCCGGCCGCCCAGCACATAAGAGGGGCGGACCATGACCGGATAACTGATTTGATTGGCAATTTGCAACGCTTCTTCCACGGTGGTGGCCATACCGGATTCGGGCATGGGAATCTCGAGCTTTTCCATCATGGCACGGAACAGATCCCGATCTTCGGCTAAGTCAATGACGGATGGAGAGGTGCCAAGGATGCGGACGCCGTTCTTTTCCAGATCAGCAGCCAGGTTTAATGGAGTCTGTCCGCCGAACTGGGCAATCACACCCAGTGGTTTTTCTTTTTTATAGATGCTTAATACATCTTCCAGGGTCAGGGGCTCAAAGTATAATTTGTCGGAGGTATCATAGTCTGTGGATACTGTTTCCGGGTTACAATTCACAATGATAGTTTCAAAGCCCAGCTTTTTCAGGGCCAGAGAAGCATGAACACAGCAGTAATCAAACTCGATACCCTGCCCGATACGGTTAGGGCCGCCGCCCAGAATCATGACCTTGGGCTTATCGGTGCTGACCGGATTTTTGTCCGGGGCATTATAGGTGGAGTAGTAATAAGCGCTGTCAGTGGTGCCGCTGACATGAACGCCTTCCCAGGCTTCTTCGATACCCAGCCCGATGCGATGATTGCGGATCGCATCTTCCGGAATTTGCAATAGCTGGCTTAAATATTTGTCAGAGAAACCGTTTTTCTTGGCAGAGATCAGCTGGCCATCTTCCGGAAGTGCACCTTTATGAGCCAACAAAACCTCTTCCTCCTCCACCAGTTCCTTCATCTGTTGGATAAACCAGGTTTTCACCTTAGTAATATCATGAATTTCTTCTACCGTGGCTCCCTTGCGCAGCGCCTCATACATAACAAAATGGCGTTCACTGGAAGGGGTGATCAACATCTGCAGAAGCTGTTCCTTTGTTTTGGTATCAAAATCCTTGGCATGGCCCAGGCCATAGCGCCCGGTTTCCAGGCTGCGGATAGCCTTCTGGAAAGCTTCCTTATAAGTCTTTCCGATGCTCATGACCTCACCGACGGCCCGCATCTGAGTGCCCAGTTTGTCTTCTACGCCTTTGAACTTTTCAAATGCCCAGCGGGCGAACTTGATGACCACATAATCGCCGTCCGGAACATACTTGTCCAGAGTGCCATATTTTCCGCAGGGGATCTCCTTTAAGGTAAGCCCGGTGGCCAGCATGGCGGACACCAGGGCGATAGGAAAGCCAGTAGCCTTGGAGGCAAGGGCAGAAGAACGAGAGGTACGGGGGTTGATCTCGATGACCACAATACGGTCAGAAACGGGATCATGGGCGAACTGTACATTAGTACCGCCGATAACCTGTACGGATTCTACGATCCGGTAAGCCTGTTCCTGCAGACGTTTCTGGCATTCTTCGGAGATAGTCAGCATGGGAGCGGAACAGAAGGAGTCACCGGTATGGACGCCCAGCGGGTCAATATTTTCAATGAAGCAGACAGTGATCATGTTGCCTTCTTTATCGCGGACTACTTCCAGTTCCAGCTCTTCCCAGCCTAAGATGGATTCTTCCACCAGCACCTGTCCCACCAGGCTGGCCTGCAATCCACGGGCACAGACGGTCTTTAATTCTTCTTTGTTGTATACCAGGCCGCCGCCCGCGCCTCCCATGGTATAGGCCGGCCGGAGGACAACCGGGTATCCTAACCGATCCGCAATGGCAAGAGCTTCATTTACTGTATAGGCAACTTCGCTGCGGGCCATTTCAATGCCCAATGCATTCATGGCCTTCTTAAATTCGATCCGGTCTTCGCCCCGTTCAATGGCATCTACCTGGACGCCGATTACTTTGACCTGGTATTTGTCTAAAATCCCTTCTTTATAGAGTTCGGCACAAAGATTCAGTCCGGATTGGCCACCCAGGTTTGGCAATAAGGCATCCGGCCGCTCTTTGGCAATGATTTGCTCCAGCCGCTGTACGTTCAAAGGTTCGATGTAGGTGACATCGGCAGTTTCCGGATCTGTCATGATGGTGGCAGGGTTGGAGTTGACCAGAACGATCTCATAACCCAGCTTCTTTAAGGCTTTGCATGCCTGGGTACCGGAGTAGTCGAACTCGCATGCCTGACCGATGATGATGGGGCCGGATCCGATGATGAGAACTTTATGGATATCGGTTCGTTGCGGCATAATAAAATCCTCCTTGTTCTGTGTTAGTTTTATGACAGGAACGTCTGAAATACCTGATTGATAAATTGTTCTCTTACATTATATAGGAAAATGAAAATATGGCAAGGATTTTCTTCATAGGAAGGGAGATAATGGAGAATTTTGAAGAGATAAAGAAAGGGTGCTGCAAAATAAGCCATCTGCCATTTCCTTTATCCCGTGTTCGGATGGTTCCCGTATACAGTCCGCTCTTAACGGATAAAGCCTGCCAATATCTGACAGAATGTTCGGGAACAGCCGGATGGTTTATTTTGCAACACATTCTTATATTGGATTAATGAGTTTTTCCTTCAGCAGCCAAAATGTCTTTCTCGTTTTCTGCAATTGCCAAAAGAGCGGCCTGAATACCGGAAGCAATATCTGGAATGCTCAGGCAGGGAGCGGGACAGGGGCGGTTGACTACCTGGCTGGGGACAAAAGGAACATGCATAAAACCGCCGCGAATATGGGGATAGTGACGGGCGAGAGTGTATAAAACGCCGTACATCAGGTGATTGCAGACAAAAGTCCCGGCGGTATTGGATACGCTGGCCGGAATGCCTGCTGCACGGATCCTTTGAACCATAGCTTTGATGGGCAGAGTGGAAAAATAGGCGGGAGCGCCGTCTGTAAAGATGGGTTGATCGATAGGCTGGTTGCCCTCATTATCCTGGATACGGGCATCATCTATATTGATGGCAACCCGTTCCGGAGTCAGCTCATAGCGGCCGCCGGCCTGGCCGATACACAAAACGGCATCGGGCCGCTCTTTTTCAATTGCTGACTGAACCGTGGCAATGGATTTGCGGAATACGGTTGGGACCTCAACCTTAATGATTTCGATATTGTCAATTTGGCCTGGAATCTGTTTGACAGCTTCCAGTGCCGGATTGATAAGGTCGCCGCCAAAGGGATCAAATGCAGTAAGAAGAATTTTCATAAATCCGAGTTCCTTTCCGCTTTAAAAAGCACTTTTGTCTGGAAGAGCTGATGATAGCCATGGAGCAAAACATTTTAGATATAGTGAAATTTTAACACATGAGAAAACCAGTGGCAACCGCAATGTCATTAAGTTTAGCTCTGAGAATACTCAGCCATGGAAAAAGGAGCGGGA
>CAJUPI010000065.1 GCA_910588125.1 uncultured Lachnospiraceae bacterium
CCTGCGACCCCATGCGTGTGATGCATGTGCTCTCCCAGCTGAGCTATGCCTCCGTTCATTATTCTACCACATTTTCTAAAAAATGCAACTCTTTTTTCTGTTTTTATTAATTTTATTTACTTTCCGGGAATCAGCTTCCACACAGGACATCAGCTACACAAAGTAGTCCTTATACTCCACCTCGATGGCATACTTCATTCGGGTCATACTGATATAGAGATGCTTTTTCAATGCATCCTCCAGTTCCTGCTCCTTTTTCTGCTCCAATATGCCCAGCAAGTATGCATGTTCCCTGATAATACGCGTAAAATCCGTTTCTGTCACAAAATCAAGCATGCGGAACCGGGTATAATGAAGCTGCTGTGCCTGAATAAATTCCCACAGCTTCTCTTTACCGGTAGCCGTAAACCAAATCCCATGCATCTGTGCGTCCATCGGATAAAACTGTTCCGGCTCAAATTCCGGCTGTTGAATGAGCAATTCCTGCAAACGGATCTGATGACGGATCTCTTCCATCTGAAACGGTGTTGCCAATTTCATAAAATCCCGCATCACCATCAGCTCCACAGCCACCCGCATATAAATCATCTGACGGATATTCTCCAGGTTCAACCTTGTCACACAAGTACCAGAATAGGGTATGGTATGCACAAAGCCTTGCTCCTGCAAACGTCGAAGCGCTTCCCGGACCGGAGTCCGGGAAACGTCAAAACGACTACACAGTTCATTTTCACTGATCGATTGACCTGGCTTTAACTCCAGCTTTAATATTTCCTTTTTTAAAATCTCGAATACATACTCTCCGCGGTTTTTGCTGCACTTTTCGCCCATGGCCAATCCTCCACTCAACAAGCTTGTCCTTTTTATCAGGATGGCTGCTTTCCAATATATGCCTGAATTCCCCCATCCACATACAAAATCTGGCCATTGACAAAATCAGATGCTGCCGAGGCCAAAAATACTGCCGGGCCCCCTAAGTCAGAAGCTTCCCCCCAACGCCCTGCCGGGGTCTTGGAAACAATAAACTGATCGAACGGATGCCTTGAGCCGTCCGCCTGCTTTTCCCGCAGTGGCGCTGTCTGAGGCGTGGCAATATAACCGGGCCCAATGCCATTGCACTGTATATTATATTCGCCGTACTCTGAGGCAATATTTCTGGTCAGCATCTTTAAGCCACCCTTTGCTGCCGCATAAGCGGAAACCGTCTCACGTCCAAATTCTGACATCATGGAGCAAATATTGATGATCTTGCCGCCACCCTTTTTAATCATCGCAGGAATCACTGCCTTTGACACGATAAATGGCGCATTCAAATCTACATCGATCACCTGGCGGAAATCCTTCGCCGCCATCTCGATCATTGGAATCCGCTTGATGATTCCCGCATTATTTACCAAAATATCGACAGTGCCAACCTCTTTCTCGATCTCAGATACCGTGGCATTCACCGCATCTTCATCTGTCACGTCACAGACATAACCATGTGCCTGGATCCCTTCCTCTTTATAAGCGGCAACCCCCTTATCCACCAGCTCCTGACGAATATCATTAAATACAATCGTAGCTCCTGCTCCTGCCATCGCTTTGGCAATCGCAAAGCCGATACCATAAGATGCTCCGGTTATCCATGCCACTTTACCTTCCAGGGAATAGTTTTTCATGTAGTCCATGTGATTCTTCTCCTTTTTCTTGACAAACGCATTTCGTATACATTATATCATAATTGTATACAAGTTTCTTATATGTGTACAATACCATAATTATCCTCAAAATACAATAGGCACTTTTCACAAATTCCATTTCTGTTCTTTGGTTACTTTTCTATGGCGCTATCTAAATATATCAAGAAGGCCATTTCCCCTATCCTGTGTCTGGACCGCTCACATACAGCCTGCTTTAAAAGGGAAATCCATCCATATCAGGCAGTGCGTTCGTGAACAGCCGGACACTAGATACGGGAAATGGCTGGCGTTTTCTTTAGCAACACATCCTAAAAAATTATTGTTGTCTATTGGAATTGCATGGTTTCTGGCTCGGATCAAAGGCTGGATTGAAAGCATAGAAATTGCGGCTGTCTAAGTGATCCTGAACATCACGCAGAGCCTCACCGAAACGCTGAAAATGAACGATCTCCCGTTCACGCAGAAAGCGGATGGGATCGCATACATCGTGATCCTTTACCATGCGCAGGATATTGTCATAGGTGGTGCGAGCTTTTTGCTCTGCTGCCAAATCCTCAAAAAGATCTGTGATCGGATCACCCTTGGACTGGAATTCACAGGCATTGAAAGGGATTCCGCCAGCAGCCTGGGGCCAGATACCGGTGGTGTGGTCGATATAGTAAGGGCCAAATCCCGATTCTTCAATCTCTTGCGGGGTCAGATCACGGGTCAGTTGATGGACAATCGCAGCGATAATCTCCCAATGAGCAAGTTCTTCAGTACCTATATCTGTCAAAATTGCCTTTCCTTTTTCATATGGCATAGCATAGCGCTGAGACAGATATCGCATGGAAGCGGCGCTTTCACCGTCCGGCCCACCATATTGACTGATTATGAACTGTGCCAGTTTGGGATTCGTCTGTGATATTTTCACCGGATATTGCAAACGTTTCTCATATCTCCACATATTACATTCCTCCTTCCCAAGGCCAGGGATTGTTGATCCAAGACCAGGTATCTACATTAACCTGGTTGCTCATCAGCGGTCCATAAGATTGCTCATAGGAAGCTACGGCATCCTGGTTCGCCTTGCGAATATACTGATAATATTCCATCGCCTGTTTATCCCCGGGGTGAGTATCCAGATACAGGGTAATTTCGTCTAAAGCAAAGCCCGTTTCGTATACCTTTTGTAATAATGCATTCCCACACGTCATTATCGGCACCTCCCCATCACAAATGGCAGATCCAGTTCAGGAAAAATCGTTCCCCGGGCAAATCCCTGCTCCACAGGATATGTTTGCCCCCATCTCTGCCAGGGAACGTATCCCATGCCAACAGGCATCTGATTGATATTATCGTTCGGGAACAATGGATTTACACCGGTATTCTGCCCGGCAGCAGTTCCATTTGGCTGTAAAACAGCGGCTGCCGCTGTGCTTTGCGGCCGGGCATGAGCTATCGCCTGTTGAACTGGAGGCTGGGTCTGAGGTATCGGGGGCTGAGCCGGGGGCATCGGGGGCTGGGTCTGGGGTATAGCGGGAATCCGGGCAGGTAATGGCAAGAACTGGTCATCGCACATATCGCATCGATGATGGCAATCACATCTGCAATCCGTATTCATGCAGGGCGGAGCAGGAATCTGCGGCCTGCAGAAACAGCCACACCTCTGGTTACTGTTTTGATTCATAGATGAAAGCTCCTTTCCAGGATTGGAAGTTTCTAATGATATAAATATGAAAAAAAAGGCAAAAGGTTCCTGTTTGTTATTCTCTGTAAAATGTAATGGCACTAAGGATGTCACACTTGTCTGCCTCCGCTCATACGATACATTACAAAACAAAATAAAAGGAGTTTTTCAATATGTGTGGATGCAATTGTAATAGATGGGGAATCGGTATCGGATGCTGCAGATGTAACTGCAAATGCAACTGCAATTGTAATAACAGTGGTACTAACGGAGCCTGCTGCAACAATAACAATTGCTGCTGCAACTGCAATAACAACAACTGCTGCAATACCGGAAACGGTGTCTGCGGCTGTAATACAGGAAATGGCTCCTGCAATTCCTGTTCCTCTAACAATGGTTGCTGTAATAATAATTCCTGCGGATGCAACCGCTGCAATTGTACCTGTAGCTGCCGGTGCTATCGTGCCGGTTTCCGCGATGGATACAATCAGGGATATCAGGATGGCTGCAATGCCTGTAGCAACCCTTGCGGCGATGCCGGCATCATGCCTCTTGCCGCCGGTGACGGTTGCAACAGCTGTGATTAAGCAATCAAAAACCAAGCGGGGCGTAAACCTTAAAAAGAAGAGCAAAAACCAGCGGCCAAATGGCCGCTGGTTTTTGCTCTCTCATATATCCCCTCACGTACAGGCTTCCCTCAAGCCTATATATCTTATGCCTGGGCCAATATTCTGCCATGCCCCGGCATTTTCTTTTCATAAAAATATCGGATAATATCTTTTCTGGTGATAATCCCGATAAAATATCCCCGATCATCCACCACTGGCACAAAATTCTGATTGAGAGCCTTATCAATCAGATCTTCCATATCTGCTTTCGCATTAACCGGTAAGTTATCCATCCGCCGGCGGATGGTCGTGACGGGAATGCTCTCCGCCTCACGCAGGTTCAAATTATACTGATTCTTAATTCCCCACAACAAATCTCCCTCGGTCAGCGTTCCCACATATTCTCCGCCCCGGTTCAGCATGGGAACCGAAGAATATTGATGAAACTCCATCCGCTCCAATGCCTGACGGAGAGAATCCTCTTCATAAACACAAGCCACCTCGCTCTTTGGTGTAATAAAAAACAAAATATTCATATGTACCTCTGCCACTTTCCTTTTGCTTAACTTCTTCTTTGCACACCTTCACACTGGCTCAGAATCATCTTGCCCGATGCTCCATGTGCTACTTTTAAAAACAGTATATCATATCAAAATCGCAAATTTATGAACACTTTATTAAAAAAGCTTAAAAAATAAAAATTAAACAGTAAAATTGCACAAAAATCGCCACAGATACTTGATACCTCAAATCTCTGTGGCAATCTTTGTCTCTTTTTACTGCTATTCCAGGTAATCCAGCGGATCAATCGCATTTCCCTGATAATTCATCTGAAAATACAGATTGCTTCCCTCAATCGTATAGTACTTTGTCGGCTCTGCCAAATATCCCAGCAATTGGCCTTTTTCCAGATATTCTCCCTCGGCAGCCGCCACTTCCTTGAGCTGCCCGCAAACGGCCGTATACTCATTGCCCAAATCCAAAGTTAAATAGTTCCCAATCTCCTCATTCGCACCGACTTCCGTTACCCGGGCGTTGACAGGAGCATAGACCGGGCTGCTGACCTCTCCCTGAATGATCAGTCCCGGATTGCATTTATACTGATCCAGAGTCGGAAAATAAATGGTGGAATCCATGCTGTAATCCAACACCACATTTCCCATCACTGGCCAGCCCGCCCGGCTGGTATCTGAAAAATCCAGTACCAGGGCTTTAGCGGCATCCATTCCGGTTCCCACTGCCTGTGCTTTCGGAGCTGCGCTCTCACCGGAGCCCTTTGTTTTCTCCTGTACTACCGTATCGGGATTGGCCTCCTGTTTTGCCACCTTCTCCTGCGTATCCTCGATCGTTCTGGCATTTGATTCTCCTGCCACCGATATCTGAGATTCTTCTTTTGTCTCTCCGGCCAGAAGATTTTCCTGCCCCTGCATCTCTACATAGGGATTTTGCTCCTGCCCGTCTCCTCGGTTCATTGTAACAACACCTGCCGCAGCAACTATAGTCAGCAGGCCCAGTACCAGCATGACAAGGAATAGTTTGTCCTTGAACATTTGATTAATTCTCTCTTTCACCGTTTATCACCTCGGTAGTAGTTTTACCAAAGTGCCTCAAGTTATTCAGAAATCAGAGAGATATTTTTATAATAATGATTTAAAATGTCTTCATATCCCCAGCCTGACTTTGCCATATCATCCGCTCCCGCCTGACTGAGTCCATAACCATGCCCCCGCCCACGTATCCGGGCCCGGATGACATCGCCGTCTCCTTCCAGGCTAAAGCAGGGAGAGGGCAGCCCCAATGCATTTTGAATTTCATCTCCGGAATAAGTTCCCGCCCCTATTTTCATTTTTACCATATATCCGGAATCATCTTTTTGCACCGTTTGTATCTGGCCGGGTAATTCTTCTGCCGCAACAGCCGTTGAGCCGGGAATCTCGCTGATCCTGGCTGCAAATGTAGAGCGGCTCCATTCCATTACCTCCATATAATCCGCCCGTTTTGTGTCTCCCGCGCTCTCCACCGGCTGTAAATAAGGGAAATCTGTCTCCCCGGCACGAGTCCGCCCCGCACTCATGCCATGAAATAACGGTAATATGCAACGTCCCTCATATTGCATCACCACACCTTTTGTCGCCTCTGCCGCCTCCCGGCACCGCTCCAGCTTACCAAGTAATATCTCGCGGTTTTCTCCTGCATAGCCTTCCCCTTCCCCCAGGTAGTCCATGTCCAGTTCCTCCTCGTAGATCTCTGTCCGGCTATCCATCAACCGATGAATATAAGTCCGTGCAATCACCGCCTGGCACTTAAGCGCCTCCATCTCATAACCGGCGTCGATCTGGCACACCATCACTCCCGGCAGATAATCTTCCAAATCGATATACGTCCGGACTCCTTTTCGTTCTACCAGGATCTTCCTTTGCGCCGCCTGCACACTCCCTCCGGCCTCCACTGCCTTGTCATTTCCGTTCTCCTTCCCAGTCATTTCGCTCATTACATCCCTGCCCTCATCTGTACTATCTTTCATCTCCCCATTCTCAGCCTGTCCAGCCGCCTCCCGCACCATCACCTCCGACTCCACCCCCGCGGCCCTCATCCATGCCAGTGAAACCATCCATGGCATCAAGATCATCACCGTCGCAACAATCATCCATTTACGCATAAAAAAGGAATCCCTCCTGACTACTATCAGTCTATGAAGGGACTCCTTTTTCTATCACAAAAAGTTACTATTCGAACGCAGTTACATCTCGACTTTTACCCTGTCCAAATGCCAAATATCTTTTACATATTCCTCAATCGTCCGATCAGAGGAGAACTTGCCGCAGCAGGCCACGTTCATCATTGCCGCCCGCGCCCACCATTTCTGATCGCGGTACTTCTCATCCACTTTCCACTGCGCGTCTGAATACATCCGGAAATCTTTCAGAATAAAATACGTATCCGCCCGGTTACTGCTCTGCGTATTCAGCAGAGAATTGTAGATATCCCGGAACAACTCCGTATCATACGGCGAAAAATATCCATTGATCAGCTGCATCAGCACATGGCGGATATCCTGATCATTGTTAAAAATCTGCATCGGATCATAAGAGCGGTTCTTTTCCAGCTCAATGATCTCATCTGAGGAAGTACCGAAGATAAATGCATTCTCTTCCCCGACTTCCTCCACGATCTCCACATTGGCGCCGTCCATGGTGCCGATCGTCAAGGCACCGTTTAACATAAACTTCATATTGCCCGTACCGCTGGCCTCCTTGCTGGCCGTGGAAATCTGTTCACTGACATCCGCCGCCGCAAAAATAATCTCCGCATTCGATACCCGGTAATCCTCGATAAATACTACCTTCAGCTTATTATTGATCGAGCGGTCATTGTTGATCACATCGGCCACAGCGTTGATCAGCTTGATCGTCAGCTTCGCAATCTTATACCCTGCTGCTGCCTTGGCGCCGAAAATAAAGGTTCTCGGAATCATATCCAGATTCGGATTCTCCTTCACCTGATTGTACAGATACATCACATGGAGAATATTCATCAGCTGCCGTTTATACTCGTGGAGCCGCTTTACCTGCACATCAAAAATCGATCGGGGATCCACCTCAATGCCATTATGCTCCTTGATATATTTCGCCAGGCGCAGCTTATTTTGATACTTGATGTTCATAAACTCATGCTGGCATTTTTCATCATCTACATACAGCTTCAGCTTGCTGATAGCCGAAAGGTCAGTGATCCACTCATCTCCTATCTTGGAGGTTACCCAGTCAGCCAGCAGGGGATTGCCGTGCAGCAAAAACCGTCTCTGAGTAATGCCGTTCGTCTTGTTGTTGAATTTTTCCGGCATCATCTCATAAAAGTCCTTTAGCTCCTGATGCTTCAAAATCTCTGTGTGCAGCCGCGCCACGCCGTTAACCGAAAAGCTTCCGGCAATCGCCATATGCGCCATGCGAACCTGGCCGTCATAGATGACGGACATCTTGGCGATCTTATTCGAATCGTTGGGGTACATCTGGCGGATCTGGTTCTGGAACCGACGGTTGATCTCCTCCACAATCTGATAGATTCTTGGCAGCAGGCGTGAGAACAGCTCGATCGGCCACTTCTCCAGGGCTTCCGCCATAATGGTATGGTTAGTATAGGCGCAGGTCTTGGTCGTCACATCCCAGGCTTCCTCCCAGCTCAGGCCATAATCATCCAGCAATATCCGCATCAGCTCCGCCACTGCCACTGTCGGGTGGGTATCGTTGAGCTGGAATACATTCTTTTCATAGAATTTGCGCACATCGTCATGCTTCTCCATATACTTGGCCACCGCACGCTGCACGCTGGCGGAGATGAAGAAATACTGCTGCTTTAAACGCAGCTCCTTGCCTGCATAATGATTATCATTGGGGTAGAGTACATCACAAATCGTCTTGGCTAAATTCTCCTGCTCCACTGCCTTGTGATAATCTCCCTTGTCAAACGACTCCAGGCTGAAGGTATTGATCGGTTGGGCATCCCAAATCCGCAGGGTATTGACCACATTGTTACCATAGCCTACAATCGGCAGATCATAAGGCACAGCCAGCACGGACTGATAGCCTTCCTGCACAAACTTCTCATGGCCGTTTTCATGAATCACACGAACATAACCGCCGAATTTAACCTCTGTGGAATATTCAGAACGCCGTACTTCAAAGGGATTGCCGTCCTTTAACCATTCGTCCGGCACCTCTACCTGAAAGCCATTCTCAATTTTCTGTTTAAACATGCCATAATGATAACGGATGCCGCAGCCATAGGCCGGATATCCCAGAGTGGCCAGAGAATCCAAAAAGCAGGCCGCCAGCCGCCCCAGGCCGCCGTTGCCCAGAGCCGGATCCGGCTCCTGATCCTCGATCACGTTTAGGTCAAGGCCCATCTCGTCCAGCACTTCCTTAATCTCATCCCGGGCCATGATATTGATAATGTTGTTGCCCAGGGCACGCCCCATCAGAAACTCCATCGACAAGTAATACACGGTCTTGGCATCCTTCTTAGCATACGTCTTCTGTGAGGCAATCCACTCGTCAATGATCACGTCCTTGACCGCATAGGATACTGCCTGGAACATCTGTGCCGGCGTCGCCTCGTCGATCGTCCTGCGGAACAGATTCTTTACATTATAAATCACAGATTTTTTAAACTCTTCCTTGTTAAATACCTTACTCATGTTCGCTCTCCTTTTAACCGCTGCATTCTCAGACACCCGCGGTTTTTTTCACTCCCAATGTTGTCTTCTCACCGTTGATATTCCATTCCTTGACATAACCGTCCGCCTCTCCGGTACGGATCTGGTCTGCCAGCACTTCCCTGGCTATACTCTCTTCATGCGTGGCCAAAATCCCCGCAATCCGGTCATTGCTTGTCTGATACACCAGGATATGGTCAGTCACCTCAAAGCCGGCTTCCTTCCTCATTGTCTGAATCTTGCTCACCAGCTCCCGGACAAACCCTTCCTCCACCAGCTCCGGCGTCAGATTGGTGTCCATGGCCACCGTGACCTGATTGTCGCCTTCCGACACATAGCCTTCTGTCTGCGCCATGTCAATCAGCAAATCTTCTTCCTTCAATACCACAATCTCGCCGCCAAATTCGAATTTTAATGCCCCCTCGGACTTCAGGGCATCCATCGCAGCATTGCCGTCGATCTCCGCCAAAGCCTTGCGGATATTTCCCAATTGCCTGCCATACTTTGGCCCCACCGTCTTCAGCTGCGGCTTAAAGCTGTAGGTGGTAAAGCTGCGCACGTCCTCCACAAACTCTACGGATTTCACATTCAGCTCATCCTCGATGATCTCCACATAGAAGGGAGACAGCTCATGGTCTGCCTTCACAAACATCTTTCCGATCGGCTGGCGGTTCTTCAAATTCGCCGTATTCCTCGCCGCCCGTCCCAGCACCACGATCTTTAACACCTCGTCCATATCCGCTTCCAGCTGACGGTCAATATGGCTCTCTTCCGCTGCCGGGAAGTCACACAGGTGTACGCTCTCCGGCGCAGCCTTGTCAATGCTTCTCACCAGGTTCTGATAAATATCCTCCGTCATAAAGGGAATCATCGGCGCTGCCGCCTTCGCCGTAGTCACCAGCGCAGTATATAAGGTCATATAAGCGTTGATCTTATCCTGCTCCATACCCTTGGCCCAGAAGCGCTCCCGGCTCCGTCTCACATACCAGTTGCTCATATCATCCACGAATTCTTGCAAAGCCCGCGCTGCCTCCGGGATCCGATAATCCGCCAGGTTTTCATCCACGCTCTTTACCATAGAATTCATTTTGGATAAGAGCCATTTATCCATCACCGGCAGCTTCTCATATTCCAGTTTATATTTAGTAGCGTCAAACTCGTCAATATTGGCGTACAACACAAAGAATGCATAAGTATTCCACAGGGTTCCCATGAACTTGCGCTGTCCCTCCTGCACGGCCTTCCCGTGGAAACGATTCGGCAGCCAGGGCGCACTGTTGATATAGAAATACCAGCGGATCGCATCCGCCCCATAGGTAGCCAGCGCATCAAACGGATCCACGGCATTGCCCTTGCTCTTACTCATCTTCTGGCCATTCTCATCCTGAACGTGCCCCAACACAATCACATTTTTATAGGGCGCCTGGTTAAAGATCAGAGTCGAAATCGCCAGCAGGGAATAGAACCATCCCCGTGTCTGATCCACTGCCTCGGAGATAAAGTCCGCCGGGAATTGTTGTTTGAAAAGCTCCTGGTTCTCGAAAGGATAATGATGTTGGGCAAATGGCATAGCACCGGAATCAAACCAGCAGTCGATCACCTCCGAAACCCGCTTCATCTGCCCGCCACACTTTGGGCAGGTGAGGGTCACCTCATCGATAAAAGGCCGATGCAGCTCAATATTTTCCGGGCAGTTTACTGACATGGACTTTAACTCCTCAATACTGCCGACAGAATGTTGATAACCACATTCGCATTCCCAGATATTTAAGGGAGTCCCCCAATACCGGTTGCGGCTGATTCCCCAATCCTGCACATTCTCCAGCCAGTCGCCAAAACGCCCTTTGCCAATGCTTTCCGGAATCCAGTTGATCGTATTATTGTTGCGGATCAAATCTTCCTTGACTGCCGTCATCTTGATAAACCAGGATTCCCGCGCATAGTAAATCAGCGGCGTATCACAGCGCCAGCAATGCGGATAACTGTGCTCAAAGGACGGTGCTGAGAATAACAGGCCCTTTTCCGCCAGCTCTTTTAGCACCAACGGATCCGCCTTCTTCACAAAGGTGCCCGCCCAGGGGGTCTCCCCTGTCATCTCACCCTTGGCATCCACCAGCTGTACGAAAGGCAGGTCATATTTGCGTCCCACCTTGGAGTCATCCTCACCAAAGGCCGGCGCAATGTGTACCACGCCTGTACCGTCTGTCAATGTTACATAACTGTCACATACCACAAAAAATGCTTTTTTCCTCTGCTTTTCACAGACCGAATTGGCATATGGCAGCAGCGGCTCATATTCCTTATATTCCAAATCCCTGCCCTGATAGCGCTCCAATACCGTATACTCGCCCTCTAACACGGTCTCGCACAGAGCCTCAGCCAGATAATACGTGTACTCGCCGTTTCGCACCTTCACATAGCTCTCATCAGGATTTACACACAGAGCCACATTGCTCGGCAATGTCCATGGTGTAGTCGTCCAGGCCAGGATGTAGGCATCCTCTCCCTTGACTTTAAAACGCGCAATCGCCGAGCGCTCTTTCACATCCTTATAGCCTTGCGCTACCTCATGGCTGGACAGCGGCGTCCCGCAGCGCGGGCAGTAGGGCACAATTTTAAAGCCCTTGTAAAGCAGCCCCTTTTCCCAGATCTGCTTCAATGCCCACCACTCAGACTCAATAAAGTCATTGTGATAGGTGACATACGGATCCTCCATATCCGCCCAGAAGCCCACGGTAGCGGAGAAATCCTCCCACATCCCCTTGTACTTCCAGACGCTCTCCTTACAGTGGGCGATAAACGGCTCCAGACCATACTGTTCAATCTGTTCCTTACCATCCAGGCCCAGCATCCGCTCCACCTCCAGTTCCACTGGCAGGCCATGCGTATCCCAACCAGCTTTACGCGGAACCATGCTTCCTTTCATCGCCCGGTAACGCGGAATCATATCTTTGATCACCCGCGTCAGCACATGGCCGATGTGCGGCTTGCCATTCGCCGTTGGCGGACCATCGTAAAAAGTATAGGTCGGGCCATCCTTACGGCTGTCCATGCTCTTTTGGAAGATATCATGTTCCTTCCAGAACTTCTCAACCTTCTTTTCCCGGTCTACAAATTTTAAATCTGTAGATACTTTCTCATACATTTCGATTACCTCCGTTTTTGTGGCAAGGCAGATACTCGAAAACAAAAAAGCTTCCGCCCTGTAATAAGGACGAAAGCCTGGCTTCGCTGTACCACCTATTACTGCATACCAACATATGCGCTCCCGATAACGGCGGGACTGCCGGCACGGCCTACTTAAATTCCATGTATGGCGCTGCCATCCATGCTATATGTCTTTCAGCCTGCAACTCCGGAGTGATCTTCAGTGTCCGCCTGCTAAGTCCCGGGCTCCCACCATCCCCGGATCGCTGTCACTCTCTTGCGGCCCTACTCTCTCCATCTCAGTCTTTGCTCTTTTCCTATCAGGGTTATTATATTGATTCCGGCAGAAAATGTCAAGGGCTGGATGCAATGTCATTTAGTAATATTTCTTTCAAAAGCCACAGCACCGCCCTGCCTCCCTCCTCCCCTTGTATTGTGTAAACATTATACGCCGGCTTTTTAATATGAACAAAAACTCGTATCGTTAATTTTTTATCAATCAATTTGCTTTTTTCATCAATTAATGTTATACTACTTTTCAAATTTTAGAGGTATTTTACCAATATACAACCGGGAGGAACCCATTATGAGTGAAAGAAATCTTACTTTATTAACCGATCTTTATGAGCTGACTATGATGCAAGGCTATTTTAAAGAAAAAGATGCCAATGAAACTGTAATTTTCGACGCTTTTTTCCGCGCTAACCCCAGCAATGCCGGTTACTCGGTTTGCGCCGGCTTAGAGCAGGTGATCGAATATATCCAAAATCTGCATTTTGACAGCGACGATATCGCTTATCTCCGTTCCACCGGATTGTTTGGCGAAGATTTTCTTGCCTATTTGAAAGATTTTAAATTTTCCGGCGACATCTATGCCATCCCGGAAGGTACTGTTATCTTTCCTCGCGAACCACTAGTCAAGGTCATCGCTCCGATCATGGAAGCGCAGCTAATTGAAACGGCACTTCTAAATATTATCAATCACCAATCCCTGATCGCCACCAAAGCCGCACGGGTAGTCTATGCTGCCAAGGGCGATGGTGTCATGGAATTCGGGCTTCGGCGCGCACAGGGACCGGATGCCGGCATCTATGGCGCCCGGGCTGCTATGATCGCCGGATGTATCGGCACCTCCAACGTACTCTGCGGCAAGCTGTTCGATGTGCCGGTAAAAGGGACTCATGCCCACAGCTGGATCATGAGCTTCCCCGACGAGCTGACTGCCTTCCGTACTTATGCGCGATTATATCCCACCGCCTGCATCTTGTTAGTCGATACTTACGACACCTTAGGTTCCGGTGTGCCAAATGCCATCAAAGTGTTTACCGAAATGCGGGAAGCCGGCATTCCCCTGAATTTTTACGGTATCCGTTTGGACAGCGGCGACTTGGCTTATCTCTCCAAGGAAGCAAAAAAAATGCTGGATGCCGCCGGATTCTCCGATGCCGTCATCTCAGCTTCCAATGATCTGGATGAGACGCTGATCACCTCCTTAAAGCTACAAGGCGCAACCATCAATTCCTGGGGTGTGGGCACCAATCTGATCACCTCCAAGGATTGCCCATCCTTTGGCGGTGTCTACAAGCTGGCGGCCATTCAGGACAAAAAAACAGGCAATTTTATCCCCAAGATCAAGCTCTCCGAAAATGCCGAAAAAATCACGAATCCCGGAAACAAGACGATTCAACGGATCTACAGCAAAAATACCGGTAAGATCATCGCTGATCTGATCTGCCTGACAGACGAGCACTTTGACTCCTCCAACTCCCTACTTCTGTTCGATCCCATTCAAACCTGGAAAAAGACTCATCTGGCCCCGGGCAGCTACACTTTGCGGGAGCTGCTGGTTCCAGTCTTCCTAAACGGAGAATGCGTGTATCAGTCTCCTAAAGTAATGGAAATCCGCGATTACTGCCGCCAGGAGCTGAATACTTTATGGGAAGAATCCTTGCGGCTGGAATACCCGCATCGTGTTCATGTGGATTTGTCAAACGAACTTTGGCATATGAAAAATCAGCTGCTGGACAGTTATCATTATAATGACTGACGGATTCCTGTTCACCTTTTGTTTACAATTGTTCACAGATATTCTATATTTATGATAAACCTGCTTCATAAATCTGGCCTATACTAAAAACATCAGAAAACAAAGCATTACTTTTTAATAACAGCCAATTAGACAAATTTTTTTCATAATCGCCGGCAACTATCGCAGTAGTTGCCGGCTCCTCCCTTTTTATGGAAGAATAATTATCCGCTTCCTCAAATTAATAATTCTCTGCATGAACTTCAAAATAGCTTTGCGGATGATTGCAGGTAGGGCAAACTTCAGGCGCTTTTGTCCCAATGATGATATGCCCACAGTTGCGACATTCCCATACCTTCACTTCACTCTTTTCAAAGACTGCTGCCGTCTCCACGTTTTTAAGCAGGGCACGATATCTTTCCTCATGATGCTTTTCGATAGCGCCCACGAGCCTGAATTTGGCAGCAAGCTCAGCAAAGCCCTCTTCCTCTGCTGTCTTGGCAAAATTCTCATACATATCCGTCCACTCAAAGTTTTCACCGTCAGCGGCGGCGGAAAGATTCGCCTTTGTATCACCGATTCCGTTTAGCTCCTTAAACCACATTTTTGCATGCTCTTTTTCATTATCCGCCGTTTTCAAAAACAAAGCCGCAATCTGTTCATACCCTTCCTTTTTCGCTGCTGAGGCAAAATAGGTATATTTATTCCTTGCCTGCGATTCCCCTGCAAATGCCGCCTCCAGGTTTTTCTCTGTCTGTGTCCCTGTGTACTTCGTTGTTTTCATGTATTTTCCCTCCTACTTATATTATTTCCTATCACACCATGTCTGCATGACCGTTTCCATCACCGGATCCCCATTGCCGAGAATCCTGATCTACACGGATGTCTGACCTGCATGTGCAATATTTGTATATTCGGATACTTCCCGGCTAATCGTACAAAGATCATGTACAGACATGCCATGAATATCCTCATTTCCAGTGATTCTGGCAAATGTTTTTAATTCCTCTCCCGAGCATTTAAGGTAATTCTCTATCCGTTTTGCAGCAATATCAATATGAAGCCGCCCACGTAACGTTTCATCCTGAGTAGCTACTCCTACCGGGCACATTCCCGTACCGCAAATACGGTATTGCTGACAGGCAGCCGCCACCATAGCCGCCGAAGCAACCGCAACAGCATCCGCTCCCATAGCAATGGCTTTTGCAAAATCAGCCGATACCCGAAGACCTCCCGTGATTACCAAATCGATATCAGAACCGACAGAATCGAGATATTTTCTCCCACGATAAAGGGCATAGATGGTAGGTACACTGGTGGAATCCCTTATGAGCGCAGGAGATGCTCCCGTTGAGCCTCCTCTTCCGTCTATAGTTATAAAATCAGGCCTGGCATAAACACAATACTCCAGATCCCTTTCAATACGCCCGGCCGCAATCTTAATGCCAATCGGCCTTCCCTCACTTCGCATGCGCAATTCACTTACTAGATTCTTCAAATCCTCCTTATTGTTGATTCCGGGAAACCTGGAAGGGCTGATCACATCCTTCCCCAGAGGCTTATTGCGGATTTTTGCTATCTCAGGTGTAACCTTGGCACCCGGCAGATGTCCCCCCATTCCCGGTTTCGTCCCCTGTCCGATTTTAATCTCAATCGCATCAGATGTTTTGAGATTTTCATCTGTGACACTATACTGATTTGGCACATATTCAAAGATATACTTGTAAGCCTCCGCCTTTTCTTCCGGCAGAATACCACCTTCCCCGCTGCACATAGCCGTCCTCACCGCCGCGCTTCCCTTGGCCATCGCAATTTTCGTCTCTTGGGAAAGCGCACCAAAGGACATATGGGAAATGTAAACCGGCATATCAAGCACCATAGGCTTTTTCGCATGTTTTCCGATTACCGTTTTTAAAGATACTTCCGCGTGTTCTTCTAAGGGCATTGGATTTAGTTGCGCCCCAAGCACAAGCACATCGTCCCAGCCTGGCATTCTCATCTGTGTGCCCATTGCATCGATCGCCGGTCTCCCGGTGACTGCCATTTCATGAATTTCCTTCATGTACCGGTAAACGCTGTCGGTTTTTTGCGTCTCGCCCGGATAGCTTAAATCCTGGTTTCCAGTATATATGGGAACCGTCTTTGCTTCACTTGTCACCATTTCAAACTTCTCCGGCAACTGCTTGCAGACAGGACATTCTGTCAACTCAGAAAAAGGCTTTCCGGCTTTTTCCTCATCATACAGATACCCGCAGATACTGCATTTGTAGACCATTGTAAATACCCCCTTTTATTTTTTCTCTCTGCATTTTGAACAGAGATAAAACACCTTTAAATCATAAGACAGAATTCCCTGTCCCAGCTGGCTTTCCAGATTTTTGGTCAAATCTTCAAAATTGATATCCGATAATGCACCGCATTTCTGGCATACAAGATGATCATGTTTCTTGATTTTATCATAGCGGTCAAGGGAGCCTTCTATCGACATTTTCCGTATCATGCCCTTTTTATACAAAGTATTTAAATTATTGTATACCGTTGCCTGAACGACTTTCGGCTCTGTTTTCTTCAGTTTTAAGAAAATCTGTTCTGCTGTCATATGCCCACCCGACTCATTGATTAACTTTAAAATCTGTTCCGCATATTTCGTCACCCTGTCGTCTCCTTGATTTAGAATTATTCTAATTATAAATTATTTCAGGGCATTTGTCGAGAGAAATTTCATAAATTTCCCAATGTCATTAAGTTTAGCGCTGGGAATACTCAGCCAGGGAACAAGGAGCGGGAAGCGGCCGGAAATGGTCTGCGGATTTTGACTTTGCAGGGATTTAGAAGTCCTTAAATCCCTGAGTTTTGCGATGAAACGAAAATCCACTCTGTCTGAGCGAAGCGAGTTTGGGG
>CAJUPI010000066.1 GCA_910588125.1 uncultured Lachnospiraceae bacterium
ACCATAAGAGGTGCTTTTTGACCATTAACATCCGAAAGTAAAATGACGCTACCCTTGGCATTTGTTTATTTGACAGTTGGTTTTTTTCCTCCTATAATGAGAGAATTAAGAGGCATAGAATAGGGGGCGTGTATGGAGATGGAAAGTAATTTTACTTGTGATGAGATTTACAATATTCTGGAAAAGGAAATCGCCCAGCTGGAAATTATGCCGGGAGAGGTATTAAGTGAAAATTCTCTTTGCCGGCGGTTTCATATTTCACGTACTCCGATTCGGAGCGTATTGCAGCGTCTGCAACAAAATGGTTTTGTTCAGATTGTTCCGTATAAAGGGACGATTGTTACGGGAATTAATCTAAAACTTGCAAATCAATGGATTTTTCAACGACTGGCAGTAGAGTGTATGGTATTGAGAGATTTTATAGCGATTTGTACACCGACAGATGTAGCCCGTGTGCATTATACTCAGGGGCTTTTGCAGAAAATTGCGGATAAGCTTTCCAAAGCGCCGGAGCATTTTGATATTAATGAATTTTTGCATGTGGATTTGTCTATGCATAAGATCTGGTTTCAGGCCACGGATAAACTTTATCTTTGGGAAAATTTAACGCGCCCGCAGGCAGATTATTCTCGGTTTATCCGTCTGGATATTGTGAAGGGACGTAATGTGCCCGATGTCATGAAGGAGCATCGGGAATTGATTGAGATAATAGAGGCAAAAGATTTCCCAGCCATTGAACCGTTGTTAAAACATCATCTGTACGGTGGGGTGCGGCGGATGGGAAGTGAATTGTTCTCTGATGAATACCAGCGTTTTTTTGTAGCGGAAGATCTCCCGGTGCGGGGATAGAGAGAAAGGAGAACCAATTATGCCAGTATTCCGGCTGAACAAAAATGAGATAAGTTTTCCAGATCCTCGGTTGGCAAGGGAGGACGGGCTTCTCTGTATTGGCGGGGATCTGAGCGTGGAACGTTTGCTCCTTGCTTATAGCCATGGGATTTTTCCCTGGTTTAATCCGGGGGAGGAGATTTTGTGGTGGTGTCCCCATGAACGGTTTTTGATCTTTCCAGAAAATATTCATGTGTCAAGAACGATGAAAAAATATATGAGAAAACATGCATTCCAGTTGGTTATAAACCGGGATTTCCAGGATACCATGCACCGGTGCCGGATCAAACGGGAACAGCATGAGGGAACCTGGATTGGCGACGAAATGGAGAACGCATACCTGGCCCTTTATAAGAGAGGGTTTGCTGTCAGCGTGGAGGTTTACGAGGACGAAGTACTGGCCGGTGGGCTTTATGGAGTTTTTATCGGCAAGTGCTTTTTTGGAGAGAGTATGTTTTCGGAAAAGGAAAATGGCTCGAAGGCAGCATTGATTATCTGGGCGAAAATTTTGAAAGACAGGGAAGTTGGTTTTATTGACTGTCAGTTTTATACAGAGCATTTGGCGCGTATGGGTGGACAGTATGTGAGCTGGCAGAAATACGAAGAACTTTTGTCAAAAGGATTGGCACTCACCCCTTGACAGTGCCAACAATGTGTGTTATAGTTCGGATAGAACAAGAAAATAGCTGGATTCCGGAGTGTTCCGGAGGGAGGGTGCATATATGAATATAAATAAATTTACACAAAAGTCAATGGAAGCAGTTCAAAATTGTGAGAAGCTGGCGTATGAGTACGGAAACCAGCAGATTGAACAGGAGCATTTATTTTACAGCTTATTGTCATTGGAGGACAGCCTGATTTTAAAATTGCTGACCAAAATGGGAATCAGCAGGGAAATGATTCAAAGTGAAGCAGAACAGAAGCTGGCGGGTCTGCCGAAAGTAAGCGGAAGCGGACAGGTGTATATCAGTAATGATTTGAATAAGGTACTGATCCATGCGGAGGATGAGTCGAGAGCTATGGGGGATGAGTATGTTTCGGTTGAGCATATCTTTCTCTCTATGTTAAAACATGCGGATCGGATCATGAAGGAGTTGTTCCGGCAATATGGGATCAACAGAGACAACTTTTTGCAGGCATTGTCAACCGTAAGAGGGAATCAGCGGGTGGTCAGCGATAATCCGGAGGCGACATATGATACGCTGGAGAAGTATGGCTACGATCTGGTAGAGAGGGCCAGGGATCAGAAGCTGGATCCGGTTATTGGCAGAGATGGAGAAATTCGTAATGTAATTCAGATTTTGTCGCGGAAGACGAAGAATAATCCGGTACTTATCGGAGAACCCGGCGTTGGCAAGACGGCGGTCGTAGAAGGGTTGGCTCAGCGGATTGTTCAGGGCGATGTGCCAGAAGGACTGAAAGAACGAAAGCTGTTTGCGCTGGATATGGGAGCATTGGTAGCAGGTGCGAAATATCGCGGTGAATTTGAGGAGCGGCTGAAGGCGGTTCTGGAGGAAGTAAAGAAGAGCAATGGACAGATCATCCTCTTTATTGATGAGTTGCATACGATTGTAGGAGCGGGAAAAACAGAGGGCTCGATGGATGCGGGGAATCTGCTAAAGCCCATGCTGGCCAGAGGCGAGCTGCACTGCATTGGAGCCACGACGTTGGATGAATACCGCAAATATATTGAAAAGGATGCGGCCCTGGAACGAAGATTTCAGCCGGTATTGGTAGATCAGCCGACTGTGGAGGATACAATCTCAATTCTGCGGGGGATCAAAGATCGGTATGAGGTGTTTCATGGCGTAAAAATTACGGATTCGGCACTGGTGGCGGCTGCAGTACTGTCGGATCGCTATATTACAGATCGGTTTTTGCCGGACAAAGCGATTGATTTGGTAGATGAAGCCTGTGCACTTATCAAGACGGAACTGGACTCCATGCCATCAGAGCTGGATGAGCTGTCCCGGAGGATCATGCAGCTGGAGATTGAAGAGACAGCGCTGAAGAAGGAAACGGATCATCTGAGTCAAGAGCGTCTGGAGGATTTGCAGAAAAACCTGGCAGAGCTGCATGATGAGTTTGCAAACCGGAAGGCCCAGTGGGAAAATGAAAAAGCATCTGTTGACAAACTGTCAGCTTTGCGGGAGGAAATCGAGCAGGTGGGACGGGATATTGCGCAGGCGCAGCAGCAGTATGATTTAAATCGGGCAGCGGAGCTGCAATATGGGAAGCTGCCATTGCTGCAAAAAGAGCTGGCGGCAGCAGAAGAACAGGTAAAAAAGCAGGATTTGAGCCTGGTGAGAGAGAGCGTCAGTGATGAAGAGATCGCCCGCATTATTTCCCGATGGACGGGAATTCCGATCAGCAAGCTCAACGAAAGTGAGCGCAGTAAGATTCTTCATCTGGATGGGGTGCTGCATCAGCGGGTGATCGGACAGGATGAGGGCGTAGAGAAAGTAACGGAGGCGATTCTTCGTTCGAAAGCAGGGATTAAAGATCCCAGCAAGCCGATTGGATCTTTTTTGTTTTTGGGACCTACCGGCGTCGGGAAGACGGAATTGGCCAAGGCATTGGCAGAGGCGCTGTTTGATGATGAGAACAATATGGTCCGGATTGATATGAGTGAGTATATGGAGAAGCATTCAGTGGCCCGGCTGATTGGAGCTCCTCCAGGCTATGTGGGATATGATGAGGGAGGCCAGTTGACAGAAGCCGTTCGCCGGAAGCCATATTCGGTGGTGCTGTTCGATGAGGTGGAGAAAGCGCATCCGGATGTTTTTAATGTACTTTTGCAGGTGCTCGATGACGGGCGCATCACGGATTCCGCCGGCAAGACAGTAGATTTTAAAAATACCATTCTGATTATGACATCAAATATCGGTTCGCAATATTTGCTGGAAGGGATCGATGAGGATGGCCGGATTCGGGCAGAGGCAGAACAGATGGTGCTGGGAGAATTGCGGAATCATTTCCGCCCGGAATTTTTGAACCGTTTGGATGAGACGATTCTGTTTAAACCACTGACTCGGGATAATATCAGTCATATTGTGGATTTGATGGTGGCTGATGTGAATAAACGGCTGGAAGATAAAGAGCTGAAGATTGAGCTGACAGAAAGTGCGAAGGAGTATATTACAGAACATGGTTATGATCCGGCTTATGGGGCACGGCCATTGCGAAGATATTTGCAAAAATACGTAGAGACGCTGGCGGCCCGGATTATTCTTCAGGGAGATATTCATCAGGGGCAGACAATTGTGGTGGATGTGGCCGCGGACGGCGAAAAGCTGATAGGGTTTGCAGAATGAGCACTGACATCAGATAACAGCGAAAAGCCCACATTTACTGTGCGGCAGGCAGAACTGTATTGACGCTTCTGGCAATCTATATTACAATAACAGACATAAAAATGGAAGTAAAGATAAGCTTTGAGAATCCGAATAAGAAATAATGTCAGGCCAGGAGGAGTCTACCATGGACAAAAAGAAACTTGCGATTGAGAAGCATAAAGAATGGAAGGGCAAGATTGAAGTCATTTCCCGGGCACCGGTAACGAACCGGGAGGAACTTGCCATCGCTTATACTCCGGGGGTTGCGGAGCCATGCCTGTTGATCGCAGAGGACGAGGAAAGAGCTTATGATTATACCCGTAAAGGGAACCTGGTGGCAGTTATCACAGATGGTACGGCGGTACTGGGGCTGGGGGATATTGGCCCGGCGGCCGGAATGCCGGTGATGGAGGGGAAATGCGCACTGTTTAAGGAGTTTGCCGGTGTAGACGCTTTTCCGCTATGTGTGGATAGTAAGGATGTGGATACTTTTGTTCAGACGGTGGCCCTGATTTCTAAGAGCTTTGGCGGGATTAACCTTGAGGATATTGCAGCGCCCCGATGCTTTGAGATTGAGAAGCGCCTGAAGGAAATTTGTGATATTCCGGTTTTTCATGATGACCAGCATGGGACGGCCATTGTGGTGGGAGCAGCGCTTTTAAATGCGGTTAAGGTAACCCGCAAGGAAATGGGAAAACTGCGGGTGGTAATCAATGGTGCAGGTGCGGCAGGGATTGCCATCGGAAAGCATTTGATTAGCATGGGGTTTGGCAATATTATCATGTGTGATATTCACGGGATTATCTGTGAAGGTGATGAGGGACTGAATTCCGGGCAAGAGGAGATTTCTCGTATCAGCAATCAAGAAAAAGAGCATGGAAGCCTGGTGGATGCATTAAAGGGGGCTGATATTTTTGTCGGGGTTTCCCGGCCGCATCTGGTGACGAAGGAGATGGTGGCGTCCATGAAGGATGGCATTGTATTTGCCATGGCAAATCCGGTTCCGGAAATCATGCCAGAGGAAGCGAAAGCAGGCGGGGCATCAGTTGTGGGAACCGGTAGATCCGACTATTCCAATCAGATTAATAATGTTCTGGTTTTCCCGGGATTATTTAAAGGAGTGCTGGCAGTACGGGCAAAGGACATTACGGATTCTATGAAGATAGCAGCGTCTTATGCAATTGCAGAGGTGATTCCAGAACAGGAGCTGACGGCAGAATATGTGATTCCAAGTTCTTTTGACAAGCGGGTGGCCCTTGCAGTAGCGAATGCGGTGGCAAAGAAGGCAGTACAGCTGGGGCTCAACCGGGTGCCTTATGAGGAGATTCGTTAAGGCTTAACGGCGGATATAATGAAAACGCGGATAGCGGCAAGGAAGGACAGCGAAAAAAGCGGAGGGTGTTGCAAAATGGATCATGTTTATTTTGCAGCACCCTTTGTGGTTTTCTGATTTTAGATATTGTGAATCAGGATTTGGAAAATTGCTTGTCGAATTCCGGGTTAAAATAATAAAAGTTTTTTTCTTCCAGCTTTAATTTGGTCTTTTCCAGTGCCTCCCCGAATCTCTGGAAATGGACAACCTCTCGTTCTCTTAAAAATTTAAGTGGTTCCAGCACATCTGGCTCATCGATGATCCGGATGAGATTTTCATATGCGGTTCGCGCTTTTTGTTCCGCAGCCAGATCTTCGAAAAGATCGGTAAGGGCGTCACCCTTGGACTGGAACTCACAGGCATTGAAAGGAACGCCGGCGGCAGCAGCCGGCCAAAGAGCCGAGGTATGATCGATATAATAAGCATCAAAACCAGCCGTTTTGGCGTCTTCCGGTTTCATATTTTTGGTCAACTGGAAGATAATGGCACAGATAATTTCCAGATGTCCAAGTTCTTCCGTGCCGATGTCGGTCAAAAGTCCGGCAACTTCTTTGCATGGCATGGTATATCGTTGGGAAAGATAACGCATGGAGGCGGCCAGCTCTCCGTCCGGGCCGCCAAACTGGCTGATAATCAGAGAAGCTGTTTTCGGACATGTTTTTCTGATATTTACCGGATATTGCAGCCGCTTTTCATAAGTCCACATATTATACACCTCCTTGATTATCCCAGGGTAAAGGTCCGTCAGACCAGGTGAAATGTTTCTGTCCTGGATATTTGCAGTAAGAGCCGGTTTCATTGTTTGTATCCGGGCATACCAGATAGATATTTAATGGCTCGAATTCACGGGCATAATTTTGCATAAGCTGATAGCGCTGATTTTTTGCCTGAGTGAAAGCGTCCAGTGCATCTTTATCCAGAGGATGGGTGTCCAGATAAAGGGTCAGATCATCTACCTGAAAGCCTACTTGTTGAATTTCTTCCAGAAGCTGTGCTCGGTCAGACATGGAATTCACCTCCGGTTTTATAAAATGGCTTGTCCAGACAAGGGAAGATAGTACCTTGTTTTAGCGAAATGGCAGGTTTGTAGGGCGTTTCCCAGGGCTGTATGGGAACCGTTGCCATAGCAATGACAAGTCCCGCCTCTGAAGATGGCGCCGGTAATTTATCTTTGCAGCCGCAGGAGGCTGGGGCAGATTGGCATACACAGGAACTCATTTTAGAATTCTCCTTTCTGTTGTGGTGGCAAAAGCAGTCCGGAATGCTAAATGCAATTGTGAGAAGCACAGTAGTATTATGGGCAGGAGAAAAAGAATTACAATGAGAGATCCGTGTTAAAAAAGGGAAAGATGTGTTGGAATCCCAATTGCTGAACATAAAGGAATCGTGTATAATATTTTTAATTAACTGAGAAAATGTCTTGAGTGAAGGACAATGCCATTCAGTTAATTTTCCCAGAAGGTACGCCATGGAAAAAGGAACGGGAAGCAGCGGGAAATGGTCTGCCAATTTTTCCAGTTTCGGGATCAAGAATTCCTAAAATCTCTGATTTTGCGAAAAGCGAAACGAAAATCCCCAAACTCGCTTCGCTCAGACAGAGTGGATTTTCGTTCCCACGCAAAACACAGGGATTTAAGGACTTCTAAATCCCTGCAAAGTCAAAATTAGCAGATCATTTCCCGCTGCTTCCCGCTCCTTTTTCCATGGCTGAGTATTCTCAAAGATAAACTTAATGACATTGGAGTGGGGGAAAAGGAATGAAGCATTCTCTTTATTATAAATTTATATTGGGTTATCTGATATTCGGGATACTGGGTTTTGGTATGATCGCCACTGGCTCGACCCGGCTGATGTACCGGCATTTGTTGGAAGAAAAAACGATGGCCATGTATGATGAGGCAAATCTGATTGCCTCTTCCTACAGCAGTGTATATCAGGGTAAAAGGCAGGATTTGAATATGGTATATCCACAGCTTCAGATGGTATCTGTCTTTTTAAAAACAGAGATTTGGGTGGTAAACCGTCAGGGAATTATCGTTGTGGACAGCGATCAGTCTGCTCGTTCCGGTACGGTAATTGAGGGGTTTGATCCCACGGATACAGGGAATCGGTATTATCGGATCGGGAATTATTACGGGCAGTTTCCTTATGATGTGGTGAGTGTGTCCGCGCCGATTACCGGAAATTACAATACGTATGGTTACGTTCTGGTTCATCTGCCGGTTTATCAGATTCAGGAAGAGGCGAATGGCGCTCTGGATGTTGTATACATAACAGCATTGATGCTTTTTGTGTTTTCACTGATTATTTTGCTGGTGTTTACCAAAACGGTATATTTTCCGCTGAAAAAGATCACAGAAGGAGCGAATGAATATGCGCTTGGGCATCTGACTCATCAAATCGATGTCAAAACTCATGATGAGATGGGGTATCTGGCAGCGACATTGAATTATATGTCAGGAGAGCTGAATAAAATGGAGGAGTACCAAAGAACATTTATAGCCAATGTATCCCATGATTTCCGGTCGCCGCTGACATCGATAAAGGGATATCTGGAAGCGATCATTGACGGGACCATACCGCCGGAGATGCAGGAGAAATACCTGACTCGTATGATTGCAGAGACAGAGCGGCTGAATAAGCTGACTCAGGGCATGCTGACCTTAAATACTCTGGACAGCAAAGGCTATTTGTCACGCAGCAGCTTTGATATAAATCGTGTGATTAAGGATACGGCAGCATCCTTTGAGGGAACATGTGATGCCAAAGACATTATTTTTGACCTGACTTTTGCAGATAACATCCAGATGGTGTATGCAGATTTGGGGAAAATTCAGCAGGTGCTTTATAATTTGATTGATAATGCAATCAAATTCAGCCATAATAATTCGACCATTTATATTCAGGCATCTGCCCGGTATGAAAAGATATTTGTCTCAGTAAAGGATACTGGTATTGGAATACCCAAAGACAGTGTAAAAAAAATCTGGGAACGATTTTATAAAACGGATCTTTCTCGGGGGAAAGATAAAAAAGGAACCGGGCTTGGCCTGTCTATTGTCAAAGAGATTATTCAGGCACATGGGGAAAATATTGATGTGATCAGCACAGAGGGAGTGGGGACAGAATTCATATTTTCTCTTCCCCGGGCGATGAATTAGCAATCACTGGATCAAAAATCCCCCGGCAAGTTAAGCGTCAGCCGCTTTATTTCCGCGGGCAATGAGCCAAGTGACGTGCTTGTATGGCTTGCATGAGCATTTGGCGAATGCCGCGGGAGATTTGACTTGCGGGGGGATAAAACATATGTAGCCGATTTGACCGATTTACCGCTTGACTTCAAATTTGTATCCGATGCCCCACACGGTAGTCAGTGCCCAGTTCGCATGATCCTTGATTTTGGCACGCAGCCGCTTGATATGAACATCTACGGTTCGTGTGTCTCCGATGTATTCATAGCCCCAGATATGATCCAGGAGCTGTTCGCGTGTAAAGACCTGGTTGGGAGAAGAAGCAAGGAAGTATAAGAGTTCCAGCTCCTTGGGAGGCATTTCCACTGAATGACCGCAGTAGGTTACGGAATAGTTTGTCAGATTGACAATCAAATCCGGATATTCCACATAGTCGCCCTGCTGGTCAGAAGAGGAGGCAGTGGGGGCGGGAACTGCATGATAACGGCGCAGGACAGCCTTAACCCGGGCTACCAGTTCTTTGGAATCGAAGGGTTTGATGATATAGTCGTCAGCTCCAAGTTCCAGCCCCAGTACCTTGTCAAAAATCTCTCCCTTGGCACTGAGCATGATAATTGGTACTTGAGAAGTGGTCCGCAGCTCCCGGCAAACCTGATATCCGTCTATGCCCGGCAGCATTAAATCTAACAGGATCAGATTGGGCTTGAACTCCGGGAAGACCCGGAGAGCCGCCTCCCCGTCATGAACCGTGGTAGTTTCATAGCATTCTTTTATCAGGTAGAGAGAAATCAACTCGGCAATATTTTCGTCGTCATCAACAATTAAAATCCGTTGCTTTTCAGCCATGATTTTTGTTCCTCCTTTTTATTAGCCAGACTTGTGTTGCAGTGATTGAAACATGAAAACATGAAACAACGAATTATCTATTTAAATATTACAATAGTTACTCCAGCATCCCCTTCTCCGAATTCACCTAAATGAAACTCTTTTACTACTTTTACCCGTCTTAAATGTTTGTGAATCCCGGATCTCAGCGCTCCAGTCCCTTTGCCATGAACAATCCGGACCTGTTGCAGATGGGCAATGTAAGCATCATCCAGATATTTGTCTAAAAGCGGAAGCGCCTCGTCTACAGTCATACCCAGAAGATTGATTTCCGGGGAAACAGAAGCTGACTTGGAAATTTTGATATTACTGCTGCCAGAGCCCTTCCGCCGTCCATCCAGACCGGGACCGCTGACAGAGCTTTCTTGCATCAGCTCCAGATCGTTTATATTTACCTGTGAGCGAAGGATTCCCATTTGAACGAACAAATTACCTTTGGTATCGGGCAATGTGCTGACGATGCCTTTCAAATTCATGGACAGAACCTTGACACTGTCGCCGACCCGCAGAGTCTTGGGATTAATAGCCTTATGGGGGCTTTCTTTTTTCAGGGAGAGATTGCTTTCTACTTTTTTCAGGTTATCTCTCAGTTTAGTGCGCTCCGTTTCCAAAGCACGGGTATTAACACCGGAAGAGGAAGCGATTTTATTGATGTTTTTGATCGTACGGTCGGCGGTTTCTTTGGCTTCCCGGAGGATTCGCTGAGCTTCTTCATTGGCGGAACGGATTAATTTTTCTTTTCGCTCGTCAAAACGTTCTTCTTTTTGTTCGAGCCGGGCTTTCAGACGGCTAACTTCATTTTTGTAGCTTTGAATCTCCTGCCGTTCTTTTTCTATTGTAATCCGGCTTTCTTCCAGATGGCTGATGATATCCTCAAAAGCCTCGTCTTCGGCTTCGATTCGGCTTTTGGCATCATGAATGATATAATCCGGCAGGCCGAGCTTCTGGGAAATGGCGAAAGCATTGCTTTTACCAGGAATGCCGATCAGCAACCGGTAGGTAGGACGGAGTGTCTGTACATCAAATTCGCAGCAGGCATTTTCCACACCGACAGTGCTCAGCGCATAGATTTTCAGTTCACTGTAATGGGTAGTGGCCATGGTCCGGCATTTCATGTTGTGCAAGAAGTTGAGAATTGCCATAGCAAGCGCAGCTCCTTCAGTAGGATCGGTTCCGGCGCCCAGTTCATCGAACAGGCATAAGGAGCGGCTGTCAGCCTTTGCCAGGATGTCCACAATATTTGTCATATGGGCAGAGAACGTGCTCAGGCTTTGTTCGATACTTTGCTCATCTCCGATATCGGCAAATACTTCATCGAAGACTGCCAGTTCCGAACCGTCAAAAGCCGGGATATGAAGTCCCGCCTGCCCCATCAAAGTAAATAGCCCTACCGTTTTCAGTGACACCGTTTTACCGCCGGTGTTGGGACCAGTAACGATTAAAAGATCAAAGGCATCTCCCAACCATACTGTAACAGGAACAACTTTTTGAACATCCAGCAGAGGATGGCGTCCGTCTTTGATATGGATTCGTCCCTTTTGATTGAATACAGGTTCACTGCACTTATAATGGCGGGATAAGGCAGCCTTGGCAAAGATAAAATCCAGCCGGGCCAGAAGCTCAAGATCAAGGCGCAGGCTTTCTGTGTAGGGGGCCAGCTGGTTGCTTAAAGCAGCCAGCACAGCTTCAATTTCTTTGTTTTCCTGGATTTCCAGGGTGCGAAGCTCATTATTTAATTGAATTACTGCCATGGGTTCTACAAACAAGGTAGATCCGGAAGATGACTGGTCATGAATCATACCGGAAACCTGATTTTTATATTCAGCCCGAACCGGCAGACAGTAACGTCCATCCCGCATTGTGATGACAGCATCCTGGAGATAGCTGCGGCTGGAGTTCAAAATACTGTTCAGCTGAGTATGGATCTTGTCGTTGATTCCTTTTATGGAACGGCGTATCCGGCGGAGGCCAGGACTGGCATCATCGCTGATCTCCTCTTCGGAAAGAATACAGCGTTTAATCTCATTATTGACAGGAGTCAGCGGTTCCAGGCTCCGGAACATTTCATCGAGAGAATCGTCTTCTGTTTCGTCAGATTCTTCACGGCGTCCATAGGTCTTGGCACGGGTGGCCACTGTTAGTACAGAGCTGATCGACAAGAGTTCAGGGATACCTAATGCGCTGCCGATTTCCAGGCGTTTCAGGGAATCCCGGATATCCCGGATACCGGACAGGGAAAGGCTGCCCTTCATGCGGACACGGCTGACGGCATCACTGGTCTCTCTCTGTGCCTGCAGAATTTCCTGAAAATCCGAGGATGGTTTTAGCTCCTGGCAAAGAAGCTTGCCGGGAGCTGAGGCGGCATATTCGGTCAGCTGAGTTATGATTTTATAATATTCTAAAGTTTTTAATGACTTTTGATTCATTTATTTTCCTCACAAATTCTGTAATGCATGGTTTCCAAGTATAAAAAGGGATTGGCCGGATGCTTTTTCAGTATATCACATTTTATCATTCAGTGAAACCCCCGGCTTCCTTGTAAACCTAAGTTTTTCTTGCACATTTGGCAGAAGAACCTTATAATAGGAGTAAGTCTTTCAGGGGGGATTTCTTATGGCATGGGTATGTTTTTGGTAGCGTAAAGGTGGTACATAAGGAGGAGGTTCAGAATGCCGGAAGTGCAAGACTCAAAAAGAGAACCGGGGAAGAGACATTTTATAACAGAGAAGATCGTAAAACAGCCTCTGACAAGAAAAGAAATGGTAAAACGAGCAATGCTGTTTCTCTTAGCTGCTGCAATTTTGGGAGGTGTGGCCGGGGTCAGCTTTGCAGTTTCGCTTCCCTTTGTTTCCGGGCGTCTGAAAGAGACGGCGCCTACAGAGCCGCGAATATCCATACCCAAGGATGAACCGACAGAGACAACAGCAGAATCGGAGCCTGCGGTCAGGGAAACCGAGGAGGAAAGTCAGGGAGAGACTCAGGCTGCGCTGGAGAGCGAATCTATAGAAAAAGCAGTCCGTAAGGCGATGGGAAATTACCGCTATACGGTAGAAGATTTAAAGGCCTTGTTTTCGAGTTTGCGGCAGCAGGTGCAAGCGGCATCAAAAGGAATTGTGGTAGTACATTCCGTTCAACAGGAGGTGGACTGGTTTGACAATCCGGTAGAGACCACTGGCCTTTATTCCGGTGTGATTATCGCTGCCACAGCGCAGGAGCTTCTGATATTGACTCCTGAGGAAGCAGTACAGCAGGCGGACTCCATCAAAGTTACTTTTGCAGATGGCGTGGAGGTAAATGGCCGGATGAAACAGAAGGATACTTTGTCAGGTATGGCTATTGTCAGCGTCAATATTGAAGACGTTGGTACAGATACCCTGAAGGAAGCAAAGCCATTGGTATTGGGCAATTCTTATCTGGTTCGGGAGGGGGATCTGATTGTGGCGATAGGAAGCCCGGCAGGAATTGTCCGATCTGTGGATTATGGTTTTGTCTCTTATATTATGAAAAATGTACAGATGGTGGATCAGGTGAACCGGATACTTTATGCGAGAATCAGCGCCGATACCGAGAGAGGGACCTTCCTGGTGAATACGTCTGGCGAGCTGATTGGCTGGGTAATGAAGCCAGAAGGAGACGGAGAGAATGAAGAAATGGCCATGGCAATGGGAATATCGGATTATAAAGGGATTTTGGAAAATCTGACGAATGGGTTGGCAGCGCCTTGTTTTGGCATCGAAGGGCAGGAGGTACCGGATACTATGACGTCTCAGGGGCTTCCTCGCGGGATTTATGTACTCAATTCGGTGACCGATCGCCCGGCATATGATGCCGGAATTCAGAATGGCGATATTATCACTCATGTAGACGGACGAAAAATTATAACAATGAAAGATTTCCAAAACACGGTTGATGATCTGGAATGCGGACGGTTGATTCATGTAATGGTGCAACGCAATGGCAGAGATCAATATGCGGAGCTGGAATTTCAGGTTACCGTAGGGGCGCGGTAGCAAAAATAGTATGGGATTTGGATGAAAACAGAAAAATAAAAAGAAAAGAGAACGAGTATGAAGTATATTGAGAGCCTGCAGGAAGGCATGCGTATTTCAGAGGTCTATCTGTGCAAAAGCAAACAGATTGCGATTACGAAGACAGGAAAAGAATATGGACGTCTGATGCTGCAGGATAAGACGGGCACGGTTGACGCAAAGATCTGGAATCTCAATTCTCCGGGAGTGGGATCTTTTGAGGCGATGGATTATGTGCGGATCGATGGCGATGTGAGTGTATTTATGGGGGCAAATCAGCTGAATATTGAACGAATCCGCAGAGCAGATGAGGGGGAATATATAGCTGAGAATTATCTGCCGGTTTCTACCAAAAATGTGGAGGAGATGTACAAGAGCTTAAGCAGCCTAATTGCCAGCATCAAAAATCCTTATCTTCGGAAGCTGGTGGAAAGCTTTTATATAGAGGATCCGGCTTTTATCAAGGCATTTAAGTTTCACAGTGCGGCCAAGAGCGTTCATCATGGGTTTGTAGGCGGTCTTTTGGAGCATACTTTAAGTGTGGTAAAAATGTGCGACTATTTTGCCAAAGCATATCCGATGCTGAACCGTGATTTATTGCTGGCAGCGGCAATTTTTCATGATATTGGCAAGATAAAGGAATTGTCAGCATTTCCGGAGAATGATTATACCGATGACGGCCAACTGTTAGGGCATATTATGATAGGAACAGAAATGGTCAGTGACCAGATTCGCCGAATCCCGGGATTTCCGCCGCAGCTGGCAGCAGAGCTGAAGCATTGTATACTGGCGCATCATGGAGAATTGGAATATGGTTCGCCAAAGAAACCGGCAATTTTGGAAGCTCTGGCGTTAAACTTTGCAGACAATACAGATGCGAAGATGGAGACGATGATCGAGGCTTTGCGGGGAGCAGGGAATAATACTGGCTGGTTAGGATATAACCGTCTTTTGGAGACGAATATTCGAAAGACAACAGAAGAATAGTTTTCTGCAAAGAAGCCCGTAATATTCACCGTATATTTGCGGTCTTTCTGATAAGTCAGCGTATTTACTACGCCAGACGATATGAAAAGATGGCGGCTGTGGATATTCGGTCTGGGCATAAAATGGCTACCGCAAAATATTCTGCGGCAGCCATTTTTAGGAGGTAGCTCATACATATCTAAAGTATGTCTATCATCTATGTGAAGCGCTCTCGCCCGGAAAGAGAAAGCAGGCGAAGAACGACTTTTTGTTTGGCGAACCCGGCAACGGTTGCGCGCTGGTTGCCGCCGGGTTCTATATGTACGAAATAATGAAGCTTATGTTCATTATTATGATGCATTGGTGTGAGCTGTTCTGTGCTGCATCATGGTTATATCATACTAGAAAATTGTGTCTAAAATTTGTGCGTTTTCTAAAGGATATCGAAATTAAAAGAAGAAAATCTAACATTTTTTGGAAGAAAATGTAAGAAGAGGAAAATAAAAAACAATTTTTGATTGTTTGAGATAGAAAGAAGCAATGGGAGGATCCGGGAATGAACAGCAGTGGCATGAAACTGGAAAAAAATCAGCTATTCCAGGTAAAAATCGAGGATATGAGTGATACGGGAGAAGGGATTGGCAAAAAGGATGGCTTTACCTGGTTTATTAAAGATGGGGTAACGGGTGATCTGGTGGAGGCAAAAGTGATGAAAGTCAAGAAATCTTATGGATTTGCCCGACTGATGCAGGTATTGGAGCCATCTCCTCATCGAGTGAAGCCACCTTGCCCGGTGGCCCGAAGCTGTGGAGGCTGCCAGCTGCAGGCAATGAGCTATGAGGAGCAGTTACGTTTTAAGGAAAATAAAGTGTACAATAACCTGAAGCGGATTGGCGGTATAGATTGCGAGGGGATACTGGAGCCAATCCTTGGGATGGCCAATCCCTGGCATTATCGAAATAAAGCTTTATTTCCATTTGGGAGAAGTAAAGACGGCAGAATCATCACTGGATTTTATGCAGGAAGAACTCATACTATTATCGAAAATACGGACTGTATACTGGGAGTGCCAGAAAACACCCAGATTCTGGCATGTATTCGGAATTATATGGAGGAATACGGGATATCACCTTATGAGGAGGAGACACACACGGGTTTGGTGCGCCATGTGCTGATTCGGAAAGGATTTAAGACCGGAGAGATACTGGTATGTCTGGTGATAAACGGTGAGGTAAAAGAGCTACGGAGAAAGGATATTCTGATAGCAAGACTGCGGGAATTGTTTGATGGAAGCGGCGGGGCTGGAGAGTGCGGAGAAGATGGCTTGGCGTCTAAAAGCAGCAAAGAGCAGTCTCGGGTGGTGTCTATCGCATGCAGCATTAATCGGGAGAAAACGAATGTGATATTAGGAACGGAGATTGTAAATCTGTATGGGCCAGGAAGTATTATTGATTTTATCGGAAATATCCGATATCGAATCTCTCCATTGTCTTTCTATCAGGTAAATCCGGTTCAGACGGAGCAGCTGTATAAAGTTGCGCTGGAATATGCCGGGTTGACTGGTGCAGAGACTGTGTGGGATCTGTATTGCGGAATTGGGACGATTTCGTTGTTTCTGGCACAGCAGGCAAAGAAGGTCTGTGGTGTGGAGATCGTACCTCAGGCAATTGCGGATGCGAAGGCAAATGCGCGGATGAATGGGATAACAAATGTGGAGTTTTTTGTGGGAAAGGCAGAGGAGGTATTGCCGGAGCAGTTTGAGAGAAATCACATACATGCAGATGTGATTGTGGTCGATCCCCCGCGCAAAGGATGCGAGCGGGCATGCCTGGATACAATGGTTCAGATGGCGCCGCAAAGAATCGTGTATGTGAGCTGTGACTCGGCTACTTTGGCGAGAGATTTGCGGTACTTGGGGGAGAATGGGTATGAGGTGAAAAAGGTGAGGTGTTGTGATATGTTTGGGGGGACGGTGCACACAGAAACTGTGTGTCTCTTGAGCAACCGAAAATTAAAACCTGATACTTATATAAAAT
>CAJUPI010000067.1 GCA_910588125.1 uncultured Lachnospiraceae bacterium
TCCGAACACAGGATAGAGAAATGACGGGTGACTTATTTTGCAACACCCTCTTTTTGATATTATTGGAGTTCAGGATTTAGAGAAATGGGTTTTCCACTTCCGAGAGGATGCTGATAAAGTCGCGCATATATTTCGCCAGATATAGATCTTTGCGGTGGCAGATATAACAATGACGCTTGCTGTCAATATCCTTCAAAGGATAGATATGTGCCTGGGAACGGAAGCTTTCATCCTTTTCTATGTAGTTGAGGGGACAGATCATAACGGCATTACAGGCAATGGTAACCTTTTTTTCGATTTCGATGCTGGCAGTTTCCAGAAGGATTTTGGGGGAGATATTGTGAGCGGCAAATAAATTATCCTGAATTGCCCGAACACTGTGCCCCACCTTATTGGAGATGAAGCTTTCATTTATAGCCTCCAGAATGGAGATGGGAGTGCCATTGGGAATCCGGCGGGCCAGCTCGGTGTTTTTGCTGGTCAAAAGAACCAGTTCCTCATTTTCTATCAAAATATAATGCAATTCTTCATAGCGGGGAATAGTGGTCATGCAGGTGATATCCACCTTACCTTCCAGTAACAGCTTTTCTGTTTCGGTGGAACCGGATTCCACCAGTTCGATATCCACATGGGGATATTTGGCAAAAAATTTGGGCAATACGTAAGGAAGGACCTGCATACCGCGCTGTATGGGGATGCCAAGACGGAATTTTCCGTGATCCTCATGGGTGATTTCCTCAATTTCTTTTTTCAGGTTCTCATTGATCGTAAGAACCTGCTTGCCGGCATCAATGTAACGTTGCCCGGCATAGGTGAGAGTGATAGGCTCTGTGTTGCGATTGAAAATAGGGGTGCCAAGATTGTTCTCTACCAGCTTGATCATCTGGCTTAAGGAGGGCTGGGAGATATAAAGCTTTCGGGCAGCATTGGTGATACTGCCTTCTTGTAATACAGTCAGCATATATTGTACGTGTTTAATATTCATGTGCAGTCCTTCCTTTTGAAATGTGTGTAAATATGTGTCTGGCGTTGCCGGTTTTATTTCCGCGAGCAATGAGCCAAGTGCTGTGCTTGTACGAGCATTTGGCGAATGCAGCACGGTATTTGACTTTAAGAATTTGACTTAATGATAGCATAAGAAGCAGAGAATAGCAAAGGGTTGGCAATAAGATTTTGCCTATTTATTGTATAATCAGATATGTATTTGAATAATAGAATGGAACGTGTTACACTTTTATCAGTGGATTTTATGGATAAGGAGGAGGAAAGATATGGAGATCAGAAAAGCGGCTATGGCAGGGACGCTGGAGTCCAGCGATGCCCAGGTGACCGTAGAGCCAGGAAACGGCACAATTGAGCTTTCCATTGAAAGCAGTGTGATTCACCAATTTGGAAAGCAGATCCGGGCGATCGTTTTGGATACGCTGAAGCGGCTGGAAGTAGAGAGTGTCAAAGTGACGGTAGTGGATAAGGGGGCTTTGGATTGTACGTTAAAGGCGCGCGTGGAGTGCGCCGTGTACCGTTCGAATGATATAACAGAAAATCTTCCGTGGGGAGGTGTGATCCGATGAGCCATCCATATAAAAAAAGATTAAGACGATCCATGATGTTTTTAAACTGTCAGAAGCCGGGATTGATCAAAGATCCTTATATCTATAAGCCGGATTCTATTATGTTAGATCTGGAGGATGCCGTGGCGGAGAACCAGAAGGATGCCGCCAGATACTCACTGTTCCATGCTTTGCAGGAGATCGATTACCGTGGAGTGGAGCGGGTGGTACGGATTAATGGATTGGACACGCCTCATTGGAAAGAGGATATCCGGGTTTGTGTGGCCGGGGGCGCCGACACGATCCGAATTGCCAAGACAGAGAGTGCAAAGGATGTACAGGTTGTGGAAGAGCATGTATTGGCAGCAGAGCGGGAGTTTGGCCGGCCGGAGGGTTCGACTCTGTTGATGGCGGCGCTGGAATCCTGTAAGGGGGTATTGCATGCATTAGAGGTTTGTGAGTCTTCCGATCGACTGATCGGCATTGCATTAAGTGGCGGGGACTATACCAAGGATTTGCAGACGGTGATTACAGGGACCGGTGTGGAGTTGCAGGGGGCCCGTCAACAGATGATCATCGCAGCCCGGGCGGCAGGCGTACAGTGCTGGGATACGGTATTTACGAATCTGGACGCCATGGATGTGTTTGAGGAAGAAGTCCGGATGATTAAAATGATGGGATTTGACGGCAAATCTCTGGTCAATCCGCGTCAGATAGATATTGTCCATCGGATTTTTACTCCCAGCCAGAAGGAAATTATCTTTGCAGAAAAGGTGGTCCGGGAGATTGAGGAGAAGAAGGCCCTGGGAATCGGGGTGTTTACGGTAGATGGCAAGATGATTGATATTGCGTTCTACGATGGAGCAAAGAGGACAATCGCTTTGGCGAAGGCATCAGGTGTATATGAGGGGGATCTGTGAGATGATAAATGCAGTAGGTAGAGAAATCCCAAAAGAGGTGTTACAGGCGACAGGCAAAGAAGCATTTAAAGGTGCTTACGCCTATGATAATTATGAATATACCAAGGCAGCTCCCAAGGCCCGTACAATGATGGATCCAAAACGCAGTAAGATGGTGGCAGATATCCACGAAGCACTGGTGAAATGTGAGATTAAGGATAATATGACGATCTCGTTCCATCATCATTTCCGCGAGGGAGATTATGTGGTAAACATGGTAATGGAGGAAATTCATAAAATGGGAATCAAGGGGCTGACCATCTGCGCCAGCTCCCTGGGCAAAGCCAATGATCCGATAGTTCCTTACATTGAGGATGGAACAATTGTCGGGATTCAGTCATCCGGAGTACGCGGAAAGATCGGAGAAGCAATTTCTACCGGCAGATTACGGGACTTGGCCATTATGCGTTCGCATGGCGGACGGGTACGGGCCATTGAATCGGGTGAGGTGCATATTGACATTGCTTTTATCGGGGCTCCGACATGCGATGAGTATGGCAATATGCGGGCCAATGGCGGAAAAAGTGATTGTGGTGTATTATCCTATGCTATGGTGGATGCGCAGTATGCGGATAAAGTAGTGGCAATTACAGACTGCCTGGTGCCGTTTCCCAACATTCCGGCCAGCATATCCATGACGCAGGTGGATTATGTATGCGTGGTGGACGAGATCGGCAATCCGGCTAAGATTGCGACGGGAGCGGCTAAGCCGACCACGGATGTCCGGAAGATTATGATGGCAGATTACTGTACGCAGTTTGTGATCCACACACCGTATTTTAAGGAAGGCTTTTCCTATCAGACCGGAGTAGGAGGCGCTTCGATCGCCTCGACTATTTCTCTGGGAAAGATAATGGAAGAAAGAGGCATCCACATGGGACTGGGGTTGGGCGGTATCACTACGCCGATGTGCAATCTGCTGGCGAAAGGGCTGATCAACAAGATTGTGGATACGCAGGACTTTGATATGGGAGCGATTGAGTCGATCAAGTCGAATCCCAATCATATTGAGATTTCTGCCTCGGAGTACGCCGACCCGTTTAATAAGGGGGCTTATGTCAATAAGCTGGATTTTGTTATTCTGGCTTCCCTGGAGGTAGATGTGAATTTTAATTGTAATGTAGTGGTCGGATCGGACGGGATGATCACTGGCGCCCAGGGCGGCCATCCGGATACAGCGGCCGGAGCCAAATGCACTATCGTGATTGCACCGCTTTTGCAGGGAAGAATCCCGGCTATCTGTACCAATGTGACGACGGTAACTACGCCGGGAGAGACTGTTGATGTGGTAATTACGGATTATGGTATTGCGATTAACCCCAGAAGGCAGGACTTGATCGCGTGTATGAAGGATGTAAAGCTGCCGTTCTGTACGATTGAGGAGTTGCGGGATAAGGCGTATGCAATTGTCGGTGAGCCGGAACCGGTGCAGTTTGGCGAGCGGGTTGTAGGGATTATTGAAAGCCGTGACGGGACAGTGCTGGATGTGGTGAGAGAAATTAAAGAGTATGAATTTGCAGAATAAGTCGGACAGGATCAACGAATCGAGAGACTGAGGGTGTTGCAAAATAAGTCACCCGTCATTTCTCTATCCTGTGTTCGGACGGTTCACGTACACACAGTCTGATATTAATGGACAAAGTCCGTCAATATCAGACAGAATGTTCGTGAACGGCCGGACACTGGATAAGAAAAATGATGGGTGACTTATTTTGCAACACCCTCATCCGGCTGTATGTTCGTGAACAGCCGGACACAAGACAAGAGAAATGACAGGCGGTTTATGCCTGCAATACCCTTGGGTTTTCTTTGTCACATAGGAAATTGCGTCCGTGGAAGCAAAAACATTTCGTATGGACCAATGTCATTCCGTTAATTTTCTCAGAAGGTACGCCAGGGAAAAAGGAGCGGGAAGAGGCGGAAAAATGGTCTGCTGCTTTTTCCGGTTTCGGGATCAAGAATTCCTAAAATCTCTGATTTTTGCGAAAAGCGAAACGAAAATGCCCAAACTCGCTTCGCTCAGACAGAGCGGATTTTCGTTTCCACGCAAAACTCAGAGATTTAAGGATTTCTAAATCCCTGCAAAGTCAAAAGCGGCAGATCATTTTTCCGCCTCTTCCCGCTCCTTTTTCCCTGGCTGAGTATTCTCAGAACTAAACTTAATGACATTGTCGTAGGGACACGCACTTTTTTATATTTGAATTATGGTTCAGAAGGACAGGGGGATACCTTGCCGGGATGGAGGCAGATTCGATTGCAAAGGTGGCTTGAAAAAACAAATAAAAACAAATGTTCGAAAAAATGCTTGCAATTAATCTGATATTATGATAGAATAAATGAGAACAAATGTTCTTGCTTTGGGTTAAATGCAGAAAAAAGCAGTGCATTGAATTCTTTAAATTTAAAGGAAGATACCGAAATTTCAGAGGAGGAGCCGACAGGATGCTGATACAGGAGGAGCTGGATATACAGGAAAAGCTGAAGATACTTTCCGATGCGGCTAAATACGACGTATCCTGTTCCAGCAGCGGGATCGCCCGGAAAGGAAAGAAGGGAACGATTGGAAATACCTTGGCGGCCGGGATTTGCCACAGTTTTGCGGCGGATGGCAGATGTATTTCATTATTGAAGATTTTATTTACGAATCAGTGTATTTTTGATTGCCGGTATTGTGTGAACCGGCGTTCCAATGATGTGGTGCGTACGGCATTTACGCCGGAAGAAGTATGTACCTTGACGATAGAGTTTTATCGGAGAAACTATATTGAAGGTTTATTTTTGAGTTCGGGGATATTGCATTCGCCGGATTATACGATGGAACAGATTTATCAGACGTTGGTTCGGCTGCGGAATGAGTATCGTTTCAATGGCTATATTCATGTGAAGGCGATTCCGGGAGCAGCTCCGGAGCTGATCGAACGGGTTGGTTTTCTGGCGGACAGGATGAGTGTGAATCTGGAGCTGCCGACAGCGGAGGGGCTTTCGCGCCTGGCGCCGGGGAAGACCAGGGAGAAAATCCTGACGCCGATGCGACAGGTGCAGCGTGGGATTGCTGCACAGAATTTAAAGGCACTGAATGATTTTGGGGGGCATGCGAACCGTAAGCAAAGAGGCCTGATCGATCCCCGGGAGCGATCGGTTGGTTTAACAAATGCGTGGCAGGATTTTTCGCATCATAGGAGAGAGACTATTCATACCGATATCCGGTCTTGGGAATCCGGGCCGGCAGGCTTCGGAAAGAATGGTGCAGCGAAAGGGCGGGAGATTGGGATGGCAGATACCATCGCCCATCCCGGCCGCAATGTCTGGTCTTCTCTTCAGATGACGAATCAGCGTTCTTTTGTGCCGGCAGGACAGAGTACCCAGCTGATCGTCGGGGCAACACCGGAGAGTGATTATCATATGATTCGGGTGGCAGAAGCTCTGTATCAGAATTATGATTTGAAGCGGGTGTTTTACTCAGCGTTTGTGAGAGTGAATGACGATAGCATGCTTCCGTCACTTCCCGGCGGTCCGCCGCTTTTGCGGGAGCACCGTCTGTATCAGGCGGACTGGCTGCTGCGGTTTTATGGGTTTGGAGCAGAAGAACTGCTTTCAGAAGAGAGGCCAAATTTTAATATCCTGTTGGATCCCAAATGTGATTGGGCACTTCGCCATCTGGAGCAGTTTCCGGTGGAAGTTAACCGGGCGGATTATGGAACGCTTCTTAGGGTGCCGGGATTGGGCGTTAAGTCGGCCAGACGGATTGTGGCGGCCAGGCGGAGCGGGGCCCTGGATTTTCCGGATTTGAAGAAGATGGGAGTGGTCCTAAAAAGGGCGATGTATTTTTTGACCTGTTCCGGCAGAACGATGATGCCGTTTTCTTTGAACGAAAATTATATTACCAGTCAGTTGGTCGGAGCAGAGCATAAAAAGATCTGGGATATTGAAAATCATGACAGTTACCGGCAACTGAGCTTGTTTGATGATTATCAGATAGTAGCTCCGGTCAGTGGAGAGGACAGAGTTTCCGCGGTTACCGGATTATTATAAACGCAATGATTCGGGAATCCGTGGGGGAAGAAAAGATGACAGTTTTTGTGTGCGGGCAGGGGATAGAGGATATCTGGTGCGGGATATATGATGCATGGATGAGCCGGTTAGGACATAAAAACGTCCGATTGGAGCCGGAGGGCAGGAATCGAGAATTGTTCTGCGAATATCGTGAGGTGACGGTGGAAGACTGGAAAGCAGAAAAGGTGACAGAAAGTATCCGCAGAAAGCTTTCTGAGGAGCTTTATGAGGTGGTTTACCGGGCAGCATTATCGGAAGATCGCGATCGGGCGGATAAGATATACCGTTTTCTGATCTATGCCTTTGCGTTGGGAACCGGTGTTGTGGAACGGCTACAGATTCCTGCTGTATATGAAGTTTTCCGCATGAATCGTTATTTGTCACGGGAGTACTCTCATATTATCGAATTTGCCCGTTTTTCTCAGATGGAGGAAGGGATATTATTGGGAAGGATCAAGCCGAATAATGATCTGCTATCATTGGTGGCGGTACACTTTGCGGACCGGCTTTCGGGAGAGAACTGGATTTTATATGATTGTGGACGTAAAAAGGCGGCAGTACACCAGGCGAATCAGGGCTGGATGATTGTATATGCAGATTCCGCTGAATGGCAGGAACGATTAAATAAGAAGACCGATGAGGAGAGCTATGAATGCCTGTGGAAGACTTTTCATACAGCGATTGCGATAGCTCAGCGAGCCAATTTGAAATGTCAGCAGAATATGCTGCCGCTGCGCTTTCGGCCATATATGACGGAGTTTGTAGTACCCAATTATTCCGTCAAGCCGAATTTGTGATGAGTGCCGGGGAGAGGAGAGCAGAGAAATCCGGTGTTTTTCTGGAATTTTCTACCTCCTTTTTTGTTTTTTGCGATTTTTCTTGCTATTTTTTCTCTAATCCGCTATGATAATAACAGCTATTAACAATTTCTTTTTTCTATAAAGATTCAGAAGTATCAAATGTACATTTCGTACTGTATTTCCAAATGAAAGAGAATGGATTTTACAAGAAAGGAGCAGTTATTTGTTCAGTAAAGTGTATAGTGCAGGCTTGCAGGGGATCGATGGCTATCTGGTGCAGGTAGAGGCTGATGTGGGCAATGGGCTTCCCGGGTTTCATATGGTAGGCTATTTGGCGTCAGAGGTCCGGGAAGCAGAGGAGCGGGTCCGGACTGCCTTGAAAAATTCCGGGTTTTCCATACCGCCCAGAAAAATAACAGTTAATCTTTCCCCGGCAGATATTCGGAAAGATGGAACCGCTTTTGATTTGCCTGTAGCAGTGGCAGTGCTGGCAGCCTATGGAATGGATTGTTCCCCTGTTTTGAAAGATTCGGCATTTATCGGTGAGCTGGGATTAGACGGGCAGATAAAGCCGATAAGAGGAGTTCTTTCCCTGGTGTCAGCTTTAAAGGATAAAGGTTGGAAGCGATGTTTTTTGCCAGAAGCCAATATAGCTGAAGGCCTGGCGGTCGGTGAGATTGAAATTGTGGGAATCCGCCATTTGAAAGAGATGATAGAGATATTGATCCATCCGGAGCAGGTATTGGTAAAAGCTTTATTAGAGGATTTTCAGACAGAAGAGGATAATTTGGACTATTCGGTGGACTTTTCAGAGATGAACGGACAGCGGCTGGTTCGGCGGGCGACTGAGATAGCAGTAGCAGGGCGCCATAATATTCTTTACCTGGGGCCGCCAGGGAGTGGGAAAAGCATGGCAGCGCAGAGGATTCCTACGATTATGCCATCTTTATCACGGGAAGAACAGCTGGAGCTTTCAAAAGTTTACAGTGTTTGTGGAATGCTGCCTCCAGGACGCGCTTTGTTGGGAAAGCGTCCATTTCGCTCTCCTCATCATACAATTAGCCCTCAGGCGATGGCCGGAGGGGGAAGGAACCCAAAACCGGGCGAGATTTCTCTGGCCTCCAGAGGGGTGTTGTTTTTGGATGAATTTCCGGAGTTCCGGCGGGAGGCATTGGAGATTTTACGCCAGCCATTGGAAGAAAGGCGGGTTACGATTTCCCGGGTCAATGGAAGCTGTACTTTTCCGGCTAATGTGCTGTTGGTGGCGGCTATGAATCCTTGCCCTTGTGGTTTTTACCCGGATCGCAGTCGGTGCGCCTGCAACAATGAGCAAGTACGCCGGTATTTGAGCAGAATTTCCCGGCCGCTGCTGGAACGAATTGATATCTGTGTGGAGACATCGCCCGTTTCTTATGGGGACATTCGGGGAAAGGCGAAGCAAAATGAATCTTCATCGATAATTCGCGAACGAGTAGAACGGGCAGGAGAAATTCAAAGAAAACGTTTTGCCGGGAGCAGTCTCTTTTTTAACAGTGAAATGGGAAATCGGCAGGTGGAACAATATTGCCAGCTGCGGGACGAAGAGGAAAAACTATTAGAGCGGGCGTTTGAAGAAAAGCATCTGAGTGCCCGTGGATATCATAAAATATTAAAAGTAGCACGTACAATTGCGGATTTGGATGGCTCGGAGCAAATTAACAAAATCCATCTATGTGAAGCAATTAGCTATCGGGATTTAGAAGAGAAGTATTGGGGGAAGGGGATATAAATGGAGAAAGAGTATCTTTATTGGCTTTGCTGCCTTCCCTGCCTGGGATCCGTTTCCATACGAAAATTATATGAGTATTTTCAGAGCTTTGAAGCAATATACAATATAGAAGAGACAGAACTGGAAAAAACGGGCATTTTAAGAAAAGTACAGAGAGATGCGTTGATAAAATGGCGTGATAAATTTTTGCTATGCCGGCGGGAATACCAAGAAATAGGAAAAAAGGGAATCCGTTTTATAACGCCTTTGGATACGGATTATCCGCGACGTCTGACAGAGATCTGTGATTATCCGATGGGGATTTTTGTAAAGGGGAGATTACCTAAGGAGGAGATACCGGCAGTCGCTATTGTGGGAGCTCGTGGCTGTTCAGCGTATGGCGAGCAACTGGCAGAGGAATTTTCTCGTGCATTGGCTGCGCAGCAGGTACAGGTGATCAGCGGGTTGGCCATAGGAATTGACGGGGCTGCCCACCGGGGAGCGATTCAGGCAGAAGGAGCTACGTTTGGTGTTTTGGGATGTGGGGTGGATATTTGCTATCCGGTATCGAATTATGCTCTTTATGAGAAGATGGGGCATACGGGAGGAATATTGTCGGAATATCCGATAGGCTCAAGTCCTCAGTCCTGGCATTTTCCAATGAGAAATCGGATTATCAGTGGCTTAGCAGATGCAGTGTTGGTAGTAGAGGCCAGAGAACGAAGTGGCTCTTTGATTACAGCCGAGCTGGGATTAGAGCAGGGAAAGGAGATTTTTGCGGTTCCAGGCAGGGTGACGGACCATCTGAGCAGGGGGTGTAATCTTTTGATTCAGCAGGGAGCACATATGGCAATTTCGCCCAATGATATACTGGAATATTTGGGAGTAAAGTACCGAAAAGAATTAATTCTTCATGAAAAAAACGTAAATGGTCTTGCCAAGAATGAAAAAATGGTGTATAGTTGCCTGGATTTCAAACCGAAACATTTGGACGATATCATGGCAGACTGTGGTTTGGGGATTGGCGAATGCATTAGCATTTTGCTGGAACTGGAGCTGAATGGATATGTCTTTCGTTCGGCGAATCATTATTATGGAAAAAACTGTAAATTGTAGGAGCAATCATGGCGAAGAATTTGGTTATTGTGGAGTCACCGGCAAAAGTAAAAACCATACGCAAATTCCTGGGTAGTAATTATGAGGTAGACGCCTCTAATGGACATGTGCGCGATTTGCCCAAAAGTTCCCTTGGGATTGACGTAGATCACGATTATGAACCCAAATACATTACCATTCGGGGAAAGGGAGAAATTCTGTCCAAGCTTCGCAAAGAGGTGAAAAAGGCCGACAAGATCTATCTGGCAACGGACCCGGATCGCGAGGGGGAGGCGATTTCCTGGCATTTGATGAAAGCTCTGAAGCTGGATGAGTTGGAGGATAAAAAGGTTTATCGGGTAAGCTTTAATGAAATTACCAAGACGGCAGTTAAAAATTCCCTGAAAAGCCCCCGAAAACTGGATATGGACTTGGTAGATGCGCAACAGGCAAGGAGAATGCTTGACCGTATGGTGGGATATACCATCAGTCCTCTTCTCTGGGCCAAAGTGAAGCGCGGATTAAGCGCTGGCCGGGTTCAGTCAGTGGCACTTCGTATGATCTGCGATCGGGAGGATGAGATTGGTGCTTTTATTCCGGAAGAATACTGGAATTTGGAAGCGGATCTGATGCAGACAGGTGCCCGTAAGCCAATGAAGGCAAAATTTTACGGTCGCCGCCATGAGAAGCTCACGATTCATAAAAAGGAAGAATTAGATCAGATTTTAAAAGAGCTGGATCACCAGGAGTATGTGATTGAGGAAATCAAAAACGGAGAGCGGACAAAGAAACCGCCAATTCCCTTTACTACCAGCACATTGCAGCAGGAAGCATCGAAGGTGTTGAATTTTTCCACCCAAAAGACGATGCGCTTAGCCCAGCAATTATATGAAGGCGTAGATATCAAGGGGCATGGAACGATTGGCCTTATTACTTATCTCCGTACGGATTCCACGCGTATTGCCGATGAAGCGGATGCCGCTGCGCGGAAATATGTGGAAGAAACGTATGGAGCAGAATATGTGTTGAAGGGAGGAAATACGGGAAAAAGCGGAGGGAAGATTCAAGATGCTCATGAGGCAATCCGTCCGACAGATATAACGTTGAGCCCGGTGCAGGTAAAAGAGTCTCTGCAAAGGGATTTGTTCCGTCTGTATCAGTTGATTTGGAAACGATTTGTGGCGAGCCGGATGCAGCCGGCAGTTTACGAAACCACTTCTGTGAAGATCGGTGCAGGGGATTATATTTTTACCATGTCCGCTTCCAAGTTGGTATTTGATGGTTTTATGTCTGTCTATATTCAGGAGGATGACAAAGAGGAGACGAATGTCCTTTTAGGCAAGCTGCAGCAGGGAGATGTACTGAAACTGTCCGAACTGATTCCCAGCCAGCATTTTACTCAGCCACCGGCGCACTACACGGAGGCATCTCTGGTAAAGGCATTAGAAGAGCAGGGGATTGGCCGTCCCAGTACGTATGCCCCGACTATCACGACTATTTTGGCACGGCGCTATATTACGAAAGAAAATAAGAATCTTTATGTGACAGAATTGGGTGAGGCAGTGAACGGAATCATGAAGCAGTGCTTTCCAAGTATTGTGAATACTAGCTTTACTGCCAATATGGAATTACTTCTGGATAAAGTGGGAGATGGTTCCGTCAAATGGAAAACGGTGGTGGAGAACTTTTATCCGGATCTGGATGAAGCGGTTAAAACGGCTCAGAAGACCTTGGAGTCGGTAAAGATTGCAGATGAGATATCCGATGTGATCTGTGATGTCTGTGGACGCAATATGGTGATAAAATATGGCCCGCATGGGAAATTCCTTGCCTGTCCCGGCTTTCCGGAATGCAAAAACACCAAGCCTTATCTGGAAAAGATTGGAGTTCCTTGTCCCAAATGCGGAGGAGAGATTGTAATCAAAAAGACGAAAAAGGGACGGCGTTTTTTTGGATGTGAGAACAATCCGGATTGTGATTTTATGTCCTGGCAAAAGCCGTCTTTACAGAAATGTCCCCAATGTAATGGATATATGGTAGAACGGGGGAATAAGCTGGTGTGTGCAGATGAAAAATGTGGTTATAGTATGAATATAAAATCAAAATAAAGAATTTTCAAAAAATGTCAAAAAATTTCGAAAAACTATTGTTATTATGAGGGAATCGTGCTAATATTTAAGTAACGTACTTTGATTCGGAATAAGACAACCACAAGTTGAGGAGGTTTTTCGAAATGAGTGTACAGTTGCTGGATAAGACAAGAAAAATCAACAAATTATTACACAACAATAGTTCACACAAGGTAGTGTTTAATGACATTTGTAAAGTTTTAAGTGAGATTCTGCTTTCGAATATCCTGGTTATCAGTAAAAAGGGGAAAGTATTGGGAGTAGGGCTCTGTCCAGGTGTTGATGAAATTGAGGAATTGATTGAGGATCAGGTGGGCGGTTTCGTAGATCGCATGTTAAATGAGCGTTTGCTCAGTATTCTTTCGACCAAGGAAAATGTGAATCTTGCTACATTGGGCTTTGCAGAGGAAAATGTAAAAAAATACCAGGCGATTATTACACCGATTGATATCGCGGGAGAACGTCTCGGAACCCTGTTCATTTACAAATGTGATGAACAATATGATATTGACGATATTATATTGAGCGAGTATGGTACTACGGTAGTTGGGTTGGAGATGATGCGTTCTGTCAATGAGGAGAATGCAGAGGAGACGCGCAAGATTCAGATTGTCAAATCGGCGATCAGTACGCTGTCATTTTCAGAATTGGAAGCAATTACCCACATTTTTGAAGAGCTGGATGGGAATGAAGGTATTCTGGTGGCCAGCAAAATTGCTGACAGAGTAGGGATTACCCGCTCAGTCATTGTCAATGCACTTCGCAAATTTGAAAGTGCTGGTGTAATTGAATCCCGCTCTTCCGGTATGAAAGGAACGTATATCAAGGTTCTGAATGATGTGGTTTTTGAAGAATTAAATAATATTAAGGCAACAAAATGAATCGGATAGAGAGATGAAAGAGAGTGTCGAAAAATCTTGACATGGATTTTATGACACTCTCTTTTTGTCGATGTCATGATGTTGGGGTCAAAAGGTGTTTTGCCCCCTATGATACCACGGATTACTCCGCATTTCATGTTCTCCCGCAATCCTAAAACACCTCAAATTCGCTCATTTTTCTGTGAAAAATGGCTACTTCTCGGTGTTTTTGCGGGTCCCCAAGGTCAAAAAATCCTCTTGCAAACAAGTTTGCAAAAGGATTTTTTGACCTTTTGATCCTGGTATCATGTCATTAAGTTTATCTCTGAGAATACTCAGCCATGGAAAAAGGAACGGGAAGCGGCAGGAAATGGTCTGTCGCTTTTGACTTTGCAGGGATAACAGAAGTCCTTAGATTTCTCGATTTTGCATTGAAACGAAAATACACACTGTCTGAGCGAAGTGAGTTTGGGCATTTTCGTTTCGCTTTTCGCAAAAGTCAGTGATTTTAGGGATTTTTGATCCATTTTTCTGCCTTTTCCCGTTCCTAGTGTACTGACACATTTACATTTCGTCAAATGACTTGCCTGAATTTCGATCTGCTACGTTGTCGTCGGTCAACGATGCCACCGCATCGCCTCCCTCCTCCGTCTTGTAGGCTGAAAATTCATTTTGCGTCATTTAACTGAAAGTAAATGTGTCAGTACACTAGTTCCATGGCGTACCTTCTGAGAAAATTAATTTAATGACATTGCCCTTTCGACATCATTATATTAATTATAGTAATTTACAGGAAAAAGTACTTGTCAACCGGTAGCTGATATGTTATGATTGAAAGGCTGAAAAATCACGTTTGCTGATTCCAAAGGTGGTGCCTGTAAGCAGGTCCCTGAGGAAATATGAGATGCAGGCGGAAGAAAAACCAAATGGAGGAAAGACACATGAGCGTTATTTCAATGAAGCAGCTGTTGGAAGCAGGAGTGCATTTTGGACATCAGACAAGGAGATGGAATCCTAAGATGGCTCCCTACATCTATACGGAGAGAAATGGGATCTATATCATTGATCTGCAGAAGTCTGTAGGTAAGGTTGATGAAGCGTATAATGCTGTTTCTGAGCTTGCTGCGAACGGTGGTACGATTTTGTTTGTGGGAACCAAAAAGCAGGCACAGGATGCGATCAAGACCGAGGCAGAGCGTTGCGGTATGTTCTATGTAAATGAGAGATGGCTGGGTGGCATGTTGACGAATTTTAAGACTATCCGTAGCCGGATTGATCGTTTAAAAGCGATTGAAACCATGTCTGAGGATGGCACTTTTGATGTGCTTCCTAAGAAAGAAGTTATTGCGCTGAAGAAAGAGTGGGAGAAGCTGGAGAAGAATCTGGGCGGTATCAAGGAGATGAGAAGACTTCCTGATGCAATTTTTATTGTAGATCCGAAGAAAGAAAGAATCTGCGTACAAGAGGCTCATGCCCTGAATATCCCACTGATTGGTATTGCGGATACAAACTGTGATCCGGAAGAGCTGGATTATGTGATTCCGGGCAATGATGATGCGATCCGTGCCGTAAAGCTGATTGTGTCTAAGATGGCAGATGCAGTAATCGAAGCAAATCAGGGAGAAGCAGAAGTAGATTTCTCGGAAGCCTTTGGCGGCGCAGAGGAAGAAACTGAGGAAGCTTAACTGTCAGAAGGAGAGTGCTTCGGCCTGTAGCTTGCGGGTTGAAGCACTTTTTCAAATAAGCTAAACTATTTTTGCAGAGGAATTATTACAATTAATTATATGGAGGAAATAACGATGGCAATTTCAGCGACAATGGTGAAAGAATTAAGAGAGATGACGGGAGCCGGTATGATGGACTGCAAAAAGGCTCTGGCAGCGACAGATGGAGATATGGATAAGGCAGTTGATTTCTTGCGCGAGAAAGGGCTGGCCGGCGCTGAAAAGAAAGCAGGCCGTATTGCGGCAGAGGGGATTGTAGTAACAGCTTTGTCTGATGATGAGAAGAAGGCAGTAGTAGTAGAAGTAAATGCTGAAACCGATTTTGTTGCCAAGAATGAAAAATTCCGCACTTATGCAGCAGATGTGGCGGCGCAGGCGTTAAAGACCACAGCAGTAGATATGGATGCTTTTATGGCTGAAAAGTGGGATAAGGATTCTTCTCTTACGGTAAAAGAAGCATTGTCTACTCAAATTTCCATTATTGGCGAAAACATGAATATTCGCCGTTTTGAGCAGGTTGAGATCGCGGATGGTTTTGTGGCTTCTTATATCCATGCTGGTGGCAAGATTGGAGTGCTGGTAGTAGTGGAGACGGATGTGGTTAATGATGCAGTCAAGGAGATGGCAAAAAATGTAGCTATGCAGGCTGCTGCTTTAAAACCGCAGTTTACCAGCAGAGATGAGGTAAGTGCAGATTATATTGAGAAGGAAAAAGAGATCCTCACTGCTGCTGCAAAGAACGAAAAACCAGATGCCAATGATAAGATCATCAGTGGTATGGTTATGGGGCGGATCAATAAGGAACTGAAGGAGATCTGCCTGCTTGACCAGGTTTATGTGAAGGCAGAAGATGGTAAGCAATCTGTGGATCAGTATGTGAAGGCCGTAGCTAAGGAGAACGGAGCAAATATTAAGATTAAAAAATTTGTTCGGTTTGAGACTGGTGAAGGACTTGCCAAGAAGGAAGAGAATTTTGCTGAGGAAGTGGCAAAGCAGATGGGAATGTAACTCCAATTTCATAAGATTAAGCAAGACGCTGGAAACCCGACAGGTTGCCAGCGTTTTGCGTTTTTTGCGCGTTGAAAACACCGCCTGACAAAGCCGTGCGGAAGGACGAAAGTGCAAACATTTTCGGAAGGGCCAGAGATTTTTATACCTGATTCCGGGAAAAGAAGACAGTTCCGTTTATGTTGATGGAAAAAAGGAGTGAAATGAAAATGGACAAAGAAGAAATTTATGAGATGGTGATCCGGGAGATGACAGAAACGGCAGTGCGGGAGCGCAACGAGCAGTCACCGGAGGAGCAGGAACTGCAGGACAAGGTGGCCAGACTGAGCAAGGAGATGCAGGAGAAGATCAAAGACCTGCCGGAGGATGTGAAAAAAGCCATCACGGATTATGTGGAGGCGACACTGCTGGCGGCGGATCACGACTGCCTGTATCTGTATGAACAGGGAGCGAAGGACTGCGTGGCGCTACTGAAGAAGCTGGGTGTGCTGTAGAAATTTTAACAGCAATTTTTACAGAGAAAGAAAAACTACAGAGTGGCTGGCAGGCTGCTCTGTAGCTGTCTGTGCAGG
>CAJUPI010000068.1 GCA_910588125.1 uncultured Lachnospiraceae bacterium
GATCCGGTGATCGAGAGGCGTGAGGGGGACCATGCGCCGGCTGCGGGGGCGATCCAGCAGATCCCCGAAAAACGCGCGGATCGGCACCGGGACCTCCTCCTTCCGGTACATCTCCAGAATCGCATTGTACTCCTGATGCAGATCCAGCGCCAAATCCATTCCCAGGCCGATCACATAGGGCATATCATCAACCCCCTGAACCTGACTATGATAGCGGGTGATCGCATCCTTGATCTGCTCCTGATTAGCCTCAAAATCCTGCAAAAGCTCATAATCTTCTGCATCCAGATACTTACGGATGCTCTCCTTCATACCGCCTACCGTAAATTCCGTGCAGATCGTGATGTCCTCGTCCGGACGCAGGCAGCGCCGCCGCACATCCAAATCCAGCCGCCGGTAGGCCAGCACATAAAGCCCCCGTAAAGTGTGGATACTCATAACATTCATCGCCAGGCGTTGGACTCTCAGATTCCTCTCTGCCGCCTGGACCATTTCCTGTTTTTTCTCCGCCCGAATCTGAAATTCCTGCACGATATGCTGAAACTGTTCGTCGCTGAGCGGATATCTGTCTCCGTGAAAGCTATCCCGATCCAGATAACGCACCAGTGCAAAATCATTCCGGTACACCGTTGTATCCATCCGGCTGCAATCCTCCAGATAATCCAGAATCTTCAGGTTCGGCACATGATCAAAAAGAGCTTTATACTTGCCGGGATTTTCATGGATATCCCGCACCAGCTTCTGATTCACTTCACAATAAGAACCGTCAATCACCTGAGAAGACAAGATCGAATCAATATAAATCCGGTCATACTCTTTTAGAGAATATTTTCCCAGGTGAAGCCCCTCCACCATCAGCGTTTTTTTGGCAATATCAAGGTCACGGATGCCAATCCAGTACCGCGTTATCTGTTCCTGCCGGTTGCGATACTCGATTGTCATCCATTTCCCCTCATGGATCGCCTTGAAAATATCTCGATGGACGGTGTTCATAATTCCCACATTCCTCTCATTTCCTGTGTTCATTTTTTGATCGGGGCCATTATCATCCTGTTACTTCCACACGGCTCCCGATTCCCTCTCTGTCCCGGTGCCTGGTCACCAGAATTTTTTTCTCAATCCGTTCCTTTAACTCAGCCACATGGGAAATGATTCCCACCAGCCGATCTCCTTTTGCCAACCCGCTCAGCGCCCTCATCGCCTGCTCCAGCGCCTCCTCGTCAAGAGATCCAAAGCCCTCATCCACAAACATGGTGTCCAGGCGGATCCCGCCTGCGTACGACTGAATTTCATCCGACAGCCCCAGTGCCAGAGAAAGGGCCGCCTGGAAGGATTCCCCTCCGGACAGGGTGCGGACGCTCCGCTCCGTACCATTATAATGATCCGTCACATTCAGCTCCAGCCCCGCCTTCTCCTTTTTATTATCCCCGCTTTCCTGACGCTTTAACTCATACTGTCCGCCGCTCATAGTCAGAAAACGAAGATTGGCCCGACGCAGAATCCGATCAAAATATGCCATCTGAATATAAGTTTCCAGCTCGATTTTATGTTTGCCGGACAGAGCGCCGTTCGCCGTGTCAGACAACGCCTTGACCCGGATATACTCCTGCTCCGCCGCCGCCAGCTTTTGCCAGTTACCCTGTACAGAGTCATAAATTCCCTGATTCTTCTTATAAGCGGCGTAGCGTTCTTCTCTTTTTTGAGAAAGCTCAGCCTTCTTAGCCATCCACACCTGCTTTCTGGCTATTATTTCATCCTCCGCAGGCAGCTCCATGCCAGTTTCCTGATCGGCAAGCGTCTGGGCTTTTGCCTGTAGCTGTATCATCTTTTGCCGGCGCTCCTCAAATGTCCGTTCCGCCTTTTCACGCCCCGTTTTAAACCGGAGGAGCTGCTGCTCGTTTTCCACAATCTGGCGGCTCCGTTCTTCCTCCGTTTTCTCTCCTAATACGGCTGTCAGCTGTGCCTTTTGCTCCGTCAGATGCTTCTGCTCTGTGCTCAGCCTTACTAACGCAAGCTCTGCCTGAGAAAGGATCTCTGTCTGAATCTCGATCTGCTTTTCAAGCCGGAAAAGCTCCTGCTCTAAAATATCTTTTTGGGCAAGCTTTTGCTGGTTTTGTTCTATTTTCTCATCCGTACCGGCCAGCTGCTTCTCTAAAACCTCCGCTGCCTGGTATCCCTTTTTATATAGCTCTTCTTCCGTCAGCAGCGCCGGATCCTCACAGGAATATCCCCAGGGATATTCCTGGTTCAAACACCACAGCAGCCGCTTTTTGGCCTCTGCATTCTGGCCTTCCCGAATCTTTAACCGGTTTTTCTGCTCCTGAATCTGGCTCTGGCAACCCTCCAGCCTTTCCAGCTTCTCTTTGGCCTCCTCCTGACAAAGACAACGCATATGTATCTCCTGGCGAAGCTGCTCTTCCTGGCTGGATATATTTTCCCACATTTTGGTGAGATGGTAAAGGATTTTTTCCGCAGATATCTTTTCCGGCAGCAAAAATTGCTCCTTTGCCGCGGCAATTTCTATATCTATCTGCTGTTGTAAAACCTTCTGGCTGCCCAACAAAGCATCTAAACCAGAACGGCTCTTTTGCATCTGCTTACCCAATTCTTCCAACTGTTTCCCCAGCTCCTTTTCCCGGCTCTCGTTAGCCCGGCGCCGCATATTCCTCTTTTCTGCCTGCTCCAACAGTCCCTTAGCCTGTATCAGCTCTTCTTTCCGCCGGTTTTCCAGAGCAGCCAGCCCTTCCCTCCAATCCTGCTCCCCGAATCCCGGCCACTCCTCCGCCAGCTGTTCCCGCAGGTGCCGGATATCCGCGCTGAGCTGCTGTACTCTTGCCTCGGCCTCAGATAATGCCTGCTTTTTTTCATCCAGCTCTTCCTTTTGGGGAACCTCATCCGGCAATGACGCAATCATCGGATGATGGATCGAGCCACATACCGGGCATTTCTCGCCCTCTTTTAAATTTCTGGCCAGCAATCCGGCCTGGGCATCCAGAAACTGCTTTTCCCGGCTGTGGTAATCCGCCCTCAGCCGCTCCCATTGCTTTACCGCTTCCCGGTAAAATACCTGGCTTTTCTCATAGTTCCTCTCATATCCCAACAGCCGCTGTTCCTTTGTTTTAAATTCCTCCCAAAGCCGCTGTTTCTCCGCTGCCTGGTGGCGGCACTCTGTCTCTTCCCGGCCGGCTTCTCTCAAATCGGCCAGCTCTTCACGAAGCAAAACCAGCTCCTTTTTCCATTCCTTATCCTGAGCGGTATATTCTGCTGCCGACTCGGTTTCCTTTGCCAGCTGCTCCGCCAGCCTTGCCTGTTCCGCCAAATTTTTCCGCAGCCGCTTTTGTTGTCCCTCTATCTCCCGCTTTCTCCCGGATAATCCTTCTAAAAGCACGTCCCGGTCTTTCAGGGCTTCTGCCTGCATGCCAAGCATTCTTGCCTCATCTCTCAGCTGCCCCGCCAAATTCTGATTGTCCTGCAATGCCTGTTGAATCACCGCTTTTTCCTGAAGAAATGTTTCTCTGTGATTTAAAAGCCCGGCCAGCTCCCTTTGCTTCTCATCCAGCCCCGCCCGTTGATTCGCCAGCCTTTCCCGCTCCTCTCCGACATGCTTAAGCGTTTCCAGCTCTTCTCTCTTTGCCTTAGCATCCCGCTTTTGCTCCTCGATAGCTACTAACGCCTGTTGGCTCTGCTCCTGCTGCCGGGCTGTCTCCTTGGCCTTCTCTCCGATCTCTTTGACCAGCAGTTGCAGTTGCCGGAACTTTTCCACATGCTCTTTCTCTGTCCGCAGCCACTGTTCCAGACGTATTATCTCCCCTTCCTGCCCTCTGTAAGACTCCCTGGCTCTTTCTGCCTCTTTTAACTCCGGCAAACCTTCTTCCCACGCCCTTTTTGCCTGTTCCAGCTCCTGCTTAAGGCGACGGCTCTGTTCCGCCTTGCCAAGAAGCCTGTCCTCTTGTTGGATCCTTTCTTCCAGCATTTGGGCTTCCTGTCTCATCCGCGCCAGAACAGCCTCATCACACTGCAAAAGCTCCTGCAAAAGCTTAAGTCCATACTCTGCCTTTTCTTCAAAATGCGTCGTTTTAAACTGCTCCCATTCGGTACGGAGCCGGCAGGCCCTCTCCATAATATCATCTCTCAGACTTTTTTCTATCCCTCCTTCCTCACTTTCCTTCCCAACACACAGCTCAGAAGCCACCAGTTTTTCCCCGGCTGCCGGCTCCACGCTACCGGCACACACCACGCCGCTTAAATACTGTCCAATGCTTCTGCGGATCTCATCATAAGCCTTCCATCGTTCCTTCATGGCAATCTTTAGACGGTTCTGCAGCTCCTGATACAGCCCCGTATGGAAGATCTGCCGGAAAATCTCACTGCGCTCCTGCGTTCCTGCCAGCAAAAGCTTCTGAAAATCTCCCTGGGCAATCATGGCAACCTGCGTAAACTGCTGGTAGTTAAGCCCCGTCAGCTCCTCCACTGCCCGGGTCACCTCCCGCGTCTTTGTCACCGGCGGCCGGCCGTCCCCGAATTCCAGCAGCGCATCCGCCTTCTGCCATGTGTAACCGCTTCCTCGTCCTTTCGGACGCATGTACTCCGGATTCCTGGTAATGCAATACGATTTCTCCCGATATCCAAATTCCAGCTTGACAAAAGTCGGCGTCTCGTCATCCGCATACTTGCTGCGGAACATCCTCGCCTCCCGCACCTTGCCGCTGGCCTCCCCATAGAGGGCAAACGCAATCGCATCAAAAATCGTCGTTTTCCCGGCACCGGTATCTCCTGTAATCAAAAAAAGCCCGCTTTCTCCCAGGCGGGTAAAATCGATCACGGTTTCTTTTGCATAGGGCCCAAAGGCACTGATTGTCAGCTTTTCTGGTTTCATCCTCTCACCGCTCCTGAATCTCCTGAATCAGCCGCTTCACAAACTCTCTTTGGCCCTCGCTGAAAGGCTGGTTATTCTGCAGCTCATAAAACTCCTCAAACAGCTCCATCTCTGATTTTTGCTCCACCTCACAGGCTCCGGATATCTCCCGGCTGTCCTTAGTCCGCCGGTTATCGTACTCCAGCTTCATCAGGTTCGGATAGATCACCCGCAGCTTCTTTAGTCCGTCCGACACATCCTCCTCGTCCGTCAAAACCGCCTGGATATAATCCTCCGTATTGGTATCCTGATAAAAGGATAACGCCGTCAGCTCCAGATACGTCCCCCGGATCCGCCGCATATCCCGCAACGGCTGCAATGGCACTGTCCGGACAGTTGTCCGGCCCTTGGCCTTTAACTCCACCACTGTCACGCTTTTCTTCTGCCCCGCCTCCGAAAAAGAATATTTCAGCGGCGTGCCGCAATACCGGACCGTCTCCCGCCCTACATGCTGCGGGCTATGGATATGTCCCAGCGCCACATAGTCAAAACGGTCAAAAACCGATACCTCCACATTGTCCAATCCGCCTACTAAAATCTCCTCCGACTCACATCGCAGAGCCCCTGTCACAAACTGATGCGCCACCAGCACATTCCGCTTGGCCGGATCTGTCCTGATATGCTCCACAGCAATCCGTACCGCGTCCTGATAGCTCTCTGCCGTCTCATCGGCAAACACATGGCGCACCATTGCCGGCTTCACAAACGGCAGCAAATATACCACAACCTCCCCATACGCATCCTGCAAAGGAATCCCGGCGACCTTCCCATCATATACCGGCGACAGATACACGCCGCGGCCACACATCAGCCGCGATCCAAATGCCATCCGCTCCGCCGAATCATGATTGCCGCTGACCACAAACACCAGCACCTTAAGCTCCGCCAGCCGGGTTAAAAAAGCATCAAACACCTGCACCGCCTCTGCCGGCGGCACTGGCTTATCATAAATATCCCCTGCCACCAACACCCCATTGGCCTTTTCCCGCTCTATAATTGCCAGAATCTGCCCCAGTATATACCGCTGATCCTCCAGCAGTGAAAACTCATTGACGCGTTTTCCGATGTGAAGATCGGATATATGGATCAGTTTCATATCCACTCACATTCCTTTCACCTTGCTCAGGCTCAAACAGGCAATAAGATGATTCTCTTTCACTCTGTCTCTCCCGGCCAAAACAGCCGCAAAAGCCCCTCATAATCCTCCACCACCATCGTATGCCCCATCCCCCAAACCACATGGAGCTCACACCCGCCCAACTTCTTTGCCAGAAGAGCCATCTTTTTTTTCGCAATTACCCGGTCCTTCTCTCCCAGCAAAAGCGTTATCTGAGGCTGATTTGTTTTATCCGTCCTGCCCCTTCTCATGGCGGCGCTTCCTGCCACATGCCAGCGCTCAAAAGCCAACTCCCATAACGTCCGGACCGCCACTGCCGTATCCGCCCGCCTTACATCCGCCACGATCCTGTCATCTATGTCTGCCCAGTGATTCACCGTAAACAGAGACAAAAGCTTCACCAAAAACCGGCATCCGGCAAACGGCCGTTGCAAAAACCACATTCCCGGAAACCAAAGCGGGTAAACGAGCATCCATGGTTTTAAGCATCCCACGCCCTGATAAACCGGACTCAAAAGAACAAGCCCTGGCCGCCTTCTGGCGCAATCCTCTCCCCAAAGCGCCCGCAGCACTACATTTCCCCCCATCGAATGAGCGACAATCACATCAAAATCATGCTCATCCAGATATCCTTGCATATCAGCCGCATAACTGCGCAGAATCGCTCTTTTATATTTGGCCGGGGTATCTCCGAAGCCCGGAAATTCATAAAGCTCTACGTGATAAGTTCCCAGACGCTCCAGATCTCTTTTCAGGCGCTGATAGCGCTTGGCCGAATGCATCCAGCCATGGACAATCAATATATTTTGCAAGCTTTTCCTCCTGTATGCTTTTCAGCCATGCCCCGGTTTTCCCCGGCTTATGCCTCCGGCCGGCTGCACAGTTCTTCCGCCATCGCCGCCGCCATCCCGATTCTTGCCAGCTCCAGGACATTCCTCTCATCATACAGAAATTCCCACGCCGACAAATCCGGAAAATACGATTCATTATGGAGATATTCTATCATTTTTTTATGGAAATACCCCTTACCTGCCGAATAATTCCCCTGAATCACAATCACCTCCGGATCGATCGTGAGAATCACATTGCGGATTGCCTGGGAAAACCTCCGGGCCGCCCGGTCTGTCAGCTCCCGGCTATAAGAATCCCCCTCCTCCGCTGCCTTAAGAATCTGCCGCAACGTTATCCCCTGCCCTTTGGCCAGCACCGACCCCGCCAGCCGTTCGGGGTCGGAGTTCATTTCTCTTAAGAGCCGTTCCTCTGAAACCATGTTTTCAAAACAACCCCTGCTCCCACACCGGCAGATCTCCGCATCCTGCGGACAGAGGATCATATGCCCGATCTCCCCGATCAGGCTGTTTTTGCTGCCCAGGACCGTCCCCCGGTCGATCAGGCAGCCGGATATCCCCCGGTACGTAAATATGGTAAAAATTTTTTTTGTCTCCAGCTCCCTGTGAAAATACAGCTCCGCCCGTCCTGCCGCTCTTGCCACATTTTCCACCATCACCATCAGGCCGGGAAACGTCTCTTCAAAAATCTTTTTTACTGGCAACTCATTTCCCCATCCCGGATAGGAAAGAATATGGCGCAATATTCCTGTCTCCTGATCCACCATTCCGCTAGTCCCGATACAGAGCCCGCAAAGCTTTTCCTCCAAAATCCCGGACTGCTCCACTGCCTGCCGGTAACAGGCTCTGCTGACAGCAATCAGTTCCGCTATATCCGAGCTGAGCGCAAGCTTTCCTTCCGCCCGCGCCCGTTCCCGGAGCTTTAAGTCCAGCACGGCTACGGAAAGCCAGCCGATCCCGATATTCAGATAAGCCAAAAACCGGTACTCCTCGTGAAAGGCAAACACCTCCGGCCGCTTTCCGCCGATCTCCGTGGAGCTTCCTTTCCCTCTGCCAAGCAGGATCCCCTCCTCAACAAAAGCCATCACCGCTTTCGTGACCGTTGCCCTGCTGATCCCCGTATACTCCGAAACCTCTGCCAAAGACCACTCCTTTTTCTCGCATTTCCGAAAAACCTTTAAAATTTCATCTCTGTTTTTTCGTTTTAGATCCTTTGGTAAAGCGGCCTTTTTCTGCATACGGCTTCTTAGCTCCTTTTGTTATTTTCCAGTCCCTGCAAACGCCCGGAACGATTGTATGTGCCAATCACGTCAAGTACCTGCCACGTTCCCAATGTCATACACGACCTTTTGACTTTGCAGGGATTTAAAAGTCCTTAAATCCCTGAGTTTTGCCTGGAAACGAAAATCCACTCTGTCTGAGCGAAGCGAATTTAGGGATTTTCGTTTTTCCAGGGCGTACCTTCTGAGGAAATCAACTAAATGGCATTGGCAGCACTCCTTCTGTTTTCCATGCCCTCATCAATGCTTTCCACCAAAAACAACAGCGTTCTCATCAGATGAAACGGGTCTTTGACCGGAAGCCGCCCGCCCACCTCTCCCATCAGAGGGTTTCCCTGACGGTCGCGGATCTGAATCCACTCCCCCACTTTGGGATCCGGGTGGGGAAATGTATGAAAGGCAAACTGATGATATTTCTCATATTCTGCAAAACCCTCCTCATCCCCATAATACAAGTACCCCAGCAAATTGGCATACATGGCTTCCAGCTGCGGCCACCACATCTTGTTCTGCCAGTCTCTCAAAACCCCTTCGGCCAGAGCCTTTTCCGCTTCCCAGGATTCCCCATGGGGAATCCTGCCCTCCTTATCCAGGTAATAAAACATGCCGCCATACTCCCGGTCCCAGGCCATGACATCCATGGACTTTATGATCTTCCAAGCAATGTCCTCGATCCCATCAAAGCCGAAATATCGGGACGCCCGAATAAGAAACCACATGCACTCTACTGTATGCCCCGGGTGAATATGCCTGCCATAAAGACTCTCCATTGCCTGGAAATCCTCATCCAGGCACTCATAGAGGAACCGTTCTCCGGCCATAAAATGCCGTTGCTCCATATCCACTCCATACCGGCATATCTCACCGCACAGCCTTTCCTCCGGCTTCATCTCCACGGCATGACACGCCTGTGCGATCTCATGCGCCGTGTTGACCAGGATCATATAGGGAGCCTGGCTATTCCACCCTTTGGGAAGGACATCCGGTGCGGTCCGAAACTCATGCTTTTTTAACTTCTCTGCTGCCTGTCCCAGCAACTCCACGGCTTTTCTTACTCTTGCCTCATCCCCGCTTAACATTCCGGCAGCTCCGATTCCCATAGCTACAAAGCAGTCAGAAAAAGAGCTGGCGCAAAGCTCTTTATCGGGCCCTGTCCGATAAGGCTCATTTTTCTCATTCAGCACATAAACGGCCCCCTGATTCCCAATCAGACAGTATTTTTCCAGAAAATCACAACCCCAAAGAGCCCGTTCCCGACAGATATCCCTTATTCCCTCCGCCATATTCAGCGAAAAAGCAAGAGCCAGCCTAGCATACAGCCATACACATCTCCCCTGGGACCACACATATTTGTCTCTTGACATCAGCCGATCACCGAGCACATTATAACAAGTATAAAACCCTCCGTTCTCTCTGTCAATCTTATTCAGCCAATAAGGGAGAATCTCTTCCAGCAATGTCCGGCTGTAAAAGTCTCTGCGCTCCAGAAGCAGCTTTTCTTTTTGGTGCATATCCCCTCCTTCTCCTGTCACTGCAGCTCTTGATACAAATCCAACGCCTCTTGCATGACAGAAAACATCACATATTCCTCAGCCTCCACCTTCCCGGAGATTCTTCCGGAATCCAGAAACACCTGCTGCTGGCTCTCATAACAGCGCTTCAGTGAGCCGTCATCCAGACTGTCCCTGACATCTTGCGCAATCAGCCATTCATAATTGTCCTTGGTCGCCAGAATATCTTCCGGATCTGCCTCGATCTCCTTTGCCAGCCACCGGCATACCTCCTCCACATTCTCTTTCCGATAGTCCATGGCTTTGAGAATCGCCGCATAGAATCGCACCAACGCCTCCCGGTTTTCCCTTCCAAAACCTTCCGTGGCGATAAAGCTTCCCGGAAATGCCACCCGGTCAAAAAAGTCAGCATTTCCTGCCAGTACAACCGCTTTTTCTCCCATCCGGTCACGGATAATATTAGTGCTGGGCGACCAGCTGGCACAGGCGTCCACGTTGCCGCTGATCATTGCCGTGACCGCCCCGTTAGCGTCCATCTCCACCAGCTCCAGCTCATCCCTGCTCATCCCCGCACTCTCCAGGGCCATATCAAGGACAATCTCCGATGATGTTCCCGCTGTCACCGCCACTCTCTTTCCTGCCAGATCCGTGATCTTTTCAATTCCCTTCTCCCGGTTTGCTATCACCTCGTCGGACTTACCATACAGATCCAGCCCGAAAATCTGCGCCTGCCCTTCAATACAAAGCGCATGTGCCCCATGGCCGATCTGGGAAATATCAATATCCCCGGAGGCCATAGCCGCTATCTCTGCCGGGCCGCCCTGAAACTGCACCAGCTCCGCCGTTATCCCGACTTCATCAAAAAATCCCCCGTCCCTGGCTGCGATAATCGCCGAAGCGCTTCCCATATTTGGCATATAGGCAATTCTCAGTTTTAATGGAGAAAATTCCTTTTCCAGCGCCGGTGTTTCAGGGCTTTCCTGTTCAGTTTCTGGCGCCGGTGTTCCAATACTTTCTTGTTCAGTTTTTGATGCCGATGTTTCAATACTTTCCTGTTCGGTTTTTGACGCCGGTGGCGCCGGATTCTGCCTCTGAGAGCTGCAGCCGGAGGTTGCCGCTGCCATAAGAGATACTGCAATTGCTGCTGTCATTGCCGGGAAACTCGTTCTTTTTTTCATAGTGTTCTCCTTTTTTTGTGTTATATTATTTAGTTACGTAACTATATAATATAACATCGTATCATCATAGTCAATATATCGCCAGGAATTTCCTCAAAGGATTAATTTTCCACTGACGGTATTGACATTAACCGCAAAATAAACCGCCCGCCATTTTTCTTATCCTTGTATGCGGCTGTTCACGAACATTCTGTCTGATATTGACGGACTTTGTCCGTTAAGAGCAGACTGTGTGTACGTGAACCCGTCCGAACACAGGATAGAAAAATGACGGGCGGTTTATTTTGCAACACCCTCGTCGTTTCTCTTATTCCCTGTTTCTTATTCACTGGCCGTCCGGCCTGTTATAGCCATTCCTTACTCCAACGCCACCATTTGCGCCGCCACGGTCTCTGCCTCCTCCTGTGAGAAATAGCCGCAGGCTTCCATTCTCCGGAGCACTTGCATCTGCCGTTTCTCAGCCATCTTTTGGCTCTTCGTCGGCGCATAGCGGCCCGGCGCATTCGGGATGCCGGCCAATAGCGTTGACTCATACTCACTCATCTCCGCCGGCTCCTTACCAAAATATCCCCGGCTGGCATCTCCGGCCGTGTAATAGCCGTCACCAAAGTAAATGCTGTTCACATATAGCTCCAGAATCTCATCCTTCGTATATGTCTTCTCCAGCTCCAACGCCACGAACACCTCCGCCACCTTGCGCGACAGCTCTTTCTCCTGGGTAAAGTACAGATTCTTTGCCAGCTGCTGCGTGATCGTACTTCCCCCTTCGACATAACGTCCTGCCTGAATATCATGAATCACTGCCCGCCCGATTGCAATCGGATCCATTCCGCAATGGTGATAGAACCGATGATCCTCTACCGAAATCACGGCATTTTGATAAACCTGCGGCAACTCCTTTAGCGGCGTATAGCCTTCCTTGTCCCGGATGGCAGCCACCTTTTCCTCCAGGCTCATCTCCGCCACCGCATCACGATACATCTCATATCCCTGTCCGGCAACGGTGAAGCCGGCCAGCAGCATTACACTCATCACAAACAAGATCACAGCCCGAAATAAATTCTTCCATCTCATGGTTTCACCGCTCCTTTCTGACTTTTATTGATGTTCCCATTATATCACAAGAATTTTCAAAAGACTTTAATGATACCTTAGAGAATATTGAATATTTTCCGACAATTCTGACGTTATTCTTACGATAGTTACAAGACTGTCACATTTTGTAACATTTCTATGAAAAAACTTCTCTTACATTTTCTTTAATTCCATTCCCATTTCCGCCAAAATTCGCTATACTGTTCTTGTAAATGACAAATTGCCATAATCTACACACAAATACTTATAGGAGTCCGACTCACATGAAAATACATCATATTATGAAAAAATTTCTTACCTTCAGCGCCTTTTGTGCCGCCGCTCTCACGCTTTTTGTCTCTCCAGCCTGCGCCTCCCCTGACGATACCGGGGATATTGCCGGCGGATCTGCTATTCCCGAATCGCCGCCGACCCTCTGGATTGTCGGTGATTCTACTGCTGCCGAATTCGATGACACCACCTATTATTATCCCCGCTATGGCTGGGGTACACAGCTTGACCGTTATTTCCAGGGAATCTCCATTGAAAACCTGGCTGTTTCCGGCACCAGCACCCAGAGCTTTTTACAGACTGCCCAATACCAACGGCTGCTTGAGGAGATGAATCCGGGAGATTATCTGCTGATCGGCTTCGGCCACAACGACGAAAAGCCCGAATCCCTCCGCTACACCAATCCCAACACTTCGATCTCCACTCCCGGCTCGATTCAGAACTATCTGTATGAGTCTTACATCCGCCCGGCACAGGAAGCCGGCGTGACACCGCTGCTGTGCACCCCTATTGTTCGCCGCGACTTAGGGAACAATTACACCGGTGCCAGCGGCCATATTACCAGTCCCCAGACTACTATCGAAGGTACTTTCGAGGGCGGGGATTACGCCAAAGCTATTTGGCGCGCCGGCGTTGCCAAAAGCGTACCGGTTCTCGATCTGACCAGGCGGACTCGCGATATTTATACCCAGTTGGGCGCCCAAGGCGTCAAAGACCGCCATGCCCGCAGCTCCTCCCGGGAAGCCAGCATCGATAACACACATACCAATCTCTATGGCGCCGCCTGTAACGCCTGGCTGATCGCCGACGAGCTTGCCAAAACCAACTGTTCCCTGAAAAATTACCTGGCAGAAAATATCGCCGCGCCGGATCCCTCTCTTCTGTCCGTAAATCCGCTCTACCAGGAGCGCAACTTCCAACGGCCCAGCGGGGAAAGCACCCGCTGGCCCACCATTGGAGACTGGAAAGGCACCGTGTTCGGAGATATCGGCGCCTATGAATATCTCAATGATATTTATTTTAACCTGTCTCCTTATGAAGATGAGATGATCTGGATAAAGGCTGGCCGCTTTGAGGGGAATGACAGCTCCACCGTAGGCGCCAGGGTGGGAAAGATCTCCCCCGCCACCGATGGCATTGCCATGTATTACCAGGCCATCCCTGCTGACCGCAATTTTATCCTCTCGGCCGATGTGACCATCTATCACCTCGACCCCAACAACCAGGCTTCCTTCGGCCTGATGGTACGCGATGACATTTATCTTGACACCGTGACCAGCGATACCTTAGGCGACTACGTGGCCGCCGGACCGCTGATGCTTGGCACCGACGCCCCCTGGAACTGCTTTGCCCGCAAAAACGGCGTGCTGACTCAGGGCGGAACCACTTCCCGGAACTATCAGTCCGGCGAGATCGTCCATGTCGAAATCCGAAAATCTTCCGACGGCTATACCTGCACCTTCGGGGACAATGCCCCCATATCCGCCGGCTTTGATTTTCCACTGACGACGATTGATTCTGAATATGTTTATGCAGGAATGTTTGTGGCCAGAAGCGCCGATGTAACATTTTGGAATGTAAATCTGGAATTGCAGTAAGTTGTATCTCCTGAATGGTTATTCACCACGAAAAGAAACGCGGCTATCAACCGCCTGGGAGAGCAGAGCGGGAGAGCCGCAATCTGCGGCTCTCCCGTTCCTTTTTCTGTGACGTACCTTCTGAGAAAATTAACTAAGCTTTCATGCAACCTTTGACGTTGTACCAGCCGCCCTATGAAAGTTTCAGACAATCCCCATTACCTTTACATAATCTTCTGTCTTGTCCCGCATCAGTCTCAATCCTTTCTCCAGCTCCTCCAGGGAAAAACGATGGGAGATCATTGCGGTCGGGGAGATTTTCTTTTCAGCCAGCCTTTTCAGCGCATAATTCCAGTCATCTTTCTCCTCTCCGGTAAAAGAAGAATTCCAGGTGCCAAATATTGTAAGCTGGTTGCGCAGAATCTTCCAGTATACTTCTTTTTCCAGCGTCATATCCGAATAAGGATTGCCCACCAGCACCATCTTCCCTGCCGGCGCCGTGCCGTCCACCGCCAGGGCATAAGTTTCTTTCTTTCCCACACACTCAAAATAACGGTCTACTCCGGCTCCTCCTGTGCGCTCCATCAGCCACTGATGCTGATCCTGCCGGCGGCTGTCACAATAACACGCTTCCTCCAGTCCCAGCTTCAGCGCCAGCTCCTTCTGAAAATCCTTATTGCCTATGGCATAGATTTCCCGAACCCCTGCCTCCTTTAGCAACATCAAAAGCAGCAGGCCGATAGTTCCCAGCCCGCAAACTGCCGTTTTACACGAAAGCTCCTCCTCAGGCAAAGCCTCTCTGTCCGCCACCGCCATGCCGTCTGCCGTCTGCCGGAAAGCGCCGGTATCCTTGCCGGAAAGAATCCTCCTCATTGCATGGACTGCCACCGCCATAGGTTCCAGCATCGCCGCTTCCTCAAAGCTCACCTGCTGCGGAAGCAAAATCAGATTTTTTGCCGGAGCAGTCACATATTCCGCAAACCCGCCATCCCGGCGGGAGCCCAGATAGCCATAATTCCGGCACATTTCAAACTGCTTCTTCTGGCAAGGGCCACAGACATGACAAGGAATCAGCGGAAACACACCCACTCTTTGTCCCAGCCATTTTTTATCTACATCCTCTCCCAGCTCCACTACCTCTCCCGCAAATTCATGTCCCGGAATCAGCGGATGCCTGTGGGCGCCCGTCCGATAGATCCTCGGTATATCAGAGCCGCAGATTCCGGCTGCCCTCACGGCAATCCGTACCTCTCCCGGCCCCGGCCCCGGCGCCGGAACATTCTCAAATGCCAGCTTATCAATTCCATGCAATACCCATGCCCTCATTTTTTCCTCTCCCTCTCTGCAGTCATTTTACAAAATCTCTCCAAGTCCGCCTTGGTCGTAACCTTAAAATTCCCCTCATCTCCGGGGATCATGGCAATATCCAGCCCCGCCAGAATCGCCGGCTCCGTCGAACCGTTGATCTTTAAAATATCGTCCGGCAAAAGCCGCCGGTTCGCCTCATAATACCGCCCCAGGACAAACACCTCCGGCGCCTGCCCCGCAAAAATAGTACTGCGATCCAAAAGCTTCCCAACCCTCCGGCCATCCCGGCTGTAATAAACGGTATCCTTCATCGGCAGCACCGGCATAGCTCCATCATGCCCCACGATTCCCTGTAAACAAGATGAAATCTGCTCTGCTGACAAAAGCGGCCTGGCCGCATCATGCACCAACACATAAGATCCTTCATCTCCATAGCCTCTTATATCCTCCAAACCATGAAAAATCGACAGCTGACGGTTCTCTCCCGGCAGTGAAAATCCGCCAAATTTCGCCTTCCACAGTCCCGGATCGGGCAACCTCTCCCCACACCGGACAATCGTCTCCTGCCACGCAGGATCCGCCACGATTTGAACCGCGTCAATATCCGGATGCACGAACAATGTCTCCATACAATAAGCGCAAATCGGCCTGTCACCTGCCATAATATACTGTTTGGGGATATCCGCGCCCATCCGGCTCCCGGTTCCTCCTGATAACAATAAAGCAATATTCATCTCTTCTTCCTCCTGATACCGGTATAGCGCCCGCAGACATCCCAACACCCACGTCAGGCTATCCAACGAACGCTATTCTTATTTCCTTACTATGCCCGAAAACGCCAGAAGACAATTTAATATCATGATGTAAAATATTCCTCAGAAGATCTGCCCTAAAAAAGGAGCCGCCTGCATCATATCATTATGTTAATTTTTCTCAGAAGGTACGCCATGGAACAAGGAGCGGAAAGGGGCGGGAAATGGTCTGCCGCTTTTTCCGGTTTCGGGATCAAGAATTCCTAAAATCTCTG
>CAJUPI010000069.1 GCA_910588125.1 uncultured Lachnospiraceae bacterium
CCTGGTCCCAAACCAGGCGCTCTAGCCAAACTGAGCCACACCCCGAAATATGGAACGCTATCATCCTGCATCACCAACGATTGTTGACCAACGCAAGAAACATTGTATAATAGTCGTTCCGTTTTGTCAACCATTTTTTTCAAATTCCCGGCAAATTCTCAAAACCATATTTTCAAGAATTTCTTCAGTGAGCTGATTGCCCTCCGCCCCATTTTCATCAGCTCATTATCCTGCCTGTTTCCGCCGGCAAAGCATATATCCGGATCCTCCAATTCTAAATCCTCTAGTTCCAACATGCCTTGCCGGCCTCTAAGAGAGGGAATGACGTTCATAACGCACACTGCCATCCTCCTCCATATACATAAGCATATAGGTAGGCTTCCGTCCCTCTTGCCTGGGATACGATAAACTCCCCGGATTCAGGATAGTCACGTTCCCCCGTTTATCTAAAAACGGACGATGCGTATGGCCGTACATCGCGATATCACAGTTTCGATCTACCGCTTCCTGATAAAGCCCCTCCACTCCCAGTGATACATTATAATAATGCCCATGCGTCAGCAAAATCCTATGGGGACCCAGCTCCAGCTCAATCTCCCTCTCCAGAGAAGAAAAGAAGTCATTATTGCCCATGACCATCTCCAGCTGACAATCTTCATTGACCCAATCCCCAATCAGAATTTCGCTGCCTTCTGCGTCCCCTAAATGAATCAGCATGTCCAGCGGGACCTGCTCCTCAATCACTTTCTTAAGATTGTCATCTTTGCGATGTGTATCACTTACAATCAGTATTTTCATCAGGCTTCCTCCTCAAGAATTCGTTTGAGTTCCTCCTTCATCGCCTCCAATGCCTTTCCGCGATGGCTGATACGGTTCTTCTGCTCAATGGTCAATTCTGCCGATGTAACCCCATACTCCGGAATCATAAGGATTGGGTCATAGCCAAACCCTTCTCTTCCCGCCGGCCGACAGGCAATCTGTCCTTCCATGGTAGCCTCCGTATGGATCACACGTCCGTCAGGTAAAACCGCTGCAATATTGCATACAAAACGGGCGCTGCGCTGATCCCCTTTGGCACCCTCTAACCGATCAATAATATTCTGATTCTTGATTTCATAGGAAGTATCCTCCCCCATATAACGGGCAGAGTATATCCCTGGTTCTCCTCCTATATAATCCACCACCAGCCCGGAATCATCTGCCAGCACGATGTCTCCGGTATATTGCCAGACTGCCCTTGCCTTGATTTCGGCATTTTCTCCAAAAGTTTTTCCATTCTCCACAATCTCCGGATCTACTCCTGCATCCTTCATGGAGACAATCTCACAACCCAAATCCCCCAAAATCAAGCGAATCTCTCGCATCTTTGCGACATTTCCGGTTGCAAAAACAATCCTGTGTTTCATAACAATCCTCCGTATATGATTATCCGCATCCCTAGTTTGCGCCAATTATAAATCATTCTGTCTACCGAATATCGCTATATGCCTTCAAACAAATGTTACAGCTTTGTTGTTCCTCCACATTCTCCCAGCTTGCTCCCCCAAAACTGATATATCCCTCCCCATCACCTAAATCAATCTGACATTTTCCGTCTCCGGCATCATATTCCACGGCGATCGGATGAACTGCTTTTGGCGTCGTCAAATGGATCATCACGGCAAATCGCTCCCCGGCCTCCACCGGAACAGCTTCTTTTAGCGGTATCGTATAATATCCGGCATGGCGCAGCTTCCCCTCTGCCAGAATCTCCCCTCTCCGCGTCAATGCCTCTTCCGGATTCTCCGATATGTGACGCACAAGATAAACCTGATATTCCGTATTCTCTCCCACAGCGTAAAAACCTGCCGCCGCCACTGCTTCTGCGTATCTTGCCGTATAAATATTAGCAGCCCATGCCGTCTCTTCTCCATATCCCAATTGTCCTACCCAGCCGCAATGGTCACTTTGGTACAAAAAATCATAGTTATCAGGTTCTTCGATACAGGTATAGGCAATGTTGGTCTTACCCAGATTGGCATCCTCGTAAGAGACATAAAAAAATCCGCCGTCTCCAAACTCGATTCCCCAACTGTTTTCACAGAGGAACGCGCCGTTATTCTTTGCTTTGGGCCGAAAAGCCTCAGCCGGAAAATCATCATCCCACCCCACAATCACCACGTCATGATTGGGCGCTGTCGAATAGGGATACCAATACGCACTGGCCTGCGGATTATAGTACTCCGACTGGCTCCGGCCATTCTGCATCGTGGTATATAAAGAGCTCTGAACTCCTCCACAGGCCAGCACTGCTCTTTTTATCATCTCACGATCCTTTTCTGGCAAAATCCTCACTTCCTGCACATGCTTTACTGGCTCCAGCCCTTCCGGAGAAATCCCGTCACCATAAGGATCCTGCTCTTCTGTCACCGGCCCCCGCCATGACAAAAGATATGCCATGGACATCGTATACTCTCCTCCGTTTTCCTGTCCGAGAATAAAATGGGGATTATGGGACATATGATCCTCTGAGAAATCCCATACTTCCTGGGGCAGCATGGCATTCTCCAGTGCCGTCAGAGAAGAAAATGCCCAACAGGTCCCTAACTCCCTCTGATCTTCTACCGGCGCTGTCCTTTTCTCTTCTCTGGCGTCATAGCGTCCGGGAAGGGGGTTTTCAGACTCCAAAAGCTGATAGATTCGTTGTTGATGCAACTCTCGGCCCTGCTGCTTCCCTTTTTTTAAATTTTCTTCATTTTTTACCGGAAAATGATCTGTCCCCGCTTTTGCGCCTTCTGCTTGTTCCGTCAATTGGTCAGATATCTCCCGATCTGCTTTGTATTCAGGCTCTTCTGTTTCTGATTTGTCCTCCTCTTCGAATTCCTCATTCGCCATATTCTCCGGCGGCCGTTCCTGCCGCTGCACTGTGCATCCACACAGCATTACCATAAGGATACCCACAGCGCTCCCATACCGGATCCTTCTAAACATTCTCCCTATTTCCTGCATTCCGTTTGGGTGGCTTCGGTCCCAGGAATTGATAATAATAAGTCTTCATCATTCCATTATAAATCTTGCGGTTCCGATCTGCCTTCCTCCCAATATATTTTTCTACATCTTCATATGCTGTAATAATATACGCTGACCAAGCATCCAATTCCTGAAACCGTTCTCCCAACTGCGTATATAATGCCGGAAGATTGCTCTTTTCTTCAATCCGCTCTCCATAAGGAGGATTAGTAATGAGAAATCCATATTTTTTCGGATGGCTCAGCTCTGCCACCGGCCGCCTCTGGAAATGTATCAGATGCCCTACTCCCGCCGCCTCCGCATTGGCACGCGCCGATCGGATAATATCTCCATCCACATCATATCCCTGAATGTCCACAGACACGGTGTCATCCATCTGTTCCATCGCCTCGTCCATCGCCGCATACCAGCACTTCCGGGGAATCAACTCCTTCCAGTCCTCTGACAGAAAAGAACGATTCATCCCTGGCGCCATATTCGCCGCCATCATGGCAGCTTCAATAGGAAAGGTTCCGCTGCCGCAAAAAGGATCCACAAGAATTCGCTCCTTCCGCCACGGGGTCAGCATAATCAATGCAGCCGCCAAAGTCTCTTCGATAGGCGCTTTGCTGGTCAATTTCCGATAACCTCGTTTGTGCAGAGATTCCCCCGTCGTATCCAATCCTATAGTAACTTGATCCTTATACAAAAACACCCTTAACGGATAGCTGCTGCCGGTCTCCGGAATCACTTCTCTGTCATAAGCCAGCTTCATTCGCTCTACCATCGCCTTTTTCATCACCGACTGGATATCTGTCGGACTGAAAAGCCTGCTTTTAACAGAACCCGCCTTTTTCACCCAAAACCTGCCGTCCGGCGGAATAAAATCCTCCCAGGCAATCGCTTTTGTTCCCTGAAAAAGCTCTTCAAAGCTGGTAGCCCGGAAGCTCCCCGCCTTAATCAGGATTCGTTCGGTCGTTCTCAGGAATATATTCCCACGGCAAACCGCTCTGGCATCTCCTGAAAATGTGACTCTGCCATCCTCAACCTGAGTGATCTCATACCCTAAATCCTGAATCTCCCGTTTGAGTACTGCTTCCATGCCAAAATGGCAGGGCGCCATCAATTCATACACTCGTTCTGCCATATACTGCCTTTCTGTATCCTTCTTATTCTGTGATTGTTATAGCTTTAATTCCCTCACTGCATTCCCCTCAAAATCCAGAATCCGAAACGTTCTTTCCTCCAAAATCGCATACGTGGCCGGATTCCCGCCTTTCGGGATCGATACGGATCCAGGATTTAAAATATATCCTGGCCCAAAAGATTCTGCTTTCAACAAATGGGTATGTCCATGAATCAGAATATCTCCCGTCTTCATAGGAGGCAGATGCTCCTGATTATAAACATGCCCATGAGTTGCATAAAAAGTAAGTCCGTTCAACATCAGAAGTGCATAATCTGCCATAACCGGAAATTCCAGTACCATCTGATCCACCTCTGCTTCGCAATTTCCACGAACCGCAAGAATCTCATTCTTGCATGCATTCAGCATAGAGGCCACTTCCCTGGGGGAATATTCCCTCGGTAAATCATTACGGGGACCATGATATAAAAGATCTCCCAGCAAAATCAGCCGGTCTGCTCCAGACCGGCGATATTCTTCCAAAAGTCTCCGACAGTACCATGCAGACCCATGGATATCCGACGCAAACATATAGTTCATTCTGCTTTTCTCCTTACCATAGCGCAAGTAATATTTATTATTTTATAGCCTGAATATACGGTTGTCAATGATAAAATCCGAATTCACCGACCGGTCCGCAATCCATAACCCTCAAGATATTTTCCTCTGTACGCCTCTATTCCTCCGCAGATATCCGCTACCTGATAGCCATAACGAGCCAGCTGCCTTGCTGCCAGCATACTTCGTGGCCCTCGATAACAATACAGGATAATCAGGCGATCGGTTGGCAGCTCCCCCACCCTCCCCCAAAATTCCTCATCGGGTATATTGACAGCGCCCCGGATATGAGATTGTACATAAGAGGATCGATCTCTCATATCCACCAGATAAATCCACCGATTCTCATCCAGATATTGCTCTAATTGTGCCGTACTGATATTGTACCACATTACTTACCGCCTGTTTTATCGGTTTACTGCTATTATATGTAGAAAAGCCGTCCCTTGTCCCAGGACGGCTCTCTATCTTTGTTCGTGTTCGATTTACGGAATGTATCCTGTTTTTCGATACTTTCCTAAATTGCCATCCTCAATCAGCGATTGCTGTTCTGGCTGCTATTGCGGCTGCTGTTCTGATTGCTGTTCTGGCTGTTGTTCTGATTATTGTTCTGGCTGTTGTTCTGGCTGTTGTTACGGCTGTTGTTGCGGCTGCTGTTGTTGCCGTTGTGGCAGTTCTTACTGTTATCCATATCATTGTAATTGTCTCTCATGGTTCATACCTCCTGGCTCATTCATTATATTTGTTACAGGAGTAGTATGTCTTTTTTCATATCAATTATTCATAATTCTTTTTTTAATATTATTTCCATTTGCATTTTGTGTACATATTTAGTATAATCAAATAGAAGAAACTGATTTCCCTTAAATCAATTTCTTCAGCCTTATTAATTATTTATACTCCCCTCAAAAAGCCAGGCAGCTCCCCTGCCTGGCTTTTTCTTGTATTTGCAGATTCAATTTATCTTACCCTAACATACTGATAATCTTAACTGGCGCCCGATAATTCCAATTCGAAATTTTAATTCCTGTTTTATAAGTAGATGCATGTACAATCTGCCCGTTGCCAATATACATTGCCACATGATTGATGTGAGAACCGCTGCCATAAAAAATCAAATCCCCTGGTTGCATCTGGTTTGCACTGATTGCTTTACCTTGTGTTGCCTGCGTGGCAGAAGAACGATTCATACCGATTCCAGCCCCATTCTGCATCACAAACTTTACAAAGCCGGAACAATCCACACCGGTACGGGGATCATTCCCGCCCGCCCGGTAAGGGCCTCCCACAAACTGTAGCGCATAGTTCACTAAATTCTGCCGCGCTTCCGCCGCCTGATCAGCCGCCTGCTGTGCCTCTTCCTCCTCACGAAGCTGATTCTGCATTTCCACATCCGGCCCGGAATTTGCGGTATCATCAGCCTCTACCGCTACTTCTACTACCGGAGATGCTTCTTTTGTGTCCTCTTCTATCTCATGCGCTTCCACCATAACCGGCTCTGCATAAGAAACAACCGGTGTCTTCCACATCACAATCCCTGCTGTCATCATTGCGATTATGTATAATCCTGCTCTTCTCATCCTTCTTCTCCCATCTTTGATATCTATTTTTTAAATTTTAATTTCTAAATATTACGTAAATGTTAAATTTATTACATTCACATTATACAATTAAAACATTTCCAAGTCAACCCAATTAAAGAAAATTTTATATTTTTTATTTTTTCCTAAAAAGTCAACTAAACAACATTGAACGCAGAATGAGCCGGCAGCCATTTCCCTATCCTGTGTCCCATCGTCTACGAACACAGGATAGGGAAATGGCTGCCGGCTCATTCTGCAACGCCTCTTTCCCCAACTTTAAACAATCCCTTATCTTCGGGGCCCGGATCCTCCCCGCACAAACCACATAATCAAAATAACCATTCCAATCACAGGCAGCATAGGAATTACCAAGCTTAGGATCCCACCCACAACCATCAAAACCAGTGTGATCACTACAATCACCATCACCAATCCTAACAGCTTCCAATACCATTTATTCAAATCATAATATCGGATACCTCCGCCCTGCTGATAACTTTCCCCCTTGCCAGAGTCGGTAAAGCTTTCAGAATCATTATCTCTGTCTATATAGCTCCCGGCTCCCGGCGTTGTATCAATGATCGTCCGGGCAATCAGCCGCGGGCTTCCCAGCTCCTCCATGATCTCACTCTCCGGCCGCCCCTTTCCCATCTCTCCACGGATATAATCCTCATAATATCGCAGATTCTCCCTCACGGTTTCTGGCGGTACTTCATTGGTAAGAGCTTCTGTAAGGCCCTGCAGAAATTCATCTTTTTTCATTCCTATCTCCTCAAGTATCTGATATCTGTTCTTTTATATCGCCGCAGCGATACGCTGTTACCAGCTCTTTCAAATCTTTAATACGGCTTCTCAGCTCTACTCCTCGATCCGTATCTGCCACCATTACCCGTTTCTTTGCCTTCTCAACAATCGATACCTTTGGTGTGCTTTCCTTTTTCGGATCAAAAGGCTTATGCTCCGCCAACGCTAAATGATGGGAGTTATAAATCAACGTGTAACCGGCGATCCCCGTATGCTTCTGATAGGCTTTAGAAAGCCCGCCATCAATGATAAACAGCTTTCCGCCTGCCTTCACCGGCGTCTCTCCATCTTTGATCTTTACCGGCACATGTCCGTTAATAATATGCGTTCCATCCCCCGAAAGCCCGAATTCCGCCAAAATCCGTTCGCATATTTCAACCTTCTGGCTCAACTGATAATAGGGATTCATGCGTTCCCGGTGAGTCGTTTTATCTTCTATAAAGTAATGTTCAAAGGTGGTCATCCGATCTTTGCCGAATACCGGTGACTTGGCTCCGCACCATAGATACCACATCAGATCTCTGGCGCTCTCCTTCTCCGGATCTTCTTCTTTAAGGAAATATGCTTTATGAATCTCCTCCGCTATATAATCCATCAGCGCTTTACCGCTCAGAAGCTCTCCATCACATTTCATAGTTTCAAAGCTTCCGTCAACCTTCATAGGAATACAGCCATGATACAACAGATTACTGTTATAGCATTTGTAAAGCGCACCATTCGAATACAGAAAACGGATATGTTTGTGCAAAAGCCCACTGTGCCTGAAGGAAAGCACCAACGTATGCAAGAGTTCCTGTTCTTCCTTTGTCAGCCGAAGCGGATCTGCCGGATCCACGGTAGGAAAGTCCATGTCCAACATCGGATATTCTTTTCCCGCCACTGACACAGTACCGTTTTTAAAATCCACAGCCTCCAATAGCAGCCGATCCTCCATCTCATACTCCGGATGGCGTTTGATGATCTTTCCCTCCACTTTAAATTGAATCACGGCAATCGCCTTATGCATTTTGGCAACCAGCCCCGGATCTACCACATCATAGATATTCTCATCCAAAATCTTTGGCGTGAAACGAGTGCAAGGATCATCTTTGTAAATTCGCGCCGCAAACATAGAAAGCGGCCGGAGATTAATCCCATAGCCATCCTCCAACACATCGAAGCTGTTGTAGCTGATAGCAATGCGTAATACATTACACACACATGCCTCATTCCCAGTGGCCGCCCCCATCCAGGAAATGTCATGGTTCCCCCATTGGATATCCACATCATGAAAACGCATTAGCTCGTCCATAATAATGTCCGCCCGTGGTCCTCGATCGAATATATCTCCAATGATATGCAAACTGTCAATTGTCAGATTTTGAATCAAATTACACAATGCTACAATAAAAGCTTCCGCCACTTGTATGTCAATCACTGTATGGATGATTTCTTCATAATAGATTCTCTTATTATCATCAGTATAATCTACATGAAGCAGCTCATCAATGATATAAGCAAACTCTTTGGGCATCTTCTTACGCACTTTCGAGCGGGTGTATTTAGAAGAAACCTCTTTGCAAATCTGTACCAGCCGGTAAATCGTAACTCGTTGCCAATCCTCCGTATTTTTCCCTGCCTGTTTCAGCCGGGACAGATTCCTCTCCGGATAATAAATCAGATTGGCCAGTTCCACCTCCTCTTCCTCCTGGATAATATGCCCGAAGGTGGCCCGGATCTTTTCCCGGATAATCCCCGACGCACTGCGAAGCAGATGAATAAACGCTTCATACTCTCCATGCAAATCGCTAAAAAAATATTCGGTTCCCTTCGGCAATCCGCTGATTGCCATCAAATTAATAATCTCGCTGGAAGCTGCCTTAACACTAGGATAGTCTCTTGCCAGCAATTTCAAATATGCCAAGTCCCTCATTTTTCCCTCCCATATAACCACCGGCCCTTCTCTTACCGGTTGTAATTTTCAATATAGCAATATAGTACCACATTTTGTTAATATTTCATAATGAATTTTTCATGAATTCCCTGTCCGTTTTACATCTTAATCAGAAATATAATTTGAACTGTGAAATTTGATAAAAAGCGCTTGTCAAATGCTGCCTTTTCGCTTATAATAATGTCCATGGAGATATAGCTCAGCTGGGAGAGCATCTGCTTGACGTGTAGAGGGTCGTAGGTTCGAGTCCTATTGTCTCCATCTATCCGATAAAATGTACCTATGTTTCGTACATTTTATCGGATTTTTCGGATATCCCTGCAGAGAATGCAGGCTTTTTTATTATGCAATGGCAAGGAGGCCCTTTTTATGGAACAGCTCTATGTATTTGGTACTGGCAATGCCGCTGTTACTCGTTGTTATAATACTTGCTTTGCCATCCGTAATCCTTCCGGGCAATTTTTTATGGTAGATGCCGGAGGCGGTAACGGTATCTTGTCAATTCTGGAAGACATGCAAGTATCTTTTGAACAAATCCATCATATTTTTGTCACCCACGAACATACCGATCATCTTCTGGGCATTGTCTGGATGGTTCGCTTCATCGCCACCCGCATTCACTCCGGCGTTTACGAGGGAGATTTAAACATTTACTGTCATCAGGAGTTAGTTCACACCATTGACACATTTTGCCGTTTGACCCTTCAGGATAAATTATATCAGATTATCGGAAATCGTATTCATTTGATAGCAATTCATGACGGCGATACCTGCCAAATTCTTGATTATAAAGTAACCTTTTTTGATATTCATTCCACCAAGGCCCGGCAGTACGGCTTCACCACTTTGCTTTCCAATGGCCGCCGTCTGACTTGTGCCGGGGACGAGCCCTATAATCCCGCCTGCCAGTTTTATGTAGAGAATAGTGACTGGCTGCTGCATGAAGCTTTTTGCTTATATAGCGAGCGCGATCGTTTTAAACCCTATGAAAAACACCATAGCACAGTCAAAGACGCCTGTGAATTGGCAACGCAGCTTCATATCCCCAATCTGGTCCTATGGCATACCGAAGACAAATCCATAAAACATCGAAAAGAGCTTTATCTGGCAGAAGGCCGGCAGTATTATACTGGCAATCTATATGTTCCCAATGACAGAGAAATCCTGGAGCTGTAATCATACAGCTCCAGGATTTCTCTGTTTTTCCTTGTCCCGTTTCGTCAAACATAATCTTTGCTTCCATCTGCATATATATACCCTATAACACCAACAATACCATTGTAAGGAGGAGATGCAATGAACAGCCGCCGTCCCCAAAAACATACCCGGAAAACTACCGTTCTGTTAATTCTGTCAGAACTGTTCCTTTTCTCCTTGTTGGCCATTGGCCTCTTATATTCATCTTCTGCCCGCACTCAGAAAACATCCAGCCAGTCAATCATCCCTCAATCCGGCAGCACCGATGATTCTTCTTCACAAAGCTTTATTAAATGGGTAGATTTTGACGTAACTGCCGAAGCCATGCGTCAGGCACTGCGGCTGGATGTAGACAGCTACAATCAAACCCCTCATCTAAACTGGCTGGAACTGCTGGCTTTTCTGGGCGCCCGTTATGGCGGCGATTTTTCCCGATATAAAGCTTCTGATATGGATGCCCTGGCTCAAAAGTTGCAGGCCGACGCTTCTATCGAAGAGCTTACCAAAGACATGAAATATTATTCTTATTATCTGGAAGCCTATCGTGCTGTTTTAGGCGGTATGGTTGGCGTCTATGATATCCAGATCCCCGATGAGTCCACCGGCGAACCCGTTTGGGTCACTAAATATGGGCTAAAAGCTTTTTCGCCAATTGCTAAAAATTATCCGTACAACGATTTTGATGATTTTGGAGTTTCCCGTAGTTATGGTTTTAAACGTCAACATCTGGGGCATGACCTGATGGGGCAGGTAGGAACTCCTGTGATCGCAGTAGAATCCGGCTATGTAGAAGCAATCGGCTGGAATCAATATGGTGGCTGGCGGCTTGGCATTCGCAGCTTTGACAAAAAACGGTATTATTACTATGCTCATTTGCGGAAAAACTATCCTTATCACAAGACATTGAAGGAGGGAAGCTATGTGCAGGCCGGAGATGTCATCGGCTATCTCGGCAGAACCGGTTACAGCCCTACAGAAAACACCAACAATATTGATGAACCGCATCTTCATTTCGGCATGCAACTGATTTTCGACGAATCACAAAAAGAAGGGAATAACGAAATCTGGATCAACTGCTACGAGCTGGCCAAATTCCTTACGATGAATCGTTCCGAAACGGTCAAGAATCCAGAAACCAAAGAATATTATCGAGTATACCAAATAAAAGACCCCGCCGTTCCCGGCGAGGCCCCAAGCCAAATCTATTCATTCTTAAGGTGACCTTCGTTGTCCAGAATATATCCGTCCGGGGTGGTGGTATTCTTCAACATCTCCCCGGTCTCGTCATGGCAATAATACCGGTATCCGTTCCACTCCACCCAGCCCGTTCTCATATACCCATTCTCATCAAACAAATACCATTTCTTATCTATCTCCTCCCAGTTATTCCTGGTATAGCTGCCATCCTCATGCTCGTACCACCAGCCGTTTCCTTCATTCTTCCATTCGCCATCTACTGGTAATCCGGCCGCCGTTCCGTTGCGGATAGCCGCCGCCATTTCATTGGAGATCGTGATACTCTCGGACTCCATCCATTTTCCCTTGCTCTCTTTATTCTGCTTGTTGACTGCCCGAACCTTTACTTGATAAGTTCCTGGTTTTCCCATCTGAGCCTTGTAATCATAGAACAACTGATCCGTACTCTGATAATTTGCTCCTACTCCTGTTCCGTTGCGGTACAGGCGCAACTCATAAGTACCGGCCCCGCGCACTTCGCCCCATTTGGCAAAACCGCCATCGGTCAATATCACTTCACTCTCCTGTCCCACCATCTCTGCCATCGAAGGCAGCTTCACCCTCAAAGCCAAAGTCTCTGAAGAATCCTGTTTACTGGCTTTGACGTAAGTCGCACCACTCAGCTTTACCGAGCTTGCTTTTGTCAACGCAAAATAATAGCCTTCATCCGCTCTCAAATAAATCGTGATCTCCGGAACGTCATCTTCCACCCACTCAAAGCCAAAATTCTCAATATCATAATAATCGTACGTATAATTCTTGCCGCGGGTATCTACTTCAATCTCTTCTTCCCCGTATTTTGCCCCCAGTTCAATACGGGCAGTGACATCAACGGTAACAGAATTGATCTTCTTTCTGGTTGCGGCATAAGATGAAATTGCCGTCGCTCCCGCCGCCAGCGACAAGATCAGCGCCATACCACACATTTTCTTCCAGTTATACACGTATTTGCCTCCCCATTCTATATATTCTTTTTTCACTCTATTACAAAAAAATACCTCTGTCAAGTAAGTTTCGTAATTTGTAATCATTAAACTAAAATTTGTAAGTATTACCGCTTCCACATTTAATTGCATAAAAAATGCCTGAAACTCATCAATACTTCTTCAATGAATTTCAGGCATCCTTCTACACTATAACGACTATTTTGCGTAATCCGTTGCACGAGACTCACGAATCACATTAACTTTGATCTGTCCTGGATAATCCAACTCATTTTCAATGCGTTTGGATATCTCACGTGCCATCAAAATCATATCGTCATCGTTCACCTGTTCCGGAATGACCATAATACGAACTTCCCGGCCAGCCTGAATCGCATAGGATTTGTCCACTCCTTTGAAAGAATTCGTAATCTCTTCCAGTTGTTTTAGTCGATTTGTATATGTTTCCAGAGTCTCTCTCCTTGCGCCCGGACGCGCTGCCGATATCGTATCGGCTGCCTGGACTATACAAGCAATCAAGCTCTGAGGTTCCGCATCTCCATGATGAGATTCCACAGAATTGATAACAATTGCCGATTCTTTGTATTTTTTACACAAATCAGCACCCAACTGCACATGGGATCCCTCTACTTCATGGTCAATGGATTTACCAATATCATGTAATAAGCCGGCACGCTTGGCCATCCGGACATCAACCCCAACTTCTGCTGCCAAAAGGCCTGCCAACTGAGCGACTTCCATCGAATGCTTCAGGGCATTTTGTCCATAACTGGTCCTGAATTTCATTTTACCCAGCAGTTTCACCAATTCGGGATGAATTCCATGAATTCCTACCTCGAGAGTGGCTGTCTCCCCATCCTCCCGCATATTGGCCTCCACTTCCTTCTGTGCCTTCTCGACCATCTCCTCAATCCTAGCCGGATGAATCCTTCCGTCAACGATCAAACGCTCCAGGGCAATCCTGGCAACCTCTCTGCGAATCGGATCGAAGCCTGACAACACTACCGCCTCCGGAGTATCGTCAATGATCAGCTCCACCCCTGTCATAGTCTCCAGCGTACGGATATTCCGGCCTTCTCTGCCAATGATACGTCCCTTCATCTCATCGCTGGGAAGTTGGACTACAGAAACAGTAGTCTCAGCCACATGATCAGCCGCACATCGTTGAATCGCAGTCACCACATAATCCTTCGCTTTTTTGTCAGCTTCCTCCCGGGCCTTGCTTTCCAATTCCTTTACCAGCCGGGCAGTGTCGTGCTTCACTTCTTCTTCCACGGACTTCAAAAGATATTCCTTCGCTTGCTCCGTAGTTAAACCGGAAATCCTCTCCAGCTCCTGAAAAGCCTTCTCATACAAAGTCTCTACCTCAGCATTTCGCTTGTTGAGGGCTTCCTCCCGGGCTGCAATACCGGCTTCCCTTTTTTCCATGTTCTCTGCTTTTTTGTCTAAGTTCTCTTCCTTACTCAGTACGCGTCTTTCATAACGCTGAAGCTCTGCGCGTCTTTCTTTCGTCTCCTTATCCAGCTCATTTTTCGTCTTAATCGACTCTTCTTTCGCTTCCAGGAGAGCTTCTCGCTTCTTTGTCTCTGCCGTCTTTAGCGCTTCATCTATTATTTTTCTGGCTTTTTCCTCTGCGGTCCCGACCTTGCTCTCATACGTTTTAATCCGGTGGTTAATCGCAAGCTTCCAGATAATAAATGCCACAACTACCAGCACAATAATAAAAACAATCAACATTATGCCGGTTGACATCGCTGTTTTTGACACAGGAGCACCTCCTTATTTAGTTTTCATTGTACATGAATACAACATCTCAATTTTAAACTGTTTTGTGCACTATGTCAAGTATAATCAAGCGTTTCAAAGCGTTTACCCACAGCAGATAAAGGAACGCTGTCCGTAAAAATCTTAATCCCCGGCCATTGCCCGGCGAATTGTGTCAAAAGAATATCCCCGCCTCCCTAATCCGGCCATCAGCTTGCGGTATTGATCCGGATCCAGATGCTCTCCCGGCGTATATCCCCTTTTTTTAATCCAGGCAGCAATTTGCATGCTTTCGTCTACCGCGATCTCTTCCAATGCAGCATCAATCCGCTCCCGCGATATCCCCTTTTGTTCCAGCTCGCTTCTAAGCCGGCGGATGCTTTTGCTATCAGCATATGTATGGATATACTTTTGCGTATATCTGTCGTCGTCAATATAATGGTATTCTTTTAAAAATAAAATCGTCTTTTCAATCTCTTCCGGCGCATATTCTCTGTCTTTCAGCTTTCTGCGCATCTCCTGTTCTGTTCGGTCACAGTATTCTAACAAAGTGAGCGCGCAGTCCCGGACAGTCCTGTTATTTTTCTTCCGATTATTCATCGCCGGATGCTTCCTTGTCCGGTGCCGGCTCTTCCGGTACTGCCACTGCCTCCGCTGGCGCCACGACATCTCCCTGAAGTCCATAGCGCTCTCTCACCTTACACTCTACCTCAGAACAAACGGCTGGGTTTTCACGCAGATAATTCTTCGCATTCTCGCGTCCCTGGCCAATCTTTGCGCCATTGTAAGAGTACCAGGCACCGCTTTTTTCTATAATATTTTCCTTTACTGCCAGATCCAGAATATCTCCCTCCCGGGAAATCCCTTGGCCAAACATAATGTCAAACTCTGCTTCTTTGAACGGCGGGGCGATCTTATTCTTCACCACTTTCACACAAACATGGTTACCTATCATTTCTCCCGCCTGTTTTAAAATCTCTTTCCGGCGCACATCCAAACGTACAGAAGCATAAAACTTCAGCGCCCGGCCTCCGGTAGTTGTTTCCGGGCTGCCAAACATCACGCCAACCTTTTCCCGAAGCTGATTGATAAAAATCACGCAGCAGTTGCTCTTGCTGATCACTCCCGTCAGCTTCCGCAACGCCTGCGACATCAGCCGTGCCTGCAGTCCCACATGAGAATCTCCCATCTCTCCGTCAATTTCCGCCTTTGGGACCAAAGCAGCCACGGAATCCACAATCACGATATCAACGGCGCCGGAACGTACCATAGTCTCTGTAATCTCCAGTGCCTGCTCTCCGTTATCCGGCTGAGAAATATAAAGATTGTCTATGTCTACCCCGATGTTCTTTGCATATACGGGATCCAGGGCATGTTCGGCATCAATAAAGCCGGCAATGCCTCCGCGCTTTTGTACCTCCGAAACCATATGGAGAGCTACCGTCGTCTTACCGCTGGACTCTGGTCCGTAGATCTCAATCACTCTCCCCTTCGGCACTCCGCCTAACCCCAGCGCAATATCCAGACTGAGGGAGCCCGTGGGAACTGTCTCTACATTCATATTCTTGCGAGAGTCCCCAAGCTTCATAATAGATCCCTTTCCATAAGACTTCTCTATTTGAGTGATGGCGGCATCCAATGCTTTTAACTTATCGTCCTTATTCATATCAACCTCCGTGCGAACAAACGTTCTTTTCTGATTTCATCATAGTACATTCTTTCTCAAAAGTCAACTCCTTTTTATCCTTTCATGATCAGCTTTTTATATCTCTGAAACTTTTTCCGCTAATAACACAGAATTCTTTATTTGCACCAATGTCATTAAGTTTAGCTCTGAGAATACTCAGCCATGGAAAAAGGCGTGGGAAGAGGCTGAAAAATGGTCTGCCGCTTTTGACTTTGCAGGGATTTAGAAGTC
>CAJUPI010000070.1 GCA_910588125.1 uncultured Lachnospiraceae bacterium
GACCATAAGAGGTGCTTTTTGACCATTAACATCCGAAAGTAAAATGACGCTACCCACAAAAAGCGGATAATGAATCCAGTATCAGGCAGAATTATGACTTCATAATATATCAAAAAGATATGTCAGAGGTAGATTGTTTGATTACCATCAGTTTGTGTATGATTGTGAAAAACGAAGAACAGGTGTTGGCGCGCTGCCTGGAATCGGTCAAAGGCATTGTAGATGAGATTATTCTTGTGGATACAGGATCTGAGGACAGAACGATAGAAATTGCCGGAAAATATACAGAAAAAATATATGAAATTGTCTGGCAGGATGATTTTGCAGCGGCTCGGAATGAAGCATTTGCCAGGGCATCCATGGATTATTGTATGTGGCTGGATGCTGATGACGTGGTGACAGAAGAGAACAGGGAGAGTCTGGCAGAATTAAAAAAGAATCTGGACAAGGATACAGATATTGTGATGATGAAATATGCGGTTTCCGAGGATGATGAGGGGAAACCGCTGTTTTCTTACTATCGGGAACGTTTGATTAGGAATGGACGGGGATTCCAATGGGAAGGACGTGTCCATGAGGCTATTGTGCCGGCGGGGAAAATAGTATATTCGGATATTGTGATTTCTCATCGCAAAGTAAAACCGGCAGATGCGGGCCGGAATCTGAGGATCTATGAAAAAATGCGGGAGGAAGGAATAACTCTGTCAGGAAGAAATTTATTTTATTACGGGCGAGAGCTGATGAATCACAGACGGTATGCGGATGCGAAAAGGGCTCTGGAACAATTTTTAGCTGGAGCGGGATGGGTGGAAAATAAGATCGAGGCATGTCTGAATCTGGCAGAATGCTGTCATGCATTGGGACAAAAAGAGGAAAAAGCAATGGCATTGCTCAGAAGTTTTTTATATGGCAGACCCCGGGGGGAAGCGTGTTTCGAACTGGGATATTATTTTCAGGAACAGGGCCAGTGGCAACAGGCGATATACTGGCATGAGACTGCATTGAAATTAAAGCCGGAAGCGGAAAACGGAGGATTTATTCGATGGGATTATTATGGCTATCTGCCGGAAATAAATTTGTGTGTATGTTATGATCGGATAGGGGACAGACAGACGGCTTATCAATATCATCAAAAAGCGAGAAAACGAAAACCGGAGTCGGCAGAAATTCAATGGAATGAAAAATATTTTCGGGATATGGGAATGGACGAACCAAAATCCCAGGCAGGACATATGATAGAGTAGACCGGTGGACAGTCTTTCATGTGATTGCTGCCGGAGAGAAAAAGAAGGAGTGATTTTATGTATCGCAATTCATTCGATTCCAACTGTGAAAGAAATTCCGGATGCGGGGGAAGACGTTGTTGCCGGCCAAATCCACCGATGCCGCCATATCCGCCAACGCCCCCAATATCGCCATATCCGCCAGCACCACCGAATCCGCCGATGCCGCCATATCCGCCGGGAGCTTCCTGTTGTTGTCGGGGTCCCCAGGGGCCGGCTGGTCCAATGGGTCCGGCTGGTCCAATAGGGCCGCAGGGACCGACCGGCCCGATGGGGCCAGGATTAAGCACAGCAGATAATTTTGATCCGGCCCGGCAATACCGGGAGGGAGATCTTGTATATTATAATGGCTACCTCTATCGGGTAAATCGGGATTGTCCGATGGGATTGCCAGGGATATCACCGGATTTTGACCTGGTGACAGCAGTGATGCCAGGTGGTCCTACGGGTCCCACAGGTCCGACCGGCCCCACGGGGGCGACTGGCCCTCAGGGAGCACAAGGACCTCAAGGTCCTCAGGGTCCCCAGGGAGTTCAGGGAATGCCGGGAGCAACAGGTCCTCAAGGAGTACAAGGCCCTCAGGGAGCCCAGGGTCCAGTGGGAGCGACCGGTTCGACCGGGGCGGCAGGCCCAGCCGGAGTGGCAGGCCCAGCGGGAGCGACGGGTCCGACTGGAGCAACAGGTCCCACGGGAGCGGCAGGTTCAACTGGGGCGACGGGTCCAACCGGAGCGGCGGGTCCAGCGGGAGTGGCAGGTCCAACTGGGGCGACGGGTCCAGCGGGAGTGGCAGGTCCAACTGGGGCGACGGGTCCAGAAGGAGCGACAGGCCCGACTGGAGCAGCAGGCCCGGCAGGAACGACCGGCGCCACGGGAGTAGCAGGTCCCACGGGAGCGACGGGTCCGGCGGGAGCGGCAGGCCCGGCGGGAGCGACTGGCCCCACGGGAGTGGCAGGTCCGGCGGGAGCGACGGGTCCCATGGGAGCGGCAGGCCCGGCGGGAGCGACCGGCGCCACGGGAGCGACGGGTCCGGCGGGAGCGACGGGTCCCACGGGAGCGACGGGTCCCACGGGAGCGGCAGGTTCAGCGGGAGCGGCAGGTCCCACGGGAGCGACGGGTCCGACCGGGGCAGCGGGTCCGGCGGGAGCGGCAGGTCCGGCGGGAGCGACCGGCGCTACGGGAGCGACGGGTCCCACGGGAGCGGCAGGTCCGGCGGGAGCGACGGGTCCCACGGGAGCGGCAGGTTCAGCGGGAGCGGTAGGCGCCACGGGAGCGACGGGTCCGACCGGGGCAGCGGGTCCGGCGGGAGCAACAGGCCCAACTGGAGCAGTAGGGGCAGCAGGAGCCACGGGAGCAGCAGGCCCTACGGGAGCGACTGGGGCGACTGGTCCGGCAAACGGGCTGAATGCTTATGGAGGATTATACAGTACAACGCCTCAGACGCTGAATCTGACTATAGGCGGGACAACACAGATTCCTCTTGCTACAGCAGGGCCGGTGAAGAATGCCACCTATGTACCGGCAAACAGCATTGTAGTGGCAAATCCCGGCGTCTATGAAATCAATTATTCCACGACTTTGACAGCAGCAGTGGCAACCACCATTACATTTGCTGTGAGAGTCAATGGGGTCGATGTTCCCAGCGCAACGATTTCCAGAATTCTGTCAGTGGGAACCAGTTCTCTGTTCAGCGGAAGTACGATTGTGACCCTGACAGCAGGAAGTGCTGTGGATTTGGCGCTTTCCGCGTTGCTGGCAGTGGGGGTAACTCTTGGAAGCGGAGTAAATGCCACGCTTACAGTGAAAAAGCTGGATTGAGTTTTATCTGGCTTTTGAGAAATGAATGGAGAAGGGGTTGAAAAATAAGTCCTCCGTCATTTTTCTATCCTGTGTTCGGACGGTTCACGTACACTGGATAAGAGAAATGACGGGGGACTTATTTTATAATACTCTCATTGGAAATATTTGGGGGCTTTTGGGAAAAATCGGAATGACAGAGAGCGCCGGGATATGGCATATAATGGTGGGGAGAGAACAAACGGAGTCAGGATGCTGTCAACAGGAGAGATATTGTTATTAAATCAATTGATGTATTGTCCGGAGGAAGAAAAGAGGTCCATAGACGAATATCAGGGAAATACGATAGGTGAATGGATGGATTCGTGGAGCCAGAGGCCGCTTACAGAGGAGGCGGAGTGCGGGCTTTGTATGAAAGGGAAGGAATGGAACCGCATTGTCCGGCTGATTGCAGGAAATTTGCGGCTGTGCCGCATGAAGAACCATGATGTCCACTGGGATGAAGCGGACGGCGGCGGTGGAGGGTTGAGCGCTGTATTCGTGGAGCCATGTTTGGGGGAGGCAGTAGTCGTATTTCGGGGAACGGCAGCGGGCGAATGGCGGGATGACTTTTTGGGCGGGGCAGCCACCGGAGAGCAGGATGGGGTGTCGACCATACAACAAAAGAATGCCAGGGAGTGGTATTGTTCTTTAGGGCTGCCAAAATATTTTTCTGAGATTACGGTTACAGGGCATTCGAAAGGCGGCAACAAAGCAAAATATATTGCATTGATGGAGACTTCTGTGAGCCGGTGCCTGTCTTTTGACGGGCAGGGGTTTTCGGATGAATTTGTTAAAAAATATCAGCAGAGGATCCGTGAAAGACAACCGGTGATTGAGAATCACAATATGGAATACGATTATGTGAATATTTTGTTGAATGATGTGGGCAGAGCCATATATTATCAAAGATTTGCGGATGAGGCAAGAGGTTTCTGGGAAACTCATTGTGTGAATGCTTTTTTCTGGTTCGGAGAGGAAAATACCTGCTTTCTGGTTCGCTCGGGGAAGACGAAGGCAAAGGAACTACAGGAGGTAAATCGATTTTTGAACAGTTGTTTACGTTCTCTTCCGGAGGAAAAGAAGATTGCGGCCATGGAGCTTTTAGGGGCAATAGCGGAGCGCAGGCTGGGGGACGGAAAAGCGGAGCGAGGAGATGGAAAATCGGAGGAAGAGGAGAGAAACTATTTGATTCGTTTATTGCTGCAGGGGGAAAATCCGGATGTATTGGTATATTTGCTGGCTTATTTGCTCAAATATCAGCAGGTTGAGCCGGGACTGGCAGATTCCATCGAACGGATAGGAGAAAGATTCGGGGTTTTGAGTATGCAAAGATTTGCAAAAATAATAGAAGGAATCAGTGCCTGGAAATATTCAGGAGTATTCATGAGCGGAGCAGGAATCCTGGCAGCGGTGATGCCGGAAGCATTCTGGGATAAGCTGCATAAATTCCTGGCAGACAGCTATGGAATAACGGTTTCCGGGAAAGATTTGCAGAGTTTGGCTGCGAGGTTTGCACAGGTGATGCAGCTACAGTCGAAAATCCGGATTTTGCCAGGCAAAGGAGAAGATTTACATGTATAAATTATCAAGAAAATGTAAAAAAATAATGATTTTTTAAAGAATATGTGGTAAAATTTTAGAAAAATGCGGGAGATACCGCCAATGTCATTTGGTTAATTTTCTCAGAAGGCACGCCAGGGAAAAAGGAGCGGGAAGAGGCAGGAAATGGTCTGCTGCTTTTCCCTGGCTGAGTATTCTCGGAGTTAAACCTAATGATATTGGAGATACCGCAGGATGGAGGAGGGAACGATAGTTGTATTTGATTAAAAATGCGCATATCTATGCTCCGGAAGATCTGGGAGTTAAAGATGTGCTGATTGGCGGCGGGGAGATTTTGCAGATAGCGGATTGTCTTCCGGCGGAGCCGGCATATGAGATTACGGTATTGGATGGCAGTGGCAAGGTGTTGATACCGGGATTAATCGATGCCCATGTACACATTTTAGGAGGCGGCGGTGAAGGAGGAGCCAGAAGCCGCACACCGGAGATTATGCTTACCGATATCACCTTAGGCGGCGTCACTACGGTAGTGGGCTGTTTGGGAACGGATGGCTGTACCCGAACCATGGCCAATCTACTGGCAAAGGCCAAAGGGCTGGAAGAGGAGGGGATTAGCACTTATGTGTATACCGGTTCTTACCAGGTGCCGGTGCGGACTTTGACCGGCAGCATTATGGATGATGCCATTTTACTGGAAAAGGTAGTGGGAACCGGGGAAATTGCGATTTCGGATCATCGTTCGTCGCAGCCGACAAAGGAAGAGTTCGCCCGCATCGTGGCAGATACGCGGGTGGGAGGCATTCTTTCCGGCAAGGCGGGGCTGGTGAATATCCATATGGGAGACGGAGCGGAAAAGCTGGCTTTTTTGCGATACGTGCTGGAGAATACCGAGATTTTGCCGACGAATATGCTGCCTACTCATATCAACCGCAGCCGGACTTTGATGGAGGCCGGGATTGATTATGCCAAGAGCCTGGGCGGATACATTGATCTGACCACCAGTTCCGATCCGGATTTTCTGGAGCCGGATGAGGTGAAAGCCAGCACAGGGCTGAGGATGGCGTTGGAGGCCGGTGTGCCGGAAGATCATGTGACTTTTTCCTCGGACGGGCAGGGAAGCTTGCCGGTATTTTATCCGGACGGCACGCTGAAAGGGTTAGGTGTGGGAAAGGTGACTTCGCTTTATCGGGAGATGAGAGATGCCGTGCTGACAGACAACGTGGAGCTTTCCCGGGCATTGCGGGCTGTGACTGCCAATCCGGCAGCGCTTTTGAAGCTGTCCCGGAAAGGAAGGATTGTCAAAGCGGCGGATGCGGATCTGGTGCTGGCAGATGAGAAAAGTCTGGCCATTGATCTGGTTATGGCCAAAGGAGTAGTGATGGTTTCCGGAGGACAAGCTGTGATAAAGGGAACCTTTGAGGAATGAAGGCGGATTGCGAAATAAAAATCAAGGAGACGGGAAATACCATGAAAGAGAAAAAGCAGATTCAGATGCCACATACCTATGTAATCATTTTTGGGGTGATTTTACTGGCGGCAATTTTGACGATGTTTGTGCCTCTGGGAAAATATGAGACCCGGGAGATTACCTACATGATGAATGGAGCCGAAAAGAGCCGGACCGTATTGGATCCGGAAAGCTTTGAGTATGTGCTGGATGAGAACGGCAATCGGGTCACGAAGATTGCCCCATTGTTTGGCACAGAGGATTTTGGCGGGCAGGGCATTTTAAACTATGTGTTCGAGGGATTGACTACCGGGGATAAGAATGGTACGGCCGTAGGGATTATCGCGTTTATCCTGGTGGTGGGCGGTGCTTTTGGGATCGTGTTGCGTACCGGTGCCGTGGAGAGCGGTATTATGCGGGTGATTGATTTGACAAACGGGAAGGAAATCCTGCTGATTCCGATTTTGATTACCTTGTTTTCCCTGGGCGGAGCTGTGTTTGGCATGGGGGAGGAAGCGATTCCCTTTGTGATGATCCTGGTGCCGATGTTTATCGCTATGGGGTATGATGCCGTTGTGGGGATCATGTGCTCGTATGTGGCGACGCAGATCGGGTTCGGTTCTTCCTGGCAGAATCCCTTCGGGCTGGCGGTGGCGCAGGGGGTGGCCGGCGTGCCGGTGATGTCGGGGGCCTGGTTCAGGATTCCGATGTGGATTTTCTTTACCGTACTGGCTTCTGCTTTTACTATGCGCTATGCCATGAAGATCAAGAAGAATCCGCAAATGTCGGTGGCCTATGAATCGGATGAGGCATATCGTACGGAATTTGCCAGGAACGGCCGGGAATTACCGCCTTTTACCCTGGGGCATAAGCTGGTTTTACTGACCATCGCTGTCTGTATGGCGTGGACGATCTGGGGAGTCGTGGCAAAGGGATATTATATTCCGGAAATCGCTTCACAGTTCTTTGTGATGGGGCTGGTGGCCGGGATTATCGGAGTGGTATTCCATTTAAATGATATGGGGCTGAACGATATTCCGAAATCTTTTGACCGGGGGGCGGCGGATCTGCTGGGTGCCGCTATGTGTGTCGGTATGGCGCAGGGAATCATCATTATCCTGGGCGGCACGAGTGCCACGGATGGCACGGTTTTGAACACGATTTTGCATGGAATCAGTGAGGGGATGAAGAATTTCCCGCCAGTGGTATCGGCATGGCTGATGTATATATTCCAGTCCGTGTTTAATTTCTTCGTTGTGTCTGGTTCGGGGCAGGCGGCATTGACGATGCCGGTGATGGCGCCGTTGGCAGATCTGGTAGGTGTGGAACGGCAGGTGGCAGTGGTTGCCTATCAGCTGGGTGACGCATTTACCAATTTTATCGTACCGACCTCCGGCTGTTTGCTCGGCGCTTTGGCGGCGGCCAGGCTGGACTGGGGAAAATGGGCGAAGTTCCAGATAAAATTCCAGGCGGTGTTATTTGTGTGTGCATCCGTGGTCGTGGTACTGGCTGTGGTGATCGGTTTGGCATAGTATCCACGAAGTTTTACTTGAATTTCTCAGACAATTCTACTATAATTTAGAAAAAGAGATTTGTCAGAACTATAACAATTAAGAAGAGGTATGCTGACAGAGGAAGAATATGCCAGCATACCCTTTTTGTTTCAGGATCCATGGTTTTGTCAGGAATTTTTGGAGTGGAGGAAGGAGCTGTTATGGAAAAAAGGAAAGCGATCGAGAAAGAGGAAGTAAAGCAAAAAGAGCCAATCAGTGAGCTGACCCTGCCTCGTACGATTCATCTGGTTCCGATGGATCGGATTGCAGGATTTGATGTGCGTCCGGGGTTTTATGAAACGAACGGAGCCACGGCTATTCCGGGCGGGGTGAACTTTACCGTGTATTCTCATGGGGCGACATCCATTGAGCTTTTGCTGTTTCACCGGATGGAAGAGGAGCCGTTTGCCGTGTTGCCGTTTCCTCAGCACTATCGCATCGGCAATGTCTATTCTATGATTGTGTTTAAGTTAAATATCGAAGAATTTGAATATGCTTACCGGGTGGATGGACCTTATGATCCCAAAAAGGGACTTATTTTTGATAAGACAAAATATTTGCTGGATCCTTATGCCAAGGCAGTTACCGGGCAGAGCCAGTGGGGAGATTCCTCCCCGGGGGAGCAGCATTATAAAGCGAGGGTGGTAAAGGATGACTTTGACTGGGAGGATATGCGTCCGCCGCTGCTGCCAATGGAGGATCTGGTGATCTATGAGCTGCATGTGCGGGGGTTTACCATGGACAAATCTTCCGGGGTTTTTCATCCTGGTACGTTTGCCGGGCTTTTGGAGAAGCTGCCTTACTTAAAGGAATTGGGAGTCAATGTGGTAGAGCTGATGCCGATCTTTGAATTTGATGAGATGCAGGATTACCGCGAGGTGAACGGAGAGAAGCTCTACAATTACTGGGGATACAATACTGTCAGCTTTTTTGCCCCGAATACCAGCTATACGGCCAGCCGGGAATATAACCGGGAGGGCAATGAACTGAAGCGCCTGATTCGGGAGTTCAACCAGAACGGGATCGAGGTCTATCTGGACGTGGTATTCAATCACACGGCGGAGGGCAATGAACAGGGGCCGTTCTTCTCCTTCAAAGGCTTTGATAACAATATCTATTATCTGTTGACGCCGGAGGGATATTACTACAATTTCAGCGGCTGTGGCAATACTTTAAACTGCAATCACCCGATTGTACATCAGATGATTTTGAATTGCCTGCGCTATTGGGTGACCACATACCGGATCAATGGATTCCGGTTCGATCTGGCCTCTATTTTGGGACGCAATGAAGACGGGACGCCGATGAATAAGCCGCCGCTTTTGCAGTCTCTGGCCTTTGACCCGATTTTAGGAGATGTAAAATTGATCGCTGAGGCATGGGATGCAGTGGGGCTTTATCAGGTGGGGTCGTTTCCCTCCTGGAACCGCTGGGCAGAGTGGAATGGCAGATACCGCGATGACATGCGCCGGTATCTGAAGGGAGATGAGGGCTTTGCCCAGGCAGCAGCACTGCGGATGGTGGGCTCCCGGGATATTTATGAGGTGAGTACCAGAAAAAACGCTTCTGTGAATTTCATTACCTGTCATGACGGTTTTACTCTCTATGATATGTTTTCTTACAATAAGAAGCATAATGAGAAGAACGGCTGGAATAATACCGATGGAGCAAATGACAACAATAGCTGGAATTGCGGAGCAGAGGGAGAGACGAAGGATCCGGCAATCCTTGATTTGCGTCATCAGATGATGCGCAATGCTTTTGCTGTGTTAATGTGCAGTCGTGGGATTCCTATGTTCCTGGCCGGAGATGAGTTTGGAAACACCCAATTTGGCAATAATAACGCCTACTGCCAGGATAATATCACCTCTTGGCTGGATTGGGGCCAGCTAGAAAAAAACAGGGATATTTTTGAGTTTTTTAAATATATGATTTCGTTTCGTAAGGAGCACCGGGTGCTGCGTGCCAATATCAGCGACGGCGCCTGTGGATTCCCGGATGTGAGCTTTCACGGGGAGAAACCATGGCGGGGGAATTTTGCCCGGCATGAGCGCTATGTCGGTGTCCTGTTTGCCGGAGAGGATGAAAACGGTATGGCGGATATTGTCTATGTGGCATCCAATGCATATTGGGAGAGCATAGAAGTCCTGCTGCCTGCATTGCCGGAACGGATGCATTGGGAGCTGGTGACGGATACTTGGGAGAAGGCGCTTTTTTCACCGAGGAGGGAGAAGGATTCCTTCCGGATTCAGCCCCGCAGCGTACGGGTGTTAGTAGCGAGGAAAGGCTGAAGGCTCAAAATGCCATCCGGAAAGGAATGAACACATGAAGACGATAGGGAAAAAGCTAATCAGGGTTACCGTTATGGCAATTGTGCTCTTGATGACAGGGATTTTGGCTATGGCGGACAATACTCAGGTAATCTTAATCGGAGATGCGGCAAAGGAGGAGCGTGGCGTGCAAAAAGAGAGGATGGATGGCATTCCGCTTCCGGAAGAGACCCGGCAGCTGGTAATCGTAGCCGGATCGGGTATGGACAGTTCTCTTGTGGACGTGTCTTACTTAAAAAGGAATGAAAACGGCGTCTGGAAGGAAGAATTCTGTGTACCGGGCTTTTGCGGATATTATGGAATGACGGACGACAAAAAGGAGGGGGACAGACGGACCCCGACAGGAATGTACAGTTTTGTGAGTGTTTTTGGGATTTTGCCGGATCCTGGCAGCCGGATGGCCTACCGGCAGGTAGAGGACGGTGATTTTTGGGTGGATGACAGCAACAGCCGCTATTATAATCAGCTGGTAAATGCCCGGGAGGTGGTTCCGGAATGGAATTCCGCCGAGGAGCTAATTCGTATTGAGCCGTCCTATCATTATGTGCTGGCTCTGGATTACAACACTGCAGAACGCGTTCCCGGCAAGGGATCGGCAATTTTTTTGCATGGCACAGATCCGAGAAAAACCTGGACAGAGGGGTGTATCGCGATTCCGGAAGAACAGGTAAAGCTGTTGGTACAGGAATTGGACAGTACGGCAAGGATTGTGATTCAGCCAAAAAACAGATAGAGCAGGGGAAAGCTGGCTGTCAGGAAGACCTGGCAGCCAGCTTTCTTGCTATAAAACGAAGGGTTTCCAGTTTCTTTTTTTCATTGGGAGACATGCCGGAGGTAAGAACAGAGGCTAAAAGCTCGGCCTCGGAATCGGAAAAACGGATTCCTTTCTGGGCAGCATCTACCTGCATGGACATAAAGGCGGGGAGAAGCTGTTCTTTTGGCAGTTTGGTAATCTGATCTGCAAAAGCAGTAAGATAATCCAGTTTTTCTGGCGCCATTTGTTTCAGGCGAGGATCCTGTTTCCAGCTATCAGCAGTCATAAGAGGCTCCTTTCGTGTTATGTATGGGAATGGGAAGACGTAAAAGCCGTACAGGTTATGTGGTCTGCATGGCCTGCAGCATGATTTGCAGATTCTCGATGGTTTCGATCAGCTCCCGCTCCCGGGAATTGGCATAAGGCTTGATCGCCTGCAGCATCTCGACGGGAGATGTTTTTCGTTCGCCGGCAGGATTGATGCTCATGGCAGATACTTCATTGCCGGAAAATAAACTCATGGTGCGGTTCAGCTCCTGCATTTTGATTACCATGGATAAAAAGCGTTGTACAGGCTGCTGCATATAAGGAATGGCCGCTTTTACCATTTGGAGATGGGGATCCGCGAGCAGATAGTCAAAGTCTGTCAGCCGGACATCCGTTCCTGTATCCTCGTTCATAAACGGCTCCTTTGCTTTTTTGAAACAATATATGCGGGATTCAAGGAAAACATACCGGCTGCATATATTAATTTTATCAGGAGGTTAATGAAATTATGGCGATACGATTGATTATAGATGGGAATGCCGTATACGAAATTGATGAGGATTGCCAGGAATGCCAGCAGCGAAAAAACGGTTCCCGAGGCCGGGGCGCCCGGGGAAGGTGCAGCAGCGCTGAAAAGGGAAAAACAGATAAGAAGACGGCAGAATACCAGAACGAATAAGACGGATGGCAATCCGGTATAAAAAGAGATGCCCCCTCATTTGAGGGGGCGAAAACCTTAACAGAAGAAGCCGCCGCCACCGCAGCAGCAGAGAAGAAGGATGATCCAGATCCAGTCACAGCCATTTCCACAGCCGAAGCTGAAGCAATTATTATGTTCACATCCACATCCGCATCCGTTGTTGCCGCCACCGCAGCAGCAGCACAGAATCAGAATCAGCCAGATAATATTGCCTCCGGATCCTCCTGCGTTACAATTGCAGTTGCAGTCACAGCCGCAGTTTGTTGCTGCCAAATCGCTCATACCAATTCCTCCAATAATTATTTACAATTCATCATATGTCGGGCTGCATGTCACTGTTTCCGGTTTTTTGGAAAGTTTTTGGAAAGATTTGTTTTACCGAAAAGCTGTACAAGAGAATCGGCGGAGATTACTAAAAAATTATGGATAATTTTATAAAAAATCTCATTTCTTTTTCATCAAAGTATGTTATACTCATATAGGTGTAAAAAATAGAAGTCCTCAGGGATTTTATGATAGAGAACAGGTGGATATTATGAGCAGGTATGATGAAGAGCAGGTATATGGGAACGGCCATTCCCGGGCGAGGAGCAGTTCCCGGGGAAAGAACAGCAATTCTTCCAGGAGCGGGGGAATGCGAGGCAGTGATATGAGAGGGAATACTCATCGGGGTTCTGCTTCCAGAGGCGGATCTCACAGGGCAGCTTCTGGAAGAGGCTCTTCTGGAAGGGGCAGTGCCAGGGGCACATCTTCTGGAAGCGGGACGAATCACCGAAAAAGGCATAGAAAGCAGGGGCCGGATTTTACAAAGCTGGTGATTGGCGGGGTATTGCTGATTGCGGCGATCGCACTGATTGTCTTTCTGGTAAAAGGGATGGGAGGAAAGCCAGAGGAGACGGAGCCGGAGACAGAAACCACTTCCGTCCCGGAGACGGAACTGCAGAAAGAGGTCATGGTCGATGGGATCAATATCACCGGAATGTCCAGAGAGGATGCCAGAGAGGCGATTCTTAAAAATTATCCCTGGGCAATGAAGGTGATCTGGCAGGAGGATACCTATGAGGTAGCCGATTTGATGGCAGGAAAGGTGGACAATCTGCTGACAGAGATATATTCCGGCGAGCCCAAGGAGAAATATTCCTTGGATACCAGCGGACTGGAGGAGGCAGCGAAAGAGGAGGCGGCAAAGGCGGCAGCCAAATGGGACAAGGCGGCAAAGAACGGCTCCATTTCCAGCTATGATAAGAGCTCAGATAAATTTTTGTTTAGCGGGGCGGAACAGGGACAGGCCCTGGATCAGGAAAAGCTGGCCGGAGATATAGCGGCGGCTTTAAAGAAAAAGGATTTTGATGCGGAGCTTACGGCTTCCATGAATGTGGTGGAACCGGAATTCAGTGAGGAGACGGCAAAGGAAAAGTATAAAACACTTTCGAGCTTTACCACCAAGACCACCTCAAACAGCAGGAGAAATACCAATGTAAAGCTGTCGGCGGAGGCGATTAACGGTACGATTTTACAGCCGGGAGAAGAGTTCTCTTTTAACGAAACCGTAGGCCAGCGGACAGAGGCAAAAGGATATAAAGGGGCGGCGGCCTATAACAATGGAGAGGTGGTAGAGGAGATCGGCGGGGGTGTCTGTCAGACATCTTCCACCTTATACAATGCCGTGCTGAAGGCAGGATTAAAGACAACAAAGCGGCAGTCCCACACGTATGAGCCGTCTTATGTGACTCCGGGAACAGACGCTACCGTCAGCTGGAATGGACCGGATTACCGGTTTGTGAATAATTCAAGTACGGCGATCGGAATTCGTGCCCGATATGCGGATCAGACAGTTACCGTGTCTATTTATGGAGTTCCGGTGCTGGAGGAAGGAGTGACTTATACGCTCCGCTCAAAGAAGTTAAAGGATATTGACCCGCCGGCTCCCACCTATGAGGAAGATCCGACGCTGGAGCTGAATGTTGAGAAAGTCAAGAGCTCCGGAAGCAAGGGCAGCTACTGGGAGACGCGCCTGGAAATCAAAAAAGGAGACGAGATCGTAAGCCAGGAGGTTGATCATGTGGTGACGTATCGGGGCCATGCGCCAGTCATTTTGCGGAATACATCGGGAAGTGTGATGGCTTCAGAGTCCGTGCCGGCGGAGAGCACCATTGATCCGATGCAGTCTTCCGTTGCTCCGGAGGGAGCCGGAGACGGATTCCCTCAGACTCAGCCAGAAAGTACAGCGACGGGAAATTCCGGTACGCCGGGAGGCGGCCCCGGAGTCATCGGAACGGGCGGAGGAAATACTGGCAACGCAGTGGGAGAAGCTCCGGGAGGCGGCACGGCCGCGACTCAGCAGACGACAGAAGCTGTGCCGGCGACGACGGGCCAGCCAGCGGCTACGACAGCTCAGCCGGCGCCTGGTCCCGCGGAACAGCCGCCATCGCAGCAGGGAGATGTCCCGCCGATGATTGCGCCGATGCCAGGAAATTAAATAGCGGTTTTGTTTTCGTCATTGTATGAGAAATAATACGTGAATTTGCGGTTTTCGTATTTGCAAAATGATAAAAAGTTGCTATAATAAAAGACAGGGTTCCGGGCCTTTCCGGAACGAGCAATATTCACATTTGTAGGAGGAAAATCAAATGGCAAGAAAAATGAAAACCATGGATGGTAATCAGGCTGCTGCTCATGCTTCGTATGCGTTTACCGAAGTAGCTGCTATGTATCCCATCACCCCATCTTCCGTTATGCCAGAGCATACAGATGAATGGGCGACCGAGGGCAGAAAAAATATTTTCGGCCGCACGGTTCAGATCACTGAGATGCAGTCTGAAGCTGGTGCAGCAGGTGCCGTCCACGGCTCCCTGGCAGCAGGTGCGCTGACCACCACCTATACGGCTTCCCAGGGCCTGTTACTGATGATTCCTAACCTGTACAAGATTGCCGGCGAGCAGCTTCCGGGCGTGATCAACGTATCTGCACGTGCCCTGGCCAGCCATGCGCTGTCCATCTTCGGCGATCATTCCGATGTATATGCCTGCCGTCAGACTGGCTGCGCCATGCTGTGTGAGTCCAGCGTGCAGGAGGTTATGGACCTGACCGCAGTTGCCCATCTGGCAGCAATCAAGGGCAAGGTTCCATTTATCAATTTCTTTGATGGTTTCCGTACTTCCCATGAGATTCAGAAGATCGAAGCTTGGGATTATGACGATCTGGCTGAGATGGCTGACTGGGATGCCATTGCTGCGTTCCGTAAGCATGCGCTGAATCCGAATCATCCCTGCCAGAGAGGTTCTGCGCAGAACCCGGATATTTTCTTCCAGGCAAGAGAGGCCTGCAACCCGTACTATGATGCGCTGCCGGGTATTGTGCAGGAGTACATGGACAAGGTGAACGCCAAGATTGGTACAGACTATAAACTGTTCAATTATTATGGTGCACCGGATGCTGAGCACGTGATTGTGGCGATGGGTTCTGTCAATGACACGATCGAGGAGACCATCGATTATATGGTAAAGACCACCGGCGCCAAGGTTGGTGTGGTGAAGGTTCGTCTGTACCGTCCGTTCAGCGCGGAGGCTTTGATTGCGGCGATTCCGGATTCGGTAAAGAAGATTTCAGTTCTTGACAGAACCAAGGAGCCGGGGTCTCTGGGCGAGCCGTTGTATCTGGATGTGGTTGCCGCATTGAAGGGCAGCAAGTTCGACGCAGTGGAGATCTTCTCCGGGCGCTATGGCCTGGGATCCAAGGATACGGCTCCGGCACAGATCGTAGCAGTATACGGCAATAATGACAAGAAGAGATTCACCATCGGTATCGAGGACGATGTGACCAATCTGTCCCTGAAGCTGGGCGCCCCGCTTGTTACTACTCCCGAGGGAACGACCAACTGTAAGTTCTGGGGCCTGGGTGCAGACGGTACGGTAGGTGCCAACAAGAACTCCATCAAGATCATCGGCGACAATACCGATATGTATGCACAGGCATATTTTGATTATGATTCCAAGAAGTCCGGCGGTG
>CAJUPI010000071.1 GCA_910588125.1 uncultured Lachnospiraceae bacterium
TAGTATAATGATTTGTGACAGTAGGTGAGATTGATTTTGAGGGGAGATGAAAACACCTTTTTCCATGGCTGAGTATTCTCAGAGATAAACTTAGTGACATTGGGTTTCTGACAAGTATGCCATTATTTCCTGACAGGAGGCGGTTACTGTTCCCTGGACCATCTCGGGTTTACCGCCGCCCTTGCCAGGAAATCTTTCATGGAAATCTTTCAGGAAATCTCGTAAATTTTTATGCTGGCTGCCCAGGATATATTGATATCCCTGATGGTCATTTCCGAGGAAAATACCGCAGATGCCGTCGTAACTGCGCATTCCGGTATCGACAAAACGTCTGGCGGCATTCTTATCCAGCTCGTCTTCAAATAACAGATAGTTTTGCTCCTTAAGCTTCTGATCCAAATAGCGGGATTGCAGGCGGAACAGCTTGTCTTTTCCCTGCTGGATTTCCCGCTGCAGCCGTTTCACCGCCTCGGCGGTCTCATAGGGTTTGGCGGACAATAGACGGGAGATTTCCAGAATATTGTCCTCTTTCATCTGATAGTCAGCCAGAGCACGGAAACCGCATACCATGGTCACACGTGTGCCGCCCTTATGCCTGGCGGCGTCGATCAGGCGAATCAGGCCAATCTCCCCGGTATGCTTTACATGTGGGGCACAGCAGGCACATACGTCATAGCCAGGTACTGTCACAATACGCACCTGTCCGGATAATTCCTTTTTACTGCGATAATCCATTTGCGCCAATTCTTCCCGGGAAGGGTAGCTTACGCAAACGGCAATGTTGGCAACTACGGCTTCATTGGCCTTTTGCTCCACCATTTGCAGCTGTTCTCTGGTAAAGCTGCCATTAAAGTCCATGGTAACCAGCTCCCTGCCCAGATGAAAACCTACGTTATCATAGCCGAAATGACGGCGGACCAGTCCCGATATGATATGCTCTCCTGTATGCTGCTGCATTTTAGAAAACCGTTCTTCAAAATCGATACAGCCATTGATTTCGGTTCCTTCTGTGAACTGCTTCTTAGTATAATGAATGACAGTTCCATCTTGTTCCTGGACATCTTCCACCGGGATTCCCTGAAGGATTCCTGAATCGGCATATTGTCCGCCTTCCTCCGGGAAAAAGCAGGTTCGATCCAGAACGACTCCATAGAGCTTTCGCTTTTCATCCCATTCGCAGGCAATCACCTGGGCGGTAAATTCTTTTTGGTGGCTATCCTGATAATATAATTTCTCGGTCATATCCTGTACTCCTTTTTCATCCGTTATTTTTAATTCCATTTGTGAAACCATTTTTCCGGCAGTTCGAATACGAACACAATCCCCAATACAATCGCGACAGCCGCTTTCACAGCACCATAACCGGTTTCTAATGCCATCGGCAGCTGATTGCTCACCGTATAATAGGCCGCCCAGTAGATTCCGGCACCCGGTACTAGAGGAAAGATTCCAGAGATCAGAAAGAGCGTGGCCGGACAGCGCTTACGGACGGCGAACCAGCGGGACAGCAGGATAACCACTACGGTAGCGCAAAAAGTGGCGGTAGTGGCAGAGGTGCCGGGCAGCAGGCACAGATAGACCAGCCAGCCGATGCTGCCGATCAGCCCGCAATAGGGATAATAGAGAGAAGGAACGCCAAAAAGCAGAGAAAAGCCTATCGTACCGGCGCCGGCGGCCAATATCTGCAGAATCAGTTTTATCATGATCATTGCTCCTTTTTCCTTATATAAGTGTCAACGCAAGCTACAAAAGCGCCCCGCCAACCATTCTGTTATAAATCGCCATCATAAATCCTACACCCATGGCAATACAGAAAAAGACCAGTACCGCATCCAGCATACGCACGGATCCGGAAATATAATCTCCGTCTGCCATGTCTCGAATCGCATTAGTGAAAGCGACTCCCGGCACCATGATAATGATACCGCCGACCAGCATCGATTCCAGATGCGTGCCCGGAAGAATACGGTGGCAAAGAATGCTGAGAAAAGTCACCCAGGCGCTTCCTAAAATATTGCAGACGATTTTGGAAAAATGCGGTTTACCGATTTCCAGCAGATACAAATATAGCAGAATGCCGATTCCCACCGTGCAGAGAGCATCCTGCCAGCCACCGCCGAACAGATAGCTGAAGCTGGCTCCGGAAAATCCGGCAGCGGCAATCTGCAGAGGTTTGGGAAAGTCAGGCAGATGCTGGATACGTTTCAGCTCCTGTCTCACCTGCTCTAAAGTATAAGCGTCATTTTCAATTTGGCGGGAAAGCTGATTTACTTCTGCCACACGTCCCAGATTAGCACCGTTGACAGGAATCAATAGTACCTTGGCAAACTGGGCTTCTTTTTCTTCCTCATCTCCGGAGGTGAGGAAAATGCCATTGCTTAGTACAAAGGCACTGGCTGATGTGAGGCCAAAATGCCTGCAAATCCGATAAATGGTCTCTTCTACACGGAAGATTTCCGCCCCGTTTTCCAGCAGAAGCTTTCCTGCCTCTAATGCGGCCAGCAGAACTTCCCGGTCATATTTTGATCGTTCCATAGACTAACAGCCTTTCTTCGTTATACCACGAAACTTTGTCCCTCCTGACGGATGTCGGCAATTTTATCCCGATAAGCTTCTGAACAAGGCAGCTTTTTCAGGCGTTCAATGATTGTGAAATCCTCCCAGAAATGCATGGGAAATACCATTCCGGCTCCAACGATTTCCATAAATTCGTGAAGGCCCAGGTAAAACCATTCCTCCTGCCGTCCGTCGAGAGGCAGCATTGCAACATCCGGAATAATCCCAAAGTCGCGGATTTTTTCCAGCTCCCGGCGGTAGTTGGCATTGATGTTATTGTTCCAGGCTTTCGATTCCCCGCTCCATTTCCAGTTGTTCAAATCACCGGCATGGTAGAGGGAACGTCCGTCGTTTTCTACCAGAAAGGCGACGCCCTCGTCTGTGGAATGAAAGGCAGTGATGCGGGTGCGGCCGCCCTCGTCCAGCGTCAGTGTGGTATCCGGATCAATATATTCGGTCCGGCAGAAATGCTTTTCCGGAACCCGGTTCTGCCAGATGTCGTCGGACAGGATATATCGCACCCGCGGATACTGTACAGCCAAATCCCAAATGAGCGAAGAAAAATGGTCCTGGTGCCGGTGGCTGACCAGGACCAGCAGATCCTTGTCCGGGGAGAGCGGGGGAAGAGATCCTCCGATATAATCGAACAGCAGATACAGCGTATCCAGCTCGGCAAGAAAGCAGCTGTGGTGAATATAGGTTATTTTCATAAAATGCCTCCGTGACATAAATTTTTGTGAAATCATTTTATCATAGATGGGGTGAAAAATACAGAGGGGAAAAGCAATGTCATTCAGTTAATTTTCTTGGAAGGTACGCCAGTTAAAAACAAAAAGGCAGCAATCCCTCAGAAAAAGGATTACTGCCTTTACATTAACCTGTGGATTAAGATTGTGTGCGGACATTACTGTTTTGCATATAAAAGCTGATCAGATAAATTCCGCACAGACCTACCAGGCCGTAAATGATTCGGGAAAGCCAACTCATACCGCCGAACAAGGAAGCCACCAGATTAAAATCGAAAAATCCGATCAGGCCCCAGTTTATGGCGCCAATGATTGCAAGGGTTAGAGCTGTATTGTCTAAAGCTTTATTTCTCATAATGCCACCTCCTGTGTAAGTAGTATGTGCAGGAGATGGAGATATAAAAGTGGGAAAGAATGGATAAAAAGCTTTAATTGGATTTAACCTCTTTCCATAAATCGTTGTACACGCTGTCAACATCTTCTCCAAGATATCGGAAGACTTCGCAATTCACCAGAGAGTTGATATCCGGGAATACGGATTTATTATTCTGCAGATCCTCGTCGAGCAGGTCAAAAGCGCCTTTGTTTGGCGTGGGATACGTGATATATTCAAAATTTGCTTTGGCGATCTCTGGACGGCAGAGGAAATCCATCCATTTTTCGGCATTTTCTTTGTTTTTAGCATTCTTTGGTATCACCCAGCAATCCAGCCACAGATTTGTGCCTTCTTCCGGAAGGATATATTCCAATGTATAATCCAGGCCCAGATTGGCAACTTCTTCTTGAATATAAAGCATTTCCCCGGAGTATATCACTCCGACAGCCGCCTCTCCGCCGATCATCTTATCCCGAACCTGGTCAATGACATATGCCTGCACCAGTGGCTTCTGATCAATCAGCGCCTGTTTCGCTTTAGCAAGCTCATCCTTATCAGAGGTATTCATGGAAAAGCCGTCTTTTTTCAGGGCAACCATAAAAGCGTCACGTACGCTGTCCTGCATGAGAATCTCGCCACTCAGTTTTTCATCCCACAGATCCGCCCATTTGGTGGGCGGCGCTACGCCAAGTTCTTCTAGGCGTTTGGTATTATATAAAATCCCGACAGTTCCCCAGCAGTACGGCACAGAATATTTGTTTTCCGGGTCAAAGGCAGTGGACATCTCCATGTAAGCCGGGTCAATCTGATCGATGTTGGGAACATTGTCAAAATTAACCTCTGCCAGCATATCGTTTTCCACCATTTTCTGAATCATATAATCAGAAGGGCAAACTACATCATAGGTGACGGCGCCAGCTTCAATGATGGGATACATTTCTTCGTTTGTTTCAAACAGATCATAGATCACCCGGATGCCGGTTTCTTCTTCAAACTGAGTGATGACATTTTCATCAATATATTCTCCCCAATTGTAGACATACAGCTCATCTGAGGATTCGCCGCCATTCTTTTGATTACTATTGGCAGCGCTGTCAGTTCCGTTTGCGGCGCCGCTGCCGCAGCCAGCCAGCAGCACAGCTGTCGTAGCCACGGCCAGACCAGGGATAAAAATTCCTTTTTTCATAATAATTTCCTCCTCTTGTTTCTTTTGAAAATTTTTTCAATGGGATTTGCTTTGTATGTCACACATGTTCTTTTGACCCTGGTATCATATTATTTTTCTTCCTTTCTTCGCGGGACAAAGTTCGTGATAATCAAAAGCAACAATACTGCCAGAAAAATCACGGTAGACAAAGCATACATGGAAGGCCGGATACCCCGGCGGACCTCACTGTAAATGAGCGTGGACAAGGTATTGATACCGGCCCCCTTGGTAAAATGTGTGATGATAAAATCATCCAGCGACATGGTAAAGGCCAGCAAAAAGCCGGACAGCACTCCTGGCAGGATATCCGGGAACACGACCTTGAAAAAAGCGTAAACCGGACCGGCGCCCAAGTCCATGGCAGCTTCATAGGTAGACCGGCTGGTCTGCTTTAGCTTCGGCATTACACTTAAAATCACATAAGGAATATTAAAGGTAATATGCGAGATTAATATTGTTTGAAAGCCGAGGGAGATCCCAAAAGCGATAAAAGCCAGCATAAGGGAAATTCCGGTTACGATATCGGCATTTAGCATAGGAATGTTGGTAATACCCATGACAATGGCTTTGGGTACAGCTTTCATGCTGTTGATGGCGATACAGGCAGTTACCCCGATTACTGTGGCGATGAGCGCTGACAAGAAAGCGATCAATAGTGTATTGTGCAGAGCAGCCATAATATTGCGGCTGGAAAACATATCCATGTACCAACGCAAGGTGAATCCCCCCCATTGGGTGCGGGATTTGGAAGAGTTGAAGGACAGGACCATCATGGTGGCAATCGGCGCATACAAAAAGATCAGGATCAGCACCAGATAAAAATCCTGCCAGGTCCGTTTTAAAAAGCGTTGCAGACGGCTCATTAAAATGCACTCCCCTCTCCGTTTTTATCATATTTGGCGATCACCGCCATACTGATCAAAATAAATATCATCAGCACCAGTGAAAGGCCGGAGCCTAAGTGCCAGTTGCTGCCCCGGGTGAATTCCTGTTCAATGACATTGCCGATCAACAGGATTTTACTGCCGCCCAACAGGTTGGAGATGACAAACGTGGTCAACGCCGGGACAAATACCATGGTAATTCCGCTGATGACTCCGGGCACACTCAAAGGAAACCAGATTCGCAGCAGGGTTTGTACTGGATTTGCACCCAAATCGCGGGCAGCATTGATAGTGTCATCGTCTATTTTGCAGAGCACATTGTAAATAGGCAGCACCATAAAGGGCAGAAAATTATAAACCATACCCAGGATAATAGCGCCTGCCGTGTTGATCAGGTTCTGGTTTGGCAAATGCAGCAGGGACAAAATGCCATTGATCACGCCATTCTTTTCCAGAAGAGTCTGCCAGGCCATCGTCCGCAGCAGGAAGTTCATCCACATCGGCAGGATGAAAATAAATACAATGAAACTGCCTCGTCCAATACCCCGGTTTCGCAGTATCATAGCCAGGGGATAGGCAAGAATCAGGCAAACGACAGTGCTGATTAAAGACAGCAGGAGAGACAGCCACAGCGCCTTTACATGTTCCGGTTCTGCAATTGAGGCTACATTGGCGATTGTGAAAATACCGTTCCGGTCAGTCAATCCATAGTATACGATCAAAGCCAGAGGAATGATAATAAAGCCAGCCATCCAGACCAGATAGGGTCCGGCCAATAATTTTTTACTCATTGACTCCTACCGCCTCCTCATCCTCCGATGCCGGTTTGTTCATGATTTGAATATCAAAGGGATCGACATGAATGCCAACCTCTTTTCCCACCGGACACATATCTGTGCTGTGAACCAGCCATTCAAAGCCATCCGGGGTGGTCACCTCCATTTCATAATGAACACCCTTGAAGATGAGGTGCGTACAGACACCGGTGAGGGTTCCGGCTATGGGATCTACCAGGTCGATATCCTCCGGGCGGATAACGACATCCACGGGCTGATTATTGCCAAAGCCTTTGTCTACACAGGCAAAACGGGCGCCAAAGATCTCTACCAGCTCATCCCGAATCATGGTGCCGGAAACGATATTGCTCTCACCGATAAAATCAGCGACAAAGGCATTTTCTGGTTCGTTGTAAATTTGTTCGGGAGTGCCCATCTGCTGGATATAGCCTTGATTCATAACCACAATCGTGTCGGACATGGTCAGCGCCTCCTCCTGATCATGGGTTACATAGATAAAAGTAATTCCCAGCTCGTTTTTCAGGCGAATCAGTTCGTATTGCATATCCTGCCGCAATTTTAAATCAAGAGCGCCTAACGGTTCGTCCAAAAGCAGTACCCGGGGCTCGTTAACGATAGCGCGGGCGATGGCGATTCGCTGCTGCTGGCCGCCACTCAAGGAGCTGACGGAACGATTCTCATAGCCGTCTAAATTTACCAGCTTTAAAGCATATTTAATCTTATCTTGAATATAGGCTTTGGACTTACCCTTGATTTTCAGCCCAAAGGCGATATTTTCTGCAATATTCATATGCGAGAACAGTGCATACTTTTGGAATACGGTGTTTAGCTGGCGCTTGTTGGGAGGCAGTTTGCTGATATCTTCCCCGTCAAAGATTACCTGGCCCTTGTCAGCGCTTTCAAAGCCGCCGATGATGCGCAAGGTAGTGGTTTTACCACAGCCGCTGGGGCCGAGCAGGGTTACAAAAGTATTCTCTGCCACAGAGAGATTCAGATCATCCAGAACAACAGTTCCGTCAAAGCTTTTTGTAATATTTTTCAGATCAATCAAAGGCTGGCTCATGATAGTGTTCCTCCTGTGTATGGAAAAAACTGTAAATTAAAAGCTTGGCGGCGAGCTGACCCACAAAAGGATGGCGCCGGCCTTGCTGGAAAGATAATGCTTTTTATCTGAGACAAAATAGAAGGACTCTCCTTTTTTGGCCCGAAAAATCTGACTGCCGAGATGGATGGCAACAGAACCCTGGAGAATATAGCCGAATTCCTCACCTTCGTGGGGAGTGTCCGGATAAGTTTCCCCTCCGGCCTCAAGAGTAAGAAGGATGGGCTCCATCACATTTTTCTGGGCATTGGGAATGATCCACTTGATCTCGTTTTTTAGTTCGGGATCGTACTTTTCAAAATAATCGCTTTTTCCAAATACGATCTGTTCATCAGGGCCTTCATAAAAAAACTCGCCCAGGGTCGTGCCCAGGCATTGAAGAATGTCTGTCAGGGTCGCGATAGAGGGAGAGGTAAGGTTCCGTTCCAGCTGGGAAATGAATCCCTTGGAAAGCTCGGAGCGGTCGGCAAGCTCCTCCTGAGTAAGTCCCTTTAAGACTCGGAGTTCTCTTAATTTCAAACCGATATCCATATGTTTCCTCCCGTGTAAAACTAATTTTAAAGTTTACAAATACTAACTGATTGTAAAAATAAATAAAAAGTTTAGTAATAATAAACCAGGCAGCAACTATCATTATACAGAAAAATATTTCCATGTCAATACATTGTGAATGGATTTTTTCAGAAAAATGTGGTATGATGTTTATAGCTTTGTTTGGCCTTGGAGGGGCAACCTTAAAGTATGGATTAGCGTTGCCTGGGAGAGGCGGGCAGAAGACGTGACGTAGCTGTGAAAGAGCAGGCAGTTACCCGGCAGTAATGGCATGAGGAGGAGCGAATTATGGCAAAGTATATGGCGTATGTAGGGTCTTATTCCTACACAGGCAAGGCAAAGGGAATCACGGTTTATGATGTGGATGTGGAGAACGGAAAATTTGTGGAGCGCTGTGAGGTGGAAGTGGACAACTCCTCTTATGTGATTGCATCCAAGAATGGAGATACCTTGTATTCCATAGCGGATGAAGGCGTGGTGGCTTTCCGGATTCTGCAAAACGGCAGCCTGTCCCGTTTAAACAGCACTAAGATCAATGGCATGAGAGGCTGCCATCTATCTACGGATGCCGGAGATAAATACATTTTTGTTTCGGGTTATCATGACGGGAAGGCCACGGTTCTGCGGTTGCGCCGGGATGGCGGCGTAGGCGGAATTGTAGATGGTGTTTTCCATAAAGGAATGGGGAGCGTGGCAGAGCGGAATTTTCGCCCTCATGTCACCTGTACGCGCAGGACACCGGATCACAGATATGTGATGACGGCAGATTCCGGCATGGATCAGGTTCAGATTTACCGTTTTAATGAAAATGAAGAGAAGCTGGTGTTAGTCGATGCGATTCGCTGTGAGTTTGAGTCGGCGCCCAGGCATTTCCGGTTTAGCAAAGATGGGAAATTTATCTACCTGATGTATGAACAGAAAAATGTGATTGATGTGTTTACTTATGTAGGAAAAGATCGGGTTCCGGAGATTGAGAAGATACAGACGATCTCGACGATGGGACCTAAACATAAACAGATTGCAGCGGCATGCTGTATGAGATTCTCCCCGGATCAGCAGTATGTTTATTGCGGTAATGCCGGAGATGAGACGGTGTCAGTGTTTAAGCGGGATGCAGAGACGGGGATGCTGGAGCTGCTGTGCAGCCTGCCGGTCAGCGGAGAGTATCCGAAGGATATTGCAGTATTCCCGGATAATAAACATATTGCGGTGATGAATCACGAGAGCGGGAACATTACCTTTTTTGCTGTGGATTATGAAAAGGGGCTATTGGTGATGTGTGCGAAGGAGCTGAAATGCAATCAGCCGAATAGTTGTGCGATTGTGCGGGTGGCGCCGTAAAGGATGAGGGGAGAGCTGCAAAAGTCACAACTCCTGGCTGACGGCCAATGTCATTCAGTTGATTTTCTCAGAAGGTACGCCATGGAAAAAGGAGCGGGAAGCGGCAGACGATTTCCCGCCTTTTCCCGCTCCTTTTTCCATGGCTGAGTATTCTAAGAGCTAAACTTAATGGGATCTTTCGACCCCAACATCCATGACATTGAGCTGACGGCAGGCCATTTTGCGCTTTCCTCTATGGTTAATTGTGAATGGAAGAGAGGATTTTGCGATAGCTTTGGGGGATGGGGGAGGATGTGCTGTGGGAGAAATTGGATATGGCGGGAGCTGGGATAAAATTTGAGGAGGGATTATGGCGGGATCGACTTTGGGAACTGTTTTTTGCATTATGACATGGGGAGAGTCTCATGGGAAGGGTGTCGGTGTGACGATCGACGGCTGTCCTGCGGGGCTTTCTTTATGTGAAGAAGATATTCAGAAGTATCTGAACCGGCGGAAACCGGGGCAGAGCCGCTTTACGACTGCCCGGCAGGAAGGGGATCAGGTGGAGATTTTGTCCGGGGTATTTGAAGGGAGGACTACGGGAACGCCGATTGCTTTGATTGTGAGAAATCTCGATCAACGTTCAAGGGACTATCGTGATATTATGGAAGTGTACCGCCCGGGACATGCGGATTTTTGTTTTGATGCTAAGTACGGATTTCGGGATTACCGCGGCGGAGGCCGTTCTTCTGGCAGGGAAACGATTGGCAGGGTGGCGGCAGGGGCGGTGGCGTGCCGGTTGCTGGAACATTATGGCATTCGGGTGAATGCCTATACGAAGAGTATTGGAGACATTGCGATTGATCCACAACGGTTTGATCTGGCGCAAAGGGATAAGAATTTGTTGTATATGCCAGATGAAGTGGCCGCGGCTACGGCTGCGGAGTATCTGGAAAAGCTGATTCAGGAGCAGGATTCTTGTGGCGGTGTGGTGGAATGTGTCATTCATGGGATGCCTGCCGGAGTAGGTGAGCCGGTTTTTGATAAGCTGGATGCTTGCCTGGCCAAGGCTATTATGTCAATCGGGGCAGTGAAGGGGTTTGAGATTGGCGATGGTTTTGCGGCAGCAAGAAGTCGGGGGTCAGTCAATAATGATGCATTTTATATGGATGGAGATGGGGCGGTGAGAAAGAGCACCAACCATTCCGGAGGAATATTGGGGGGGATCAGTGATGGAAGTGATATCATCTTCCGAGCGGCGTTTAAGCCGACTCCTTCCATATCGAGAGAGCAGCGAACTGTGAACCGAAACGGAGAGAATGTGGAGATTCTCATTAAAGGGCGCCATGATCCGATCGTGGTGCCGCGGGCTGTGGTGGTGGTGGAGGCGATGGCGGCCCTGACGGTGGCGGATTTGCTGCTTTTGGGGCGTAGCTCACGAGTCTGATTCAGGAATATCAATATGAGAATGGGGGACAAAGAAATGAAAATCGTAATTGGCAATGATCACTCAGCGGTGGAAATGAAGAATATTATCCGAAAATATGTAGAAGAGAAAGGATATGAGGTGATTGACCTGGGAACAAACTCCAGTGACAGCTGCGATTATCCTGTCTATGGTGAGAGGGTGGGACGCGTGGTGGCATCTGGAGAGGCGGACTATGGGATTGCCATCTGTGGTACAGGTATCGGTATCGGCATTGCTGCCGGTAAAGTAAAGGGAGTGCGGGTTTGTACTTGCAGTGAGCCGTACAGCGCCCGGCTGTCGCGGATGCATAATAATACTAATGTATTATCTTTTGGCGCCCGGGTGGTCGGGGTGGAGATGGCTAAAATGATCGTGGATGAATGGCTGGATAATACGTATGAAGGAGGGCGCCATGAGAGGCGGGTGGCTCAGCTGGCGGAGATCGAGGAGAGATGATGTTATGATAGAGTGAAAGAAGCGGAAAGCATAGCTGAGTATTCTTAGAGCTAAATTTAATGGCATTGGTCAAATCCCCCGCTGCAAGTTTGATGCCTCGCCGCTTGCAGCGGGGGATTTGACGGATATTGATTTTGCGATACTTTTTTATTTTTGTCCTAACATAAGGCCAATACGAAACATCACAGGGTAATCTTATAACAAGATAATATTATTTTCCCGGCAGGTTTGCCGCATTTGTTCCGGCCACAGGCTGGCCTGAACCTCCCCTACATGGGCACGATTTAAGAGCAGCATACAGAGACGGGACTGTCCGATGCCGCCGCCAATGGTACAGGGCAGTTCACCGGCGAGAAGCTGCTTGTGATAAGGCAGCTTGCGGCGATCATCGCAGCCGGCTTTGGTAAGCTGTTCGTCAAGGGATTTCTCATCAACACGGATACCCATGCTGGAAACTTCCAGGGCACAGTCAAGCAGATCATACCAAAACAGAATATCTCCGTTCAGCTGCCAGTCGTCATAGTCCGGAGCACGGCCGTCATGAGGCTTGCCGTTTTTTAGATTTTCTCCGATCTTCATTAAGAATACACAACCATGTTCCCGGGTGATCCGGTTTTCCCGCTCTTTTGGTGTCAAGTCAGGGAATCGTTCTTCCAGTTCTTCCGAGGTGACAAAGGTGATATCTTTGGGCAGATGCTTGACGGCATCCGGGTATTTGTACCAGACCTCATGCTGCATATGCTTAATGATTTTAAAAATAGTGCGGACAGTTTCTTTTAATGTCTCTGTATTTCGCTGTTCCCGGGTGATGACCTTTTCCCAGTCCCACTGATCTACATAACAGGAATGAAGATTATCCAGCTCTTCATCCCGGCGGATTGCGTTCATATTGGTATAAAGCCCTTCTCCCGGCTGAAAGCCATATTCTTTGAGCGCCATACGCTTCCATTTGGCAAGAGACTGGACTACTTCCATATTTTCGCCGGGAAAGGCATGCATATCAAATCCCACCGGGCGCTCAATCCCGTTAAGATTGTCATTGAGCCCGCTGGATTGTGCAACAAACAGGGGTGCGGAGATTCGTTCTAAGTGCATCTCACGGCCAAATTCCTTCTGGAAGGTGTCGCGGATATATTTGATAGCCTCCTGAGTCTCACGGACAGTCAGATGAGGGTCGTAGTTTTGGGGTATAATCAGTCCCATATGTTTTCCTCCCGAATGCTTCCTTATAAAATAAATTTATCTTGCCTATCGTACCATTATTCTGAAAAATATACAAGAACAATTTGCAAAGCTTTGAGATACACAAGCGTCACAGTAACGCCAATGTTTTAATTACTCATAATTACACACTCGAATCCCCTTGTCCACTGAGCTTTGCCTTTCCTAGGCAAGGATTTAGAGGCCCTTAAATTAATGAATTTTGCCTTGAAATGAAAAGGTACGCTGTCTGAGCGAAGTGAGCTTGTGCGTTTTCATCTTGTTTTACGCAAAATTCATACATTTTAGGGCCTCTTAATCCCGAGACGGAAAAAATCATTGACAGCCTGGCGGCCGCTCTATGCTTTTTCCAAAGCGTGCCTGTTGAAATAGCTTAACAGCCTGAACGCGGATAATTCAAAAAATTAATTGCGGCGATCTTCCACCAGAAAAGTTTGAATAGCGTCGGCGGAGGCATTCCAGTTCATCACATATACCGTATAAATCCGGTTGGCATTCAGATTGGCAGGGACAGACAGCAAAATATTGCCCGGACGCTGGGAACGGCTGACGCGTATCGTATAGTTGCCTGCAGTTACCCGGCTGAAAGAAGTAACTTCCCGGAATGAGGTAGAGGAGAATATCAGATTTCCCAGTCCAACATTGACATCGCCACTATAATAGGCAAGATTAGCTACACGGATACAGGCGCTAAAAGAGTTGGTGGAACAGGCGGTATCAGAGATGGCCATTACGTCAAGACCGGTGGCAGAATTAATAATGGCGACTGTAGTCATGCCGTCACCGATGTAAACCGGTTTTTGCAGGTAAATATAGCCGTTGGATCCGGATAAGGTGACGGTCTGATAGCCTTGATTGATCTGGCTATAGCGGGTGATAGCCCCCTGATCCAGGCTGGAAGCCATGTTGGTATTGCCGATGGTGACGGAGAACGGGTTATAATTGACAGCTGCATTTAGAACCCGGACACCGGCTGGCATCCATTGATTGAAATTACAGAAACGACAGTTGTTATTGACCTGCGGAAGTAAGACATCATTCATAAGAAAGTCCTCTCATGGATTGAATTATAGTGTATGATATTCAGCGGGATTGGCTGTGTGTGCCGGAAATAGTCAAATTCACCAAAAAAACAATCGATTGCAAAGCGAAAAAGATAAGAAATTAGATGGAATTCACAAGATAGTAAAAGTCCCTTGCCTGCCAGTTACAAATAGGGTATAGTTAAATAAAAGAGCAGAAGATATTGAGGTGTTAAAGAGCGTGACGATTTATGATATCGCCCGGGAAGCAGGTGTGGCAGCCAGTACGGTATCCCGGGTGATCAATGACAAGCCAGGGATTAAACTGGAAACCCGGCAGCGGGTTCAGGAGCTTTTGAAGAAGTATAATTATATACCAGATGCAGCGGCGCGTGGGCTTGTGATGCAGTCTTCTCGTCTGGTGGGGATTTTGATTGTGGATATACGAGTGGCTCACCATGTCGACAGTGCTTTTGTGATAGAGCAGGAGCTGGCCCGGCAGGGATATTGTTGCATTATCATGAGTACCGGACCGGAGGATGAGAAAAAAGCAGAGTATATCCGCATTCTGGAGCAGCGGCGTGTGGAGGGTGTGATTTTGATGGGTTCTATGTTTGAAACGGCTGCCGTGGAGGACAGTATCCGGAAGCATCTTTCCAAGGTGCCGATTGTGATGGTGAATGGATATCTGGATCTTCCCAATGTTTCTGGAGTGATTGTGGATGAAGATGCGGGAGTCGGAAAATGTGTGGATTTGTTTTTTTCCAAAGGGAAAACAAAAATTGCCTTTGTATTGGACTCTGTTTCCCCGGCGAATTTGCGCAAGCAGCAGGGATATTGTGACAGCATGATGCGCCATGGAGCAGGGACAGAAGATTTGTTGCTGTACGATATGAGCGAAAGTTCCGTCAGAGGCGGATATGAGATAACATTGAGAATATTGAACGAGCATCCAGATATTCAGGGAATTATTTATACCATAGATCTGGTGGCTGTGGGCGGGGTACGCGCGGCCCATGATCGGGGATATGTGGTTCCGGAACAGCTGGGGATAATCGGAATTGATAATAGTATATATGGCGAAATTTGTATGCCGAAGCTGACAACTCTGGACAACCGGCTGGAAGGGATGAGCGAATCGGCGGCGACGATCCTGAGAGAAGGCCTGGAAGGGAAAATCAGGAGTAAGAAGATGATGATGTTTTCGGAGATTATTGAAAGAGAAAGCACATAAAAGACAATGTCATGATACCAGGGCTAAAATACCTTTTGACCTCAGCATCAAGTCATTAAATTAATTTTCTTAGAAGGTACGCCATGGAAAAAAGGGCGGGAAGCGGCGGGAAATGTCTGCCGCTTTTTCCGGTTTCGGGATCAAGAATTCCTAAAATCCCTGATTTTTG
>CAJUPI010000072.1 GCA_910588125.1 uncultured Lachnospiraceae bacterium
GTTTCAAGGCAAAACTCAGGGATTTAAGGACTTCTAAATCCCTGCAAAGTCAAAAGCGGCCGACCATTTCCTGCCTCTTCCCGCTCCTTTTTCCATGGCTGGGTATTTTCAAGGATAAATTTAATGATATTGGGGAATGGTCTGTTGTTTTTTCCGGTTTTGGGATCAAGAATTCCTAAAATTACTGATTTTTGTGAAAAGCGAAACGGAAACAGTTATGAAAAATAAAGCAGTGGGATGTTAAGGGCAAGAGGGAGGAGAGAAGATTATGGCAGTAAAAATATGGATGTCAAATGTACAGGCAGCATCACCGCGGGTGGAAGCGAGCTGGTTTTTGCATGCCCTGGAGGGCTGGACTCCAGGGCTAAAAGCACTTTTATGGCGCCTGGTGCTGGCGGCGGTAATTCTATTTGTTGGTTTTCGGATTGCCCGAGTATTTCAGAGGCTATTGAGAAAGACATTTTCCCGGATGAATCTGGAGGAGAATGTAAATAAGTTTTTGCTATCCGTGTTGAACGCCGCCATGTATGCGCTGGTAGTATTCATTGCAGCGGAAAAGTTCGGAGTGCCGTCGGCATCCATCGTGGCATTGCTGGGATCAGCGGGGGTGGCGATCGGCCTGTCATTGAAGGAGAGCCTGTCAAATGTGGCAGGCGGGATTCTGATAATGCTGACACGGCCTTTTGTCATACAAGATTATATTGTCTGCAAGGAAGTGGAAGGAACTGTGCAGGACATTGGCCTGGTGTATACGGTATTGACTACCGTAGATAACCGCAAGGTTACCATACCTAACGGCACGGTAGCCAATGCCACGGTGATTAATGCGACTGCCCAGGAAAAACGGCAGTTAGATCTGGAAGTGAAAATTGATTATAGCTCTGACTTGAAAAAAGCCAAGGAAATCCTTTGCGAAATCCTTGAGCAGCATCCCCAGGTACGCCAGGAGGATGGCACCCGGGTGTTTGTGAAAGAATTAGGAGAAAACGCCGTAGTTTTAGGTATGCGGGGGTGGATGATGAAAGATGAGTATTGGCCGGCCAGGTGGGATATCATCGAATCCATTAAATTGCGGTTTGATGAAGAAGGGATAGTGATTCCGTATCAGCAGGTGGTGGTGCATCAGGGGAGAGGGTGAGAGGTACGCCATGGAAAAATCAGCGGGAAATGGTCGGCTGCTTTTTCCGGTTTCGGGATTAAGAATTCCTAAAATCCCTGATTTTTGCGAAAAGCGAAACGAAAATCCCCAAACTCGCTTCGCTCAGACAGAGTGGATTTTCGTTTCAAGGCAAAACTCAGGGATTTAAGGACTTCTAAATCCCTGCAAAGTCAAAAGCGGCCGACCATTTCCCGCCTCTTCCCGCTCCTTTTTCCATGGCTGAGTATTCTCAGAGCTAAATTTAATGACAGGGATCCCCGGATCTGGCTGTTTCTGTTTGTTTCAGGATTAAGAATTTCTAAAATCCTTGCAAATGCAAAACAGACAGATCCGGGGATTTTTTTATTGCCTACGGATAGCCTTTTCTTTTATGGTTGTTTTTTGGCAACAGCCAGATTGTGTTAGCTATTGAACCGATGTAGTGAAAATATAATAGGAATTATCCATCTATCTGATTGCAGTGACATTTTTCATTCCCGTTTTCTGCATATCCACCGAAGGGTTAAAGTAACTCTCATTTTATTCATGGTGGTGTCATGTCTGCTTTTGGATGCATGGAGATTTACTTGAAAATCTGCAATAACCAGCCTTGGAGCAAGCGGAGGGGTTCATCGGGGGATCCGGTTCCGGGAGGGGTGCATTTGCAGGGATTTTAGGAGTTCTTAAATTTAGGGATTTTGCGTTAAAACGAAAATGTCCACTGTTTGAGCGAAGCGAGCTTGGACATTTTCATTTTGTTTTTAGCAAAATTCGTAAGTTTTAGAACTCCATAATCCCGAAACAGCGCCCCTGCCGGAACCGGATCCCCCGATGAACCCCTCCGCTTGCTCCAAGGCGTACCATATTGTATAAATTGTAACATACAAACAAAAAATAAAAAAGCAAGAATTTAAACAAATAGTATTGACAATATGTATTATTTGTTATATAAATGTATTATATAAAAAAGGAGGATAAAACCATGGAACCAAAACAGATTATCGAAGCAATTAAGAAGGAAGCCCCAGTGATAAAGTCCGTATATTTTGTTGGCTGCGGCGCTTCCATGTCCGACTTGTTCCCGGCAAAATATTTTTTGGAGAAGAATGCCAGGGAACTGCGTACCAGCCTCTACACGGCAAATAACTTCAACTATTCCACTCCCGCAGCCGTGGATAATACCTCCATCGTGATCACCTGCTCTTTGAGCGGTAATACGCCGGAGACGGTGGCAGCTACCAAGCTGGCTGTTGAGAAAGGGGCACACGTGATTTCCATCACGATCGATCCGAATTCCGGGCTGGCGAAGAATTCTCAATATCAGATTATTCATGGTTTCCATGAGAGCTACGGCGCGAAGATGGAAAAGCCTGCCAGAGCCTTGGAACTGGCCTGCGAGATCTTGAATGAGTATGAGGGATACGAGCACTATGATGATATGCACGACGGTTTGAACAAGATCATTGATTTGATCAACAGCTCGGTTCCGATGTTCCGCCCGATCGCCAGAAAGTTCGCGGAGGAGAACTATAACGCGCCGATTCTGTACGTAATGAGTTCCGGTGCAACTCAGTATACCGCGTATGGATTCTCTATGTTTTTGATGATGGAAATGCAGTGGCTGGAGTCCAGCAGCTTCCATACCGGTGAATTTTTCCATGGCCCGTTTGAGCTGGCGGATGAGAATGCGCATTATGTCCTGATGATGAATGATGGCCCGACCCGTCCGCTGGACGCCAGAGCACTGACCTTCATTCAGCGCATGAATGCCAAATATACGTTGATGGATGCCAAGGATTTCGGCCTCAGCTCTCACATTAAGAGCACAGTGGTAGAGTACTTTAATCCGTTAATGCTTGGCGGTTTAACCCGGCTTCTGGGAGAAGAGATCGCCATCAAACGCGAGCATCCGCTGACAATGAGAAGATACATGTGGAAGCTGGAATATTAATCTTATGAAAAGTCGGATACAAAGAGAAACCTCCAATATGTTCTGGGCGATTCTGGGCGTAGTATTTTTTGCAGCAGCATATCGGTGGTTCCTGGTCCCGGCTGGCCTCTACAGCGGCGGATTTACTGGGGTGTCTCAGCTGGTGAAGCTGTTTCTGGCTGAGATACTGGGGATTCCGATGCCGGAGACGGTGGATATCACAGGGATTATCTTCTGGTGTATCAATCTGCCGCTGTTTTTTCTGGGATATAAGAGCATAGGACGGAAGTTTCTGTACCGCACTGTGATAGCAGTCTGCATCCAGTCCCTGCTCTTGGCGATGATTCCGGCTCCGAAGGAGCCGCTTTTGGAAGACTTGCTGTTAAATTGCATCATTGGTGGCGCTCTTTCTGGCTTGGGAGTGGGAATCACTTTGCGGGCGGGAGGATCCGGCGGAGGCACAGATATTGTAGGCATGTATTGTGCAAAGAATTATCCGGAATTCGGGGTGGGAAAGCTGAGCGTGATGATTAATGTCTGTATATACCTGATTGCGGCGATGCGCTACGATCTGGAGGTTGCGGCATATTCGATGGTTTTTTCTATCTCGGCAGGAATCATGGTGGATCGGGTTCATTATCAGAACATAAAGGTATCGGCGTTTATCGTAACAAAAGACAAGGCTCTTGGTGAGAAGATTAACCGGGCTATTTCCCGGGGGGTTACCAGTTGGAGGGGGTGGGGAGAGTACAGCCATTCTGAAGAAGTGGTTCATATGGTCGTGGTAAATAAATATGAGCTGCAAATGTTGAAAAAACTGATTCGTCAGGAGGATCCACAGGCATTTGTACAGATTATGTCACCGGATATGATTATTGGCAATTTTGAGAAGCGTCTGGAGGTACAATGACCAGAGCGTAGAATGTAACGGTTTGGGAGGTCTGAGCAGTTACCATTAAATAAAGGAAAGGAACAGGCAGGAGGCAAAATATGTTTAATTTTGATGAGGCAAAAATAAGACAAGAGCATCAGAATGGGGTGGATATTATTCCCCAGGTGGAGAAATTCGTAGATCAAGTATGCGAGGAAGGATACTCCGGTATTTTTTATATCGGAATCGGCGGAACTGTGCTGTATGCAAATCAGATGATGCATATTGCCAAGCAGCTTGGTTCCAAACTGCCGCTTTATATCGAGAATGCAGCAGATTTTAATCTGGTGGGGAATCCGTTCTTTGATGAGAAATCCGTGGTAATTATCGAATCGATTTCCGGAGATACCAAGGAAGTGGTGGAAGCTGTCGATAAGGCTCATGCGGTGGGAGCCCGGGTTATCGGATATGTAGAGAAAGCAGGAACACCCTTATATGAAAAGAGCGATTATCTGGTAACTACTGTAGGCGGCGGTTATTATTTCTGGTATACCGTGACTCTGCGGTTTTTAAAGAATGCCGGCCAGTTTGAAAAATATGATCAGTTCTTTAAGGAAATTGTACATATGCCGGATAATGTAGTGCAGATTTATAAGGATGCGGATGCGGACGCGCAGGCTTATGCAGAGAAATATTGTGATGAACCTATCACCTATCTGGTAGGCGCTGGTAATCTGGAGGATTGGGCAACCTGTTATGGCATGTGTATTATGGAAGAGATGCAGTGGATGCGGACGCGTCCTATTTCCGCAGCAAACTTTTTCCATGGAACTCTTGAGGTAATTGAGAGAGATATTCCGGTTATTCTGATCAAGGGAGAGGATATGGCGCGTCCTCAGATGGAACGGGTGGAGAAGTTTGTCAACACCATCAGTGCCAAGGTGAGTGTTTTTGATACGAAAAAGTTTAAACTGAATGGAATCAGTGAGGAATTCCGGGGCATGCTTTCGCCGATTGTGATGCGTTCTGCGTTCCAGAGAATCAATGTGCATTTGGAGCATTGCCGCAGACATCCGCTGGCAATTCGCAGATACTATCGGAGACTGGATTATTAATTGCCGTACCAGTGGCAGTAAACTGAAAATATTTGATGATTTCCGTGGCGAAAAAGCTTTCCTTATGTTATGATAATTCCATATCAATCTAAAGCAAAGGGTATGCCCAGATAATACATGGATTTGGTAGCCTGGTTTGCTTTGGAAAGGAAGGTTTGTATGTCAGAGATAGTACGTGATACCGTGGTGCCGCTTTATATTCAGATTGCTGAAGATATTAAGTCAAAAATTGAACGGAAGGAAATTCTGGCGAATTCCAGAATTCCTACGGAACTGGAATTGAGCGGTGATTATGGCGTCAGCCGCATTACGATTCGCAAGGCTCTGGAGCTGCTGGTGGATGAGGAAATTCTGGTCCGTAAACAAAGAATCGGGACATTTGTATCCGACAAAAAGCTTTCGAGGAGTTTGAATAGTTTTATGGGATTTTCGCAAAGCTGTGAGTTGGCGGGAAGTAAGCCGGGAACCAAGTTTTTGTCGGCAGATCTGGTAAAGGCGATGCCGTCCGATATTAAGAGCCTGGGCTTGCAGGAGGAGGACAAGGTGATTCGCATCCGGCGTCTCCGGTATTGTAATGATGTACCGGTTATTTTGGAGGAGAATCATTATCCGAAGAAATTTGCCTATCTTCTGGCTGAAGATCTGAATCGTTCTTTGCATGGGATTCTGGAAGAACATGGAATTGTGCTCAGCAATGGCATCAAGACAATCGGAATCTGCTATGCCACCAGGGAAGAGGCGGAACATTTGGATGTCAAAGAGCATGATGCGCTGATCCTGTCAAAGGATGTGGCCTATGATGCTACAGGAGAACCGATTTACAGTGGCAAGGAGATCGTCAATGCTGACCGTTATGAATATAAAATATTGACAAGCAGTATGGTGAGGGAAGAATGAGACAGATCAGCCGGGATCAGATAGCCGTAATGAATATCCAGTATAAATATTTTCCGCTGACGCGGTTTCTGGATGATGCGGTGGAGAATGGTGTGAAAAATATTGAACTTTGGGGAGCGGCGCCGCATTTCCATATGGAGGACATGACTTGGCGGGAGATTGCCGGAGTGCGCCATGAGATTGAATGCCGGGGGCTGAAGCTAATTTGCTTTACGCCGGAACAGTGTGTGTATCCGATCAATCTGGCGGCGCCGTCTTTAGAAGCCCGTCGGCGAAGCGTGCGCTTTTTTGAGGACAGCATAAGGGCAGCCGGAGAACTGGGGTGTGACAAGGTATTGGTGACAACAGGAACCGGATACTTTGATGACAGTGATTATTCCGATGCCTGGAAGCGCGCGTCGGAGAATTTGTACGGCCTGGGGGAAATGGCTGCTCATTATGGGGTGACATTGGCCCTGGAGGTGCTGCGCAGAGATGAGAGCAATCTGGTATATGATTTGCCGACCCTTTGCAGGATGCTAAAGGAGCTGAAACATGATGCTATCGGAGGAATGATTGATACGATTCCGATGGCGCTAGCGGGGGAGAGCCCTTCGCAATATTTGAAAGAGCTGGGAGAGAAGCTGGTTCATGTGCATTTTATCGACGGTGCGCCCAGGGGACACTTAGCCTGGGGCGACGGGGTGCTGAACATGAAGGGCTATTTGGATGAATTTGATACTTTTGGGTATCAGGGATATCTGTCTTTGGAGATTACGGACGGCAGGTATCTTACGGAGCCTTCTCTGTCAGTGGCTCAAAGTATCCGGCAGTTGTATTCTGTTTTGCATGAATAATTCAGGGTAACGGTTCTGGTTATCTGAAAGATCATGCTTCGTGGTTAAGAACAGCAGATGCAAGAGCAATGTCATTTAATTAATTTTTTCAGAAGGTACGCCATGGAAAAAGGAGCGGGAAGAGGCGGGAAAGGGTTTGCCGCTTTTTCCGGTTTCGGGATTAAGAATTCCTAAAATCTCTGATTTTTGCGACATTGGATGCAAGAGAGTATTATAAAATAAGCCATCCGCTATTTCTATATCCTGTGTTCATGAACAGCTAAACGCGGGATAGGGGAAATGGCGGATGGCTTATTTTCTGGCCGGAGGAGAGCCTTTAAAAAAATTGTTAAAAAAAGAACATAAGTTTAGTGAAAATAACAATAAAGAATCAGGCCAAAAAATTCATAACAAGAAAAATAAAAAATAATAAACAAATACTTGATTATTTGTAGCATTTATGTTATAACAATATAGAACAAATAAATGAGCAAGATAAACATAAAATAATACATGGAGGAAACTTATGATCAAGGTGCTGGGCATTGGAGATAATGTATGTGACAAATATCTTCACATAAAGACTATCTATCCTGGCGGGAATGCTTTGAATATTGCAGTTTTTGCAAAGTTTCTGGGAGCAGACGCCGCCTATCTGGGAACCATGGGAGATGATGAAGTGGGGCGGCATGTATATTCCGTGGTGAAGGAGCTGGGAGTAGATCTTTCCCATTGCCGGATGGAGGTGGGAGAGAATGGCTGTGCCAGGGTGCGCCTGGTTGACGGAGACCGGGTCTTTCTACAGGGGAACCGGGGCGGAATATCACGGACAAAGCCGCCAGTATTGACGAAAATTGATGAGAACTATATTTCTCAATTTGACCTGGTACATACTAGCATATACAGCTTTATGGAGTCGGAGCTTCCGAAAATCCGGAGGGCGGCGCAATTTGTGTCCATGGATTTTTCTAATAGCTATGATGAGGATTATCTGAAAAAATGTTGTCCTTATCTGGATTGTGCGGAGATTTCCTGCGGAGATATGCCGGAGGAAGAGATTCGGCAGGTGATGGAACGAATCACAGCATTGGGTTGCAGGCATATGGTGATTGCCACCAGAGGAAATAAAGGAGCGTATGTGGCAGTGGATGGTTTGTTCTATGAACAGTCGCCATGCCTGGTAAAAGCAAAGGATACCATGGGAGCTGGAGATTCATTCATTACCAGCTTTCTGGTGAATTATCTGGACGGAATGCGGGAAGCGGTGGATTTTCCTGAGAATTCCGGGCAGAAAGGAGTAGTTACTGCAGAGACTTATAAGGATTTATTGATTCGGCTGAGTCTTTATCGTGCGGCCGTATTCGCTTCCGGGCAGTGTCAGAGAGACGGCTCTTTTGGCTTTGGCAAAGAGGTGGAGCTGACAGAAGCGGATCTGCAGGTGATGAGTGACGGAAAGACCACAAAATAAAAGCTTCCGGCTAAAAAATACGGAGAGCTTTGAGGAAAGGAGAGTATTTATGAAGAAGACATGGATGAAGAAGGCATTATGTGGCATGCTGGCAGGGGTAATGATGTTGTCAGCAACAGCCTGCTCGGGAGGAGGCAGCGAGACGGCCTCGACAACGGCAGCAGGAGGGGAGGCTCAGGGAGGGGCGGCACCGGCAGCGCCGGCGGCTTCCGGAGATCAGAAGGTGATTAAATTTATGCACCGTTTCCCGGATGAACCCTATAACAGCTTTATTGAGGGAAAGCTTCACGAATATGAGGCGTCTCATCCGGATATCAAGTTTGAGATTACCAGTGCGCAGAATCAGGAGTACAAAGAGAAGATTAAAATTGTGGTCGGCGGCGATGATACTCCGGATATTTTCTTTAGCTGGGTAGGAGATTTTACGGAGCGTTTTATCCGTGAAGGCCTGATTCTCGATTTAGGGCCATATCTGGAGGCGGATCCGGAGTGGAAAGATTCTCTGATTGAATCTCAGATGGAGCAATATACCAATAAAGACGGTATGGTTTACGGAATTCCGTTCCGCCTGGATTGCAAGCTGTTCTTCTACAATAAAAAAATGTTTGACGACAATGGTTTGCAGGCACCAAAGACATGGGATGAGCTGATTGCTGCCTGTGAAACATTGAAGGCGGCCGGGATTACCCCGATTGCTTTTGGTAATCAGGAGCCCTGGTCTGCATCACACTACATGGGAACGTTGAATCAGATTTTTGTACCTGATGAGGTACGGGCAAAGGACTATGACCCGACTAGCGGTGAATTCACTGACCCGGGATATATTGAGGCGCTGGAGCATTATCAGGCGTTGCTTCCCTATATGACGGAAAATCCCAACGGCGTGAAGCCGGATATGTCCAGAACCAACTTTGTGATGGAGCTGGGAGCCATGTATTATGCTGAGCTGATCGAGATTCCCTATATCAAGATGGATAATCCGGAGATGGAATTTGGTATGTTTAACTTCCCGAAGGTGGAAGGGGCAAAGGGGAATCAGGATATTTTGACCGGTGTTCCGGAGGGCTTTGTGGTATCCTCCAAGACCCAGTATCCGGATGAGTGCGTGGAGTTTTTGAAATGGTTCCTGGGCAAAGAAGTGGGAACCCAGCAGTGTCAGGAAATCGGCTGGTTCAACGCAGCAAAGGGAACGACCGAGGGATTGACAGATACAGCTCTGTTGGATGGCTATCAGGCAGTTATGGATGCCAAGGCAATGAGCGCATGGCTGGATAATGCTTTGTATTCTACTGTTTGTGACGAGTATCTGACCACAGTATCCGACCTGACTAACGGAGACATTACACCGCAGGAGGCGATGGCGAAGATTCAGGCCAAAGCGAAGGAAGCACAGACTCTTGTCGGTACCACCACACAGCAGTAAAGCCGTCAGGCAGGTCTTTTTCGAAAGACCTGCCTGTATTTGAAAAGGAGGGTGAAGGTAGTGAGAACAAAAAAACATACCCCGTATCTGTATATGCTGCCTGGAGTACTCATGGTTTTGTTTTTTGTGTACATTCCGGTTTTGATGAATATTGGGTACAGCTTTTTCCGGTTGTCTTCGTATTCGGCAGGAGCAACCTTTGTGGGAATAGACAATTATAAAAGACTTTTTTCGGATCAGGTATTTCCGATTATGCTTAAGAACAATATTGCCTATTGCGTGATATCGCTGATAGTGCAGGTGGGTTTTGGCACCATTTTGGCCTTGATTCTGGAAAGCAGCGCGATTGGGGACCGTTTTAAAAGCTTTTTCCGGAACCTGTACTATATTCCGGCATTGATTTCTCTGACTGCGGTTGGCCTGATGTTCACCTTTATTTATGAGCCGAATATCGGTTTTATCAACAATCTTTTACGGGCATTTGACTTGCCGACTTATGGGTGGCTGGGGGATTCCAAGCTGGCGATTTACTGTGTGATTGCCATGAGCCAGTGGCAGTTTACTGGTTATATCACCTTGTTGATGGTAGTGGCATTTCAGAATGTGCCCCAGGACTATCTGGAGGCGGCAGCCATTGACGGTGCAGGCCCGATCCGCCGGGCGATCAGCATTATGATTCCCCAGGCGAAGGAGCAGCTTTTGGTGTGTACCATTATTACGGTAATCGGCGCATTCAAGCTCTACACGGAGGTCTATGCAACAACTGGCGGCGGGCCGGGAAACAGCTCACAGGTAATGGGACTGTTTTTATACCAGCAGGCATTTTTACATGACGATCTGGGAATGGCCGCTGTAACTGGCGTGTTTATCTTTATCATTACGGTGACGCTCTCGATCATTCAGATTCGGGTGACTAAGTCCGGACAGGATTAAGGAGGTGGAAGGATGAAAAAACTCAGTGTTAATATATTGCTGAATTTGCTTTGTGTAGTATTGGGTATTATCATTGTCGCACCGCTGGCCTGGATACTCCTGAATTCCCTCAAGACAAACCAGGAGCTGTTTAAAGATTCTCTGGCTCTTCCGAGCGTATGGCAATTTGGGAATTATGTGAAGGCATGGAATCTGGGATTGTACCGGTACTTTGGAAACTCTCTGTTAGTCAGCCTGATTTCTTTGACCGGGATTTTGGTGACATCTTCCTTCCTGGCTTATGGCCTGACCCGGTTCCGTGCCAAGGGCAGCAATATTATCTTCATCATTGTACTTGGTGGCATGGCATTGTCAGAACAGGTGGCATTGGTTCCCTTGTATAAGATTCTGCGGGCATTGAAGATTTATGATACCTATGCGGCAGTCATTTTGCCTTATATTGCTTTCCGGATTCCATTTACCGTATTTTTGATGCGGGCGTATTTTATCTCCATTCCGGCGGAGCTGGAAGAGGCCGCTGTAGTGGATGGCTATAACAGTTTGCAGATTTTTACCAAGATTATCATTCCGATCAGCAAACCGATTTTTGCATCCTGTGCGATTGTTAACCTGAATTTTGTGTGGAATGAGTTCTTGTTTGCCAATGTATTCCTGAACAATAAAGCATTGCAGACCATTCCGATTGGCCTGATGACCTTTAAGGGAGATTTGAAGATTGATTATACGACAACTCTGGCAGGCTTAATGATTGCATCGGCGCCGCTGATTATTCTGTTTATCTGTATGTCCAGGCAGTTTGTAAGAGGCCTGACCAGCGGAGCAGTGAAGGGCTGATGATATGAAGGCAGTTATTTTTGACATGGATGGAGTGATTGTGGATACAGAGCCCCATAATATGCGGCGGGTATATGCGTATGTGCGATCGCTCCGTCCGGATACGCCGATAGAGGAAATGTATCAGATTGTGGGAAGAACCCGGCAGGATGTGTGGACCCGGATCGCCGGAATTATCGGAATGGGAAAGAGCTGGGAGGAAACTCAGGCGGATTATGAAAAAAACTGGAAGCCAAAACATGATTTCCCGATCGATTACCCGGCCATCTTCCGGGAGAAAACGCTGGAAATTTTGAAGTGGGCGAAAAACAAAGGGCTGCGAACGGCAGTGGCATCCGCCACAGGCTATGAGAAGGTAAAGGCGATACTCCTGGAGGTAGGGGTGGAGCCTTATCTGGATTTGATTATCAGTGGAGAGAGCTGTAAGAAGAGCAAACCGGATCCGGCGATTTATCTGAAGGCAGCAGAGCTTTTGGGAGTTCGGCCGGATGAGTGTATTGCGATTGAAGATTCTACAGTGGGCATCACAGCGGCACACAGGGCCGGAGCAACGGTAGTAGCATTGAAGGATGATCGTTTTGGATTTGACCGGAGCCTGGCAGATGGAGAGATCGAAGAGCTGGGAGATTTCTTGGCGTGGGCGGAAGAAAATATGGTAAATAAAGTTTAGTTGATTTTCTCAGGGGGTACGCCATGGAAGAAGGATCGGGAAGCGGCCGGAAATGGTTTGTCGCTTTTTCCGGTTTCGGGATTAAGAATTCCTAAAATCTCTGAGTTTTGCGAAAAGCGAAACGAAAATCCCCTAACTCGCTTCGCTCAGACAGAGTGGATTTTCGTTTCAAGGCAAAACTCAGGGATTTAAGGACTTCTAAATCCCTGCAAAGTTAAAAGCGGCAGACTATTTCCGGCCTCTTCCCGCTCCTTCTTCCATGGCTGGGTATTCTCAGGGATAAACGTAATGATATTGATTTTTTGACAACAGATTTTTTGCCTGGAATTACAGGTTGCTTTATCTGCTCAGGCGTTGGATTGATCTTATCTGGATCAACCGGCCTGAGCTGAAGTGCTGATAGTACATTCGTAAGGATATCTTTGTGGGATAATTATCAGGCCTACGTTGATGCATATAATCGATTGCAGGGAAATTTTATGGAAGATCTTTTAGATATGGATGACAACCTGGAAGATTCTGAAATAAAGATTTTTGAAAATTAAACTTACATATTTAACTTGACAACCCCAAATAATCTGTCGATTTGCTCCCTTTAGCTACCGCCATAAAAAGACTCCTTTTCGATAAGAATTGTTATATCTGAATTCTTATCGAAAAGGAGCCATTTTTCCCAAAGGCACAAACTATTTTACACTACCTGTTAAATCTTAAATCTTGCTAACCAATAGCCTGATTTTGCTCAAGCCATGTCCTGTTTTCTGTACTCTGTCCCCATGCCTCAAGAGCCAATTCATAAGTGTCAGATACTTTGTCTTTGACTTCTCTCATTTCCTTTTTTAAATCCCTTTGACCGAATTTTAATGCTGCTACTTCTGATTCGATCTTTTCATTACTGGTTTTTAAAGCCGTTACCTCTGATTCGATCTTTTCATTACTGGTTTTTAAAGTCGTTACCTCTGATTCGATCTTTTCATTACTGGTTTTTAAAGTCGTTATTTCTGATTCAATATTGTCAAGCCTGTTATTGATAGGCTGTAATAATGCTGCGATTGCTTGCAAGTCGTCATTTGTCAATGCCATATGGTCATCCCCCCCCCTCTAATTTTTATGATAAAAGCATATCACATTCAGGGTGTAAAGTCTATTCAATTTATTCATTTATGCGAATGCGCATGTGATGCGGATAGCCTTGGCGAAAACAAAGAAGGGATTGTTGCTGCATTCCCCAAAACAGATATCACCATTTAAAAAGTTCTGTATCCGGTACTCTATGAAGCTGCAAAAAATGGGCTTATTATTGATGCACTCGGAAATAGCTGTTATATATAAAGCAAGGATAAAAAGCTATTTTGAACATGCGTTCCTTTGTTCGCGGAGAGCTAAGCTAATAAATGAAAATTTTAAATTTTATTTGCGAGCTGTATAAAAGCCTAAAAACCCCTTGATTTTCTGCCAGATACCTATTATAATAGGCAATATAAATTAAAAATAAGTTCTTCGGGGCAGGGTGTGATTCCCTACCGGCGGTAGAGTCCGCGAACCACGCAAGTGGCCGATCCGGTGAGATTCCGGAACCGACAGTATAGTCTGGATGAGAGAAGAGATTGTGTGGCAGCCGGAATCGGCTGCGGCGTTTCAGGCAGAGATTCTGATACCCCGGATGGAGAGACATCCGGGTTTTTTGTTTTTTGAAAGGGCAGTTTATGAAACAGAATCATTGGCGGGAACGGCACCACATGATTCCTCTATGCGATGAACTTACAAAATCAGAATTCAGGAGGGTAAGTGATGAGAGAGAATCGGTTGTTGTCTACCAAAAATATTGCGGTGATGGGAATGCTTGGCGCATTGGCGGCCGTATTGATGCTGTTTGAAGTGCCGCTGCCATTTATCGCCCCCAGTTTTTACGGGCTGGATCTGAGTGAGGTGCCGATTTTGGTGGGAACCTTTGCCCTGGGGCCGGTGGCCGGGGCGGTGATGGAAGTGGTGAAAATTTTGATCAAGCTGGTGCTGAAGCCTACTAGCACCGGATTTGTGGGAGAGTTTGCCAATTTGGTATTTGGTTGTTCGATGGTATTGCCGGCAGGCCTGATTTATCGTTTTCACAAGACAAAGAAGAGTGCGATGATTGCCATGGCAGCAGGGACCTTGATTATGGCGGCAGTAGGCATCGTGGGGAACGCTTTAGTGATGATTCCGTTTTACGCAAATTTTATGCCGCTGGAGAATATTCTGGCAGCCGGAGCGGCGATCAATCCGGCTGTGGGCAATGTATGGACTTTTGCGGCGTTCTGTGTAGGGCCGTTTAATGTTATCAAAGGGTTCGTTGTCTCCGTGATTACGGCCTTGGTCTATAAGCGGGTCAGCGTGATGATTCATAGCATTGGCATGGAAGGACAGAGAAATAAACGCCGGGTTCGGGTGTGAGGGATATGCAGTTTTTGATTCAAACAGAAGAGTAAATGTTATTTGTAGTGCCGGTAATAGTGCGGCGGTTTTCCTGCTTGCACCGTTCCGGCACTTGTGCTATGATTAGCCGTAACAGAGCCGGAAAACCTTCGTGCGCCTGGCGACGGACGCGCCGCCACATATGAAAGTCCGGCGGGTGCATTGGGTATGTCCGAATGCAAAAACGGCATTCCGGCACTGTACGGATAGCGCAGCAAGTGCGCAGACCTACCATGAGGATCAATGTCATTAAGTTAATTTTCTTAGAAGATACGCCATGGAAAAAGGAGCGGGAAGAGGCGGAAAAATGGTCTGCCGCTTTTTCC
>CAJUPI010000073.1 GCA_910588125.1 uncultured Lachnospiraceae bacterium
AATACATGGAAAGAATCATGCTTCCGGTTCCCGGAGATTTCATGATTCCCAGATTAGTCAGTTGTGGCTGAGCCAGAATCGTATCCTGAAACTCTTTCAAAGATTCACCGGTTCGGGTAGTGATACCGATCGCCTGCGCAGAAGTGTGCGTCAGCACATAAGTGGAAGGCGTTCCGATATACAGCCCCTCAAAAACGCCTTTGATCGCTGCAAAATCCTCAGTATATTTCTGTCCCTTTTGCAACAGGACGGATCGTCCGGATTGGCGAGAAGCTCCCGGACTTCACTGCTTAAAGCAAATGCTGTCATATATTCTTCGGCAGAAGTCACATAATCATTAATTATAGAAGCTCTTGATTCTACGGCATCAATCATCTGATTGGTGATATTATTTTCAACCATAGAAGAAATACGTCCGGATACAATAATCCAGAGCAATAGCAATCCAGCAACAGTAATCGCCGAGGTAATCATGCCAATACGCGTGGCAAGCTTCCGATTAATAAGAAAGTTCATAAGACTCCTCCTGCAGCAAAGAATAGATTTTCAGAATGGTGAATCTACCACTGAAGTATTTGATTTTTTAAATAATTTTAGCACAATTTACTATATTTTACAAGTCCGGAACTAACATAATTTCTCCAGCGGACACAACTCAATCTCTTCCTGCCCGAGCGCCTGCCGGATCCTTTCCACAAAAGCAAGCGCTTTCTCTCCGTCGCCGTGGACACATACCGAATCCGCACGAATGGGGATATCTTTGCCTGTAACCGCCGTCACCTTCTGCTCCTTGATCATGCGAATCACGCGGGCAATTGCTTCTTCCTCATCCGTAATCATCGCCCCTGGCTTTCCTCGTCCCACCAGCGTGCCGTCCTCTTCATAAGCCCGGTCAGCAAACACCTCAAGGGCGGTCCGGAGTCCCATATCCTGAGCTGCCCGGGCCAGCTGGCCGCCGCTTAATGCCAGCACAATCAGCTCCTTGTCAAATTCGGCAACCGCCTGGCAGATCCCCTTGGCCAGCTCATAATCTCTCGCCGCCATATTATACAGCGCTCCATGAGGCTTTACATGCTGCAATTTCAATCCCGCGGACCGGCAAAAACCTTCCAGCGCTCCCAGCTGATACAATACATAAGCTCTGGCCTCCTGTGGCGTTACGGCCATATTTCTCCGGCCAAAACCCATCAGGTCCGGGAATCCCGGGTGGGCACCCACCTGGATCCCTGCTTCTTTTGCCATAGAAACAGTTTTTGCCATCACCACCGGATCCGCCGCATGGTAGCCGCAGGCCACATTCGCAGAGGTAATCAGGGGAATCACCCTTTCATCCATTCCCAGTGTATATCTGCCAAAGCTTTCTCCTAAATCACTGTTTAAATCTACGCGGTACATATCTCTTCCTCTTTTCTTTCCTCAAATATTCCCCCATGGATCAATGTCATTAAGTTTAGCCCTGAGAATTCTCAGCCATGGAAAACGGAGCGGAAAGCGGCAGGAAAAGGTCGGCTGCTTTTTCCACCGCTTCCCGCTCCGTTTTCCATGGCGTACCTTCTGAAAAAAATCAACGGAATGACATTGGCCCATGGATAAGGGTATCGGGCCTCTATACCTCCGGCACATCCGGCACCGGCTGTTTCAGATTCAGGAATTTTTCAATGAACCCTGTATCCGCCTCCCCTTCCCGAAACACCGTGCTTCGTATAATCTGGAACTGGAAATCAAGGTTGGTATCAACTCCCGTTATGACCATTTCATCCAGAGCCGTCAACATCTTACGGATCGCCGACGGCCGATCCGGTGCACAGACAATCACCTTGGCTATCATAGAATCATACTCTGCCGGAATCCGATATCCGGAATACAGGGCAGTATCCACCCGGACACCATTTCCCGCGGGAAGATGGATATTTTGGACCACCCCGGGACTAGGCATAAAGTTAAGTCCTGGCACTTCCGCATTAATCCGGCACTCAATGGCATGGCCATGCGGCCGGATATCCTCCTGGGAAAAGCTTAGGCGCTCTCCCATTGCCACCCGTATCTGCTCGATAATCAGATCCGTCCCCGTCACCATCTCCGTGACTCCGTGCTCTACCTGAATCCGGGTATTCATCTCCATAAAGTAAAACTTGCGATCAGGACTTACGATATATTCTATCGTTCCGGCATTCGTATAGCCCACCGTCTTTGCCGCCAGCACCGCATATTCATTCATTTTCTGCCGGGTGGCATCATCAATGGCCGGAGAGGGGGATTCCTCAATCAGCTTCTGGTGATTTCTCTGTACCGAACAATCCCTGTCTCCTAATGCTACCACATTACCAAAGCTGTCTGCCATAATCTGTATTTCCACATGGCGGGGATTTTCAATAAAACGCTCCAGATACATAGTATCATCTCCAAACGCATTGGCAGACTCCCGCTGGGCCAGGTTAAATTGGAATTCAAACTCGTCCTCATTGGCCGCCACCCGCATTCCCTTGCCACCGCCGCCGGAAGAAGCCTTAATCATAATGGGATATCCGATCTCTTCCGCCAGCCGCTTTCCTTTTTCCGCATCATAAACCGGCTCCCTGGTTCCCGGCACCACCGGAACCCCGGCATCCATCATTGTCTGTCTGGCCTGGGATTTGTTCCCCATCCGATCAATCACTTCCGGCTCCGGCCCGATAAAGATCAATTCATTTTCCTGGCATTTTCGTGCAAATGTACTGTTCTCAGAAAGGAATCCGAATCCTGGGTGAATGGCATCTGCATCCACATTCAGCGCCGCACTGATAATCCGATCCATATTCAGGTAGCTGTCCCTGGCTGGCCCCTCCCCGATACAGATCCGCTGATCGGCCAGCTGAGTATGCAGGCTGTTCTCATCTTCTTTGGAATAGATGGCCACACTGTAGATCCCCATATTCCGGCAGGCACGTATAATCCGCACGGCAATCTCGCCACGGTTGGCAATCAAAACCTTTTTTATCATTCTTCCAACCTCCTGGATCTTCAGATTTTCTTTACGCGGAACAAAGGCTGTCCATACTCCACCTTCTGCTCATTGCTGACTAAAACTGCCTCAATCTCACAGTCATATTCACACTGAATCTCGTTCATCAGCTTCATGGCCTCCAGGATACAGACCGTCTGCCCTTCCTTCACCCGATCCCCTACCCGGACAAATGCCGGCACATCAGGAGCAGCAGCTGAGTAAAAAGTACCTACAATCGGAGAAGTGATGAAAAGAGATTCCTCCTCCCCCTCATCTGTTTTTACCGGCAAAGAAGCGGCGGTCGGAACGGCTCCCACAGCCGGTATCGAAGGGATCCCCGCCGTCACGACAGGCGGATGCTCCCGCTTGCTCATCGTAATCTTGAACTCCCCTTCTTTATAAGTAAACTCCTTTAAAGAAGAATCTTCTATTATTTTTACCAAACCTGCAATTTTTTCCAAATCCATATTTTTTTCTTCCTTTCCTGTCATGGCTCCATATCTTTTTTCTTTTACGGGAACAGCCTCCGGATTCTCCGGGACACCTGACGGCATTCCAGTACCTCCTTACATGGCTGGTGAATCTTCTTTCTCATCCGGTTTAACTCCTCTGACTCCTCCAGATAAAGCCGCTGGGCTTCCTCCACACGGATAGCCTTAAACCGGACCTTGTGATCGGTCTTGCACTGAACCAGCCAGGGAATATCCGCCGATGCTACTGTGGCAATCTTTGGATATCCTCCTGTCGTCTGACGATCCGCCAGCAGTATAATGGGTTTTCCGTGGGACGGCACCTGAACTGAGCCAAAAGCAATCCCGTCGGAAATCATATCTGTATTTTCCTTTCTCGCAATATAAGGCCCCTCCAGGCGGCATCCCATGCGATCGAAATCACTGGTCACCGTATATTCACTGTTTAAAAACGTCTCGATGCCCTGTTTGCTGAACCGGTCATCCTGAGGGCCCATCACAACCCGTAAAGTCACGTCATTCTGGTTAAATTCATCCAGCTCCAACGTCCGGGAAAGGAAAAAAGGCAGGTATCTCCGTTTGATGCGAAAACCGATATAATCGCCGTCCTGCAACTTTCTCCCCTTAAAGCCTCCGATCGAACTCTTCATATTGGTACAGCGGCTTCCCATCACCACGGGAATCTTCAAATAACTGGAAAATGCAATATATCCCCGGCTCCCAGTCCGGGCGCTGCCAAATTTTAATACATCGCCTTTATGAATGTCAATCGCCGTATACATCGGTGCCGGTTCTCCGTTAATGGTAGGCTGAAAATCCCCACCAGTGATAGCAATCAAAGTTCCCGCTGTAAATTCCAAAGTCGGCCCAATCAGGGCAAACTCCAGCACGGCCTCATTTTCCGGATTATCTAAAAGAAGGTTGGCAATCTTAAATGAGCGCACATCCATGACTCCGGCCACTGAAAATCCCTGGCTCTGATAGCCGGTACGCCCCAAATCCTGGACCGTAGTCATCATACCGGCCTTTAAAATGCGAATTCCCATGCTACACCTCCTCATGAATGACACATTGATAGCTGCCGTTTTCCACCTGTGCCTGGATTTGCCTGTACTCATTTTCATCCACTGGCACAAACCGGATGTAATTGCCCGCCTCCACCAGAATCGGGACCTCCCGTCCCGGATCATAGGTCTTTACCGGTGTCATTCCCATCAGTTGCCATCCTCCCGGAGAATCCAGCGGATAAATCCCGGTCTGGGAGCCGCCGATCCCCACACTTCCGGCACGAATTTTCAAACGGGGATTGGCCAGCCTGGGAGTGTGAATCCGCTCATCCAATCCTCCCAAATAACAAAATCCTGGCAAAAACCCCAGCATATAGATCAGATAATCCCGGGAGCTGTGGATCCGGATCACCTCATCCTCCCCAAGACCTGCGTGCTCCGCAATCGTTCCTAAATCAGGGCCATATTCTCCCCCATATAGCACCGGAATCTCAAAAATTTTCCTTTTTCCTTCTCCTACCTTGATGTCCATCCGTACCAGGCTCTCCATCCGTTTCTTCAATTTTTCATAGCGGATCACCCGTGGATCATAGTTCACCAAGAGCGAACAGAATGCCGGGATCACATCCACCACTCCCTCGATGTGTTGTTCCCGCATCAGCTCCACAGTCGCCGCAATTTTGCGGTTGATATCGGGACTGATCTCATTTCCAAACTCTATCAGCAGGGACGAATCTCCTGCTGTTAAAATTCTGATGTTCTGCATAATATTCGTTAATTTCACTCCTTTCTTTCAGCCGAAAAACGCAAGGATAACACGCTTTTCCAATTCTTTGGATGCCCAAAAAGGTGCAATCATCATTTTGATTACACCTTTGCCGGACATTGTGACATTTTACCGTTTTCGTTTTCACCATCACTGCTTTATATGAGCTTACCCATATTAGACATAAATGTAGTGATCCCTAAATAAGCAGAAATCAGCACCACGATCACTCCCAAAATCAGCAGAACCGTGGGATGGGAATACTTCTCGCCCATAATTGATTTCTTCTTTGCTGCAATCAGGCAGATCCCTAAGGTAATCGGCAAAATCAGGCCGTTCAGCGCTCCTGCCAGTACCAACAGCTTAGCCGGCTGGCCCAAAAGTATCATAATAATGGTGGATACTGCGATAAAACCAATGATTACCCAGTTTTCATTTTTATCAATAGCCGGATGGAAGGTCTTCAAAAAGGATACTGAGGTATACGCGGCTCCGATAATGGAAGTAATAGCCGCACACAAAAGCACCAACCCGGCAAAACGATAGCCCAGTGCTCCGGCTCCCAGACGGAAGGCATCCGCTGCCGGATTGGAAGCATCCAGAGTCACTCCTTCCGCCAGTTTTGTGACTACTCCCAGTACTGCCAGGAAAAGGAAGATGCGGACGATGGTGGCAATCCCCATCCCCATCAGAGAACTCTTATTGATCTCTTTTAAATTCTCCTCGCCGGTGATTCCTCCATCAATCAGCCGGTGTGCGCCGGAAAAAGTGATGTATCCGCCCACAGTACCGCCAAGCAGGGTAATAATCGCCGGAACCAGGTTCGGAACGCCTGCAGAAGGCACGAAAGTATTCTTTAATGCATCTCCTACCGGCGGCTTCACTACAACAATGATACCGAAAATAACCACAATCATGATACCGCCCAGCACCTTTGCCAGAGTATCCATAGCTGACTTGGCATTCTTTACCAGAAAGACGGCGATAGCAATCACCCCTGCCAGGGCACAGCCAACCTGAGTAGGTATTCCCAGTAAGGTATTGAAACCCAGGGCACCGCCTCCCACATTGCCGATATTAAAGGCCAGGCCGCCCAAAGCCACCATGAATGCCACAAAATATCCCAGGCCCGGAAGCACCTTGTTCGCTACATCCTGTCCCCGCAGCCCGGAGACACAGAGAACGCGCCAGATATTTACCTGGGCGATAGCCGCCAGGATAATGGATACCAGAATAACGAATCCAAAGCTTCCTTTATGTGTACCTGTGAACTGAGCCGTCTGCGTCAGAAAGCCCGGTCCGATAGCTGATGTAGCCATCAGAAATGCTGCTCCCAACAACGCTCCACCACTTTTTTTCTCTTTCATAGGAAATACCTCCTTGTGTTCAGATGTTTCGTGTTATTATACATGTAGTGAATAGAATTGTCAATCCTTTTCACAATTATTTTCTTGTTTATTTCACAGTTTTTATATTGTGATAATTCTTTGTTTTTATGTTTCTTTTATTTATATTTTATAAATTATTAATATATTTCTAAAAAAACAAATATATTAGCCTTTTTTCCTGTGGCATATCCTACAATTTCTTTTCTTTATTAACAAAAGGCCTAATATTATTTTTTGCAAGAATAAAATTATATATGTATAAATATTTATCAAACACACGAATCATCCTCACTCCTTATCGCCAGAAAATGGTATTGTAAAATAAAACCATCCGCCATTTCCCTTATCCCGTGTCCGACCGTTCCCGAACGAAGCTTTTCAGTACTGCCTGGTGACGGAAGGTTCTGTGGATTTTTTGCTGCCAAACCGGTCCTACCGGGTCACCAAGGACAACGGCATTTTTATCAATACCCAACAGGTTCATTTATCCAAAGGAACCACTTCAGCCAATGCTGCTTATTTTTGTATTGATGTCCCGCCATCCTTTATCTGTCCAGACGAACATAACCGTATTTACCTGAAGTATCTGTACCCCATCATTCAAAATCCCTTTCCCCAGGCGTTTCTAATCTCCCGGCATTCTCAGGAATCAGGACAGCTTTTGCAATCGCTTCAGATCATACGTGATCTTTTAATGAATGAGCCAGAACTTATGGAACTGAATATCCAAATGGAAATTATCAAAATATGGAGAATTACCTTTCAACTATTAAACCGTTCCACAAACAAACCCACCCCTGCCGAATCTATGGACAGCGATCGGCCGAAAATCGTGATTCAGTATATGAAGCGGCATTACAGTGAAAAAATCACACTGGAGGATATTGCCGTGCAGCTTTCTTTAAGCCGCAGTGAATGTTGCCGCTTTTTTAAAGGCTCAGAAAATAACACCAAAAAAATTTCGGGATCTCTCATCGAGGATCCCGAATGATGTACTGCCGCTGGATATCCATTCCCAATAGAGGGACTCTTTCTGCTTATCCCTCAGGAAAGCTGCTCCAGCACCCATTCCACATTGTCTGTGGTTTTTAATGTTTCCAGACGGACCGGATCCTCCAGCAAAGTACATAGCTTGCTTAACAGATCCAAATGCTCATCGCCGATCCCGGCGATGCCAAAGACCAGCTGAGCCTTCTCTGCTCCAAAGTCCACACCGTCCGGATACTGGAAGAATACGATACCTGTCTTTTTTACCGTTCCCTTGGCCTGGGTCGTGCCATGAGGGATCGCCACTCCCATACCAATATAAGTAGAAACCAATTTTTCCCTCTCCTGCATGGCATCCACGTATGTCTCATCCACGTATCCCAGCTTCACCAGCATCTCCCCGGCAAGCTGAATCGCCTCTTCCTTACTTACCGGCTTCTGTCCCAGATGTATCCCTTCCGCTATAATCACCTGCTTTTTCACCGGAACATCCGGAATTACAATATCCGTATTCTCTCCGGCAGAGGCCGCCGGGGCATCTCCGGTAGTCAACTGTACATACAAAGCATCCAAAGCCGGATCCGCAAGGAAATTGCCAATGGTGATCAGCTGTGCCTGCGGAGCCGATTTCCTGGCCCGCTCAGCGAGCGTTGCCTGTACTACTGCAATATCGCAGTCTGCCGGAATATTATCCACAGAAGTATTGGTCACTGCGATATCCGGCCTCTGAGCCTTGATGCGGTTGCGGAATTTCGTGGCTCCCATAGCGGAAGAACCCATACCGGCATCACAGGCAAAAATAATCTTTTTAATTTCGGAAGCCTTTTCGATTGTTCCCGGAACCACCGTCTCTCCCTTGGCCTCTGCCTTCATAGCCGCCATCTCGCTCTGAGCCTCTTCCAGGCTCTTACCCCCGGCCATCTTCACTAATACCGATGCAATCGCAAAGGAAACTCCGGCGGAAATCGCCACTCCGGCAATCACCTTCAGCATATCCGGCCCTGGCGTCATCATCAGATAGGCAATAATAGAACCCGGAGAAGCCGGACCCACCAGGCCGCAACCAGTCATGTTAAACCAGAAAATGCCAACAATGCTTCCGACGATCGGCGCCACAATTACCAGCGGATTCATCAGAATATAGGGAAAATAAATCTCATGGATTCCTCCCAGCAGATGAATGATTACCGCGCCAGGAGCCGAGTCCTTTGTCGCCTTATCCTTACAGAAAAACATATATGCCAGCAGGACCCCTAAGCCAGGACCCGGATTCGGTTCCAGCATATACATAATTGATTTGCCTGCCTCAGCTGCCTGGGCCGTGGCAATCGGAGTGAAAATCCCATGGTTAATTGCATTATTCAAAAATAACACCTTGGCCGGCTCAATAAATACGGCCACCAACGGCAAAAGCTCCTTTTCCACCAGAACATTCACACCGGCAGACATCACGCTTAAAATTCCACTCATCACCGGGCCGATTACCAGATAGCCTAACATAGCCAGCAGCATACCGATAATACCTGCTGAAAAGTTGTTGATCAACATCTCAAAACCGGCCGGCATATGGCCATCCATGGCCTCATCAAACTTTTTAATGCAAAAACCGGCTAACGGCCCTATCACCATCGCTGCCATCAACATGGTAATCGAGGTATTGCTCATAATCGCACCGATCACCGCAATCGCTCCCACCACCCGGCCGCGATCTCCACCGATCATCCGGCCTCCGGTGGATGCAATCAGCACCGGAATCAAATACGTAAGCATTGGGCCTACCATACTGTTGAACCCCTCATTCGGGATCCATCCAGTGTCAATAAACAAAGCAGCCAAAAAGCCAAAGGCGATCAAAGCGCCGATATTCGGCATCACCATTGCCGACAAAAATTTACCAAATCTCTGTACACTATTTTTCAAGACATTCCCTCCTACATAAGCAGAGCAATGTCAAACTGACAAAAAACTTATAAAACCGGCACCTGAAACCGGCGGCATTCCGCCAGAAATGCCTCCGGCAGGTTATCATCAGAAACCAGCACGTCAATCTCCGGCAAATCACAGATCCTAAAGGTACTCCTCGTCCCCACCTTTGAAGAATCCATCAGCACGATTACCTGCTCTGACTGCCGGATCGCCGTCTGTTTCAAGATAGCTTCCTCATCACTCCCACAGGTAAAGCCCGTGTCCAGGCTATAGCTGGTAACTCCCAAAAAAGTCTGGCTGAAATTCACCCGCTCCAGTTCTCTGACTGCCGAAATTCCATATACGCTCTGACTGTACCGGTTCAATCTTCCTCCCGGAAGCATCACCGACGGCCTGGAAAGATTAGCCAGCTCCGTGGCACAGCTTAGCCCGGTCGTATAGATCAGATTTGACTGATCCGGAAACTGTCTGGCCAGTATCGTAGTGGTACTGCCGGAGTCCACAAAAATCGTCGTGTCCGGCCTCAGCAGAGAGAGTGCTTTTTCAGCAATCCTCTGCTTTCCCGGAATATTGCGGACTGCACGCTTGCTCAGATAATCATCTGTTCCCACGACTACCTGAACGGATTTCGCCCCTCCGTGAACCCGCACAATCCGCTTTGCCTCATCCAAAATCTTCAAATCCGTACGCAGTGTCATCTCAGACACCGGGGCAAATGCTTTCTTAATCTGGGCAAAACTCACCGTTCCATGTTCGTTTATCAGTTCAACAATCGCATTTCTGCGCGTTTCCATAGAATCCAAAATCTACCTCCCGTCCATGCCGGAAACACCGCGGACGGGGTTCCGGCATTCTTATTCATCAATAAAGTTTGCCAGTAAATACTCTTCTGCCTCCGGGCACCACAATCCCTGGTGCGCATCCACAATATCCGCCAGGGCGATCAGACGGGAATCTCCGTTTTCCTCTCCCTTTGCCCGCAGATCAGTCAATGCCGTTAATGGCATGGAAAGCCAGGTATAGATCAGTTTCTTACCTCCCGGAATCTTCGGCAGATTCAGGGTCGTCTCTGCCGCAGCATCCAATCCTCCGATATGTGTTACCATCACAGCCGGATTGATCCTTTTAGCTGCTGTCAGCTCCAGGGATTCTATCATATCTGCGGTATTCCCGCCAGTGGTCCCCATAACATGAGTGGAATTATAGTGTACATCATAAAAATTCATGGTAGCGCTGAACTGATTGTCTGTCGGGCCAGCAAAGAAATTCAGACATCCGTCACGTCCCAAAATTGCACTGGACTGTGTCACTACTGCAGCCACCGGAGCGTAACAGAGTACATCGTCGTATCCCGTACCGCCGGAAATCCGCATCAGCTCTGCCACCGGATCCTCAAACTTGCCGGTATTGACAAAATGAACTTCGATGCCCTCCTTGGCATATTCCTGCGGTGGGAACAGCTGTGCTGCCCGATCCAGACGATCCTGCGCCAAATCCGTCACCACTACCATGGAGGGGCGTACATCCCGGTGCAGGGCATAAGTCAATGCTCCCAGGCCCATAGGACCGGCACCGGCCATGATCGCCAGCTTGCCATTTTCCTTGATCCCCATCTGATGCGTATATACACCCATCTGAGTATGATAAGCCGCATTGAAAGCGCCAATACTACAAGACATCGGCTCCGCCAGAGATGCCTCATAATAAGCCCGCCCTTTATACTCCAGCAGGCAGCCCAGCTCCATAACCTCTGCCGGAATCACACAGTAAGTGGTATCTCCGCCAAAGAATTCGTAGGAATATCCCGGGCTCCACATCGTTCCTTTATAATTCAATGCCGGCTGCAGGGTAAACTTCATTCCCGGCTTAAAGGTATCCTGATGATTCTTGCCTACCTTGACAATGTCCCCGGCAAATTCATGTCCCATAATCGCCGGATGTTCTGCCACATCGTCGTGAACCCGTTTATGCTTTTCTCCCAAAATCGCGCATTTATAGGTAGACATACAGATACTGTCCGAAACCACTTTAACCAGGATCTCATCATCCGTGATCTCCGGCAGCTCAAACTCTTCCAGTCTCAGATCATTTGCTCCATGTAATCTAACGCCCCTTGCTTTCATAATAAAAACTCCTTTCTCAATAATAACGAAATTTTCCTGTTGTTTCAACAAAAACTTTTAGTTTTATCGTTCCAATACTCCCTCTCATATGGACTTCTTTATCTTCTCATTTACAGGCTGCGAAATACCACCTTGGGCATCAATCCATCGATCACATCATACTCTGCTGCCTGTGTTCCACTGCACATCACATTGGCTGCCCCGGTAGCTGTCGAAAGACGAACTGCCTCCTCAAGGCTCATCCCTGCTTCCTCTGCCACTGCTAACGCCGCAACCACACTGTCTCCGGCTCCCACGGTGCTCCCCACCGGTACCTTCAGGCCTTCGGCATAGATGGTCTTATCCTTTGTCACATACAGAGCTCCCTCTCCCCCCATGGATACGACAATCTTAGCAATCCCATACTTCTCCATCAGGCTGCGGGCGGCCTGCTCTAACTCCTTCGGAGTCTCCAGCTTCTCACCCAAAAGGCCGGAAAGCTCATGATTATTTGGTTTAATCAGATAGGGAGCGGCTTTAAGGCCTGCTGATAGCAGCTCTCCGTCTGCATCCAAAATCACCCTGGCCCCTGTTTCCCGACAAGCTTTCACCCAGATATAATAAGTATTCTTCGGTGCTCCCTTTGGCAAGCTTCCCGATAAAACCACGATGTCCTCTTTATTCAGCTTTGCCAGCAGTTCCTTTAAAAGTCCGTCCAACAATTCTTCGGAAACCGTGATTCCCGGCTCATTAATATCCGTGTTGGTATGGCCCACCAGATCCACCACCTTCAGATTTGTGCGAGTCTCCCCTTTCGCAAAATGAAAGTCCGTCTCCAGCCCCATATGCTCCAATGCCGACTGAATTGCCTTCCCGGTGGCGCCGCCAAGTATTCCGGTGGCAATGCTTTTACTGCCCAGCTTTTGGATAACCTTTGATACATTGATACCTTTTCCGCCCGGATCCGTACGCATCTGCGTAATACGGTTCACGCTGTCAATGGTAAATGACGGGATTTCCACTGTCTTGTCCAGGGCAGGATTGAGTGTTACCGTGTAGATCATTGTACCTTCTCCTCCTTCTATTTTTTGTTGAACCAACAGTTATTAACTTTTGTTTCAACAGCGTAAGTTTATAATACCAAGATATTTTCGATTTGTCAATTGTTATTTCAAAAATTTTGATTTTTATTACGAAAATATTTCTTTTTACCTGCCTCCATTTCCATACCAATCCGTACCATCCGGAACATTCTTTCTGCTGCATCTGCATACAACTCTTCAGCGCGGTCACATGCCTCCCGGATATCCATAGCGCCATTAATCGTTGGCAAAATGCTGTCAATACCAAACTCAAATATCTTCTCTGCCTCCCAGCCCATACCGCCCACTAAGGCAACCACAGGAATTCCCCTTGCCTTACAGCGTTTCCCAATCCCGCTGGGTACTTTGCCATATGCCGACTGCCAGTCAATGCGCCCTTCACCGGTAACTACCAAATCCGTGCCTTCCAAAAGGCTGTCAAAATCAATCAGATCCAAAACCGCATCGATTCCTGACTTTAAAGATGCATTGAGGAATCCACAAAGCGCTGCACCTAAGCCGCCTGCCGCGCCGGCACCAGCCTGCTCTTCTACATGGATTCCCATACGTTCCCGCATCACCGCGGCATAATTCTTCATTCCTTCTTCCAATTGATCTAGTATCTCCGGCGTGCCTCCCTTTTGCATACCAAAGGTATACGTCGCACCGTTTGGTCCTGTCAGTGGATTTTTCACATCGCACATTACTGTTATTTGTGCCTCCCTTACCGCCGGATAGAGACCGCTCACATCAATATCCACAACTCTGGCCAGATCCGAACCGACTCCTGTCAGTTCCTTTCCTTTGCCATCCAGAAAACGGATTCCCAATGCACGCATTGCTCCCATACCGCCATCATTCGTTGCACTGCCTCCAATCGCAATCGTCAGCTTGCGCACTCCCTGTTCTAGCGCATCCCGAATCAACTCTCCGGTGCCATAAGTGGTTGTGTGCAGAGGATTCCTCTTTTCTGGCGGCACCATCGGCAATCCGGAGGCCGCCGCCATCTCAATCACTGCCGAATCCTCATGAAAAATCCCATAAAAGCTCTCCACCTCTTCCATTAATGGCCCATGTACCATCAACCGGCGCCATCTGCCTTTCGTGGCCTTTATCACCGCCTCCACAGTTCCCTCCCCGCCATCTGCCACCGGCACTCCAACCGTCTCACATCCCGGAAAAACCTTGTTTGCCGCCTCTGTCAGCAGACGGATACTCTGTTCCGAAGTGATCGTCCCCTTAAACGAATCTGAAGCAAATAAAAATCGCATACTCATCCTCTCCTCATATGTTGTTTCTGTTCTCATATATGCTATCATACCATACGCTGCTGCATCGCGTTACAGCAATGGGCATAACCGCCAAAATTTTCTATCAAAAACCAGACAAATCGCTGGTAAATCGTTCCCCAAAGAATTGCCGGTTGCCACCAATGTCATTAAGTTAATTTTCTTGGAAGGTACGCCATGGAAAAAGGAGCGGGA
>CAJUPI010000074.1 GCA_910588125.1 uncultured Lachnospiraceae bacterium
CCCTGTTCTACCCCCCCCCGGTCCGGGCCCATGCACTGGAGGGTTACGTAAAGCGTTCACATAGCTTTGTGTTCTACTAAACTTTAAATTCCCGCTTTATGTTTTTTATATCGGCGGTATTTTAAAAAGAATAACTATTTTTACATATATTTCCATTTTTATTATTCCATCAGCTTATTTCCGAGCCAATCTCAAATTTTCAAAAACCATTGACGCATATGCATTTGGCCATTATAATCACAAAGGTCGGAAGGAGTTTTCTTGTCGACAGAGGGTACTTTACCATAAATTACGAAAGGATTTCCCAAAATGACAAAAAGAAATGCAATTGTCGGTCAGTCTGGCGGCCCCACTGCCGTTATCAACGCCAGCCTATGCGGTGTGATTCAGAAATGCCTCTCTCCTGACAACCGGATCGAAAAGATTTATGGCATGATCCATGGAATTGAAGGCTTTTTGAAAGATTGGTATATGGATTTAGGTGCAGAGCTTTCCCCGAAAGAACGGATGCGCCTTCGGATCACTCCCGCCGCCTATCTTGGCTCCTGCCGGTATAAGCTTCCGGAGGATCTAAATGACGCCATCTATCCTTTGCTCTTTACAAAATTTGACGAACTAAATATCGGTTACTTTTTCTATATCGGCGGCAATGACTCCATGGACACAGTCAGTAAGCTTTCCCGCTATGCCGCCCAAAATGGCAGCGATATCCGCTTTGTAGGTATACCAAAAACGATTGATAATGATCTGATTCTCACAGATCACACTCCGGGGTTTGGAAGCGCTGCCAAATATGTATCTGCTACTGTGCGGGAAATTGTGCTGGATTCCTCCGTATATCACCAAAAATCTGTAACCATCATCGAGCTGATGGGACGTCACACCGGATGGCTGACAGCCGCCGCCGCACTTTCCCGACGACAACAAGGAGACAATCCGGCTCTTATCTATCTGCCAGAAATCCCTTTCTCCCTGGAACAATTTGCCAAAGATGTAGAAAGAGAATTGCAGCAAAGGCACTGCCTGGTAGTCTGTGTGTCCGAAGGGCTAACTGATTCAGAAGGAACTTTTCTCTGCGAATACAGCGAACAAAAGCTAGACTTCTTCCTGCAAAAAAGCCCCTCTGTTTTAAACAATTCTCCGACAGGAAAAAACCTGCTGGACAATTTCGGACACAAAATGCTGACCGGATGCGGCAGGGTGCTAGAACGTTTTATAAGGGAGCGTTTTGGAGTAAAGGTCCGTTCTGTGGATCTGAATGTCAGCCAGCGCTGCTCCGGTATCCTGGCATCGATGACAGATATTGAAGAGGCAGAAAAAGCCGGGCAGATGGGCGTGCAATATGCACTAAATGGCGAAACCGGTATCATGGCCGCCTTCCTTCGCAAGGCAGATATAAAGACTTATGAGCTGGCCTTCTGTTCCGTGGATGTCAACATGGTCTGCAATCAGGAAAAGACCGTTCCTTTATCCTGGATTTCCAGGGAAGGTAACGATGTGACAAAAGCATATATCGACTATGCTTTACCTCTGATCCAGGGAAACGTCTGTCCTCCCATGCAAAACGGCTTGCCGGAATATCTGTATCGAAAAATTAATTTTTCCTGATTAATTTGTATAAACGGGAAGATTCTGGTGATAATGAAAATGTATCGATGCTCTTTTCATAATGGAAGAGTAGAAATACTTATCCTCCCCTTTTTGATGCCCCATCCGTTGGCTTTGTGCAGCGGATGGGGTATTTTTTAATGATTTAGTTGCTCAATCGTCACTCCGTCATAGAAAAACTTCAAAATTTCCTCATACGTCATTCCCTCTTTTGCCATACCTTGTGCTCCATTCTGGCTCATACCGACCCCATGGCCATAGCCACCGCCGTAAATCTTAAAAAGCTGTACTCCATTTCCGTCTTTTCCTGCCGCTTCTATTGACAAAAATCCACTGGGAAGAGAACTCCATCCCGTCGTAGTCCCCCCGTCTTTGCGATGAATAATCAGGCTTTCATCTCCCAACGCCGAGCGGATCCGATCCTGCCCGGTTATTATTTTTTCGCCATTACTGCCTTTAACTGACAGTACCTGTGCCACTCCGCCGGACCCGCGCTCCGTAATCTGCAAAGCCTCCACGGTTCCTACTTCACTGATATTACGGGTAAGAACATCCGCCCCAATTGTCACATTCCAACGGTAAAAAGGAAACGAAGAGTCATAGGCCGGGTAATCCATCCTTTTAATAAATGCCGAAAAATCATCATTGGAATGCAAATCCAAATTCCTGCGTCCCGGCTGCAAAGTTACTCCCTTCAGATAAGGAGTCAGCTTGGGATCGCTTCCCCAAACACTGCTGTCTGCCGTAGTCCCGCAAGAAGTGGAAAAATAATAAGTGGTAATCGGCTTACCTTCATAAAGCAGCATTTTCCCATAGGTTTCATTCACTGCCGCCTCTGTCCTTGCATCCGTCCCCATATTATTGTATACCTGGAAGTTCGTGCTGTCATCCACATGAGCGCCATACTGCTGATAAGTATTGCTCCGGATTTGCATATATGCATAAGTTCTGGCACACACAGCCTGCGCCTTCAGAGCTTCCTTTTCATATGCCGGCGGCATCTCACTGGGAATCACCTTTTTCAGATAATCCTCCAGATAAAGCTCATTGATCAGCACCAGCCCCTCTTCTCCGTTCACCAGCTCCAGCCTTCCCCCATAAAAAGGCGCCTCTCCGGATCGCTTAATCGAAGCAACCCGAATCTCTCCGTCATCCGCCGCCGTTACCGTCATCCTGCCATCGATAAGCCGTTCGTCACCAAAAGCCACGGTTATTTCTTCTCCGGCTTCCACCGAAATTCTCTGATCCTTCCACGATACCGTAAGCGGCTTATCTCCGGACAACGTCACCTGTTCATGATAGATTCCGCCAAAATTTTCTGTCATCAGCAACACCCGGATCGTCTCCGCATCGAATTCCCGCACGGTCAGTACCGCACTGATCTTTCCATTTGCCGCCACAAATTCCTGAATGTCATAGCCAATCAGCAGATCCTCTAAAGCCAGCCGTTCCAGCCCGCCATAGGTTTTTAAAACCTTATATTCCTCATCCAGCGGCACCACCCCATAGCCTTCAATTTCCAGGGCATCCGGCTGTACAGAAAGCAGCTTTCCTGTAAGCCGCTCCTTTTTCACGGAAACCTTAGTTATCTTTCCGTTTTCCAGCTGAATATCCGCCAGATTATGTAAATACTTCTCTGTCTTTTTTGACTTTTTGGCAAATGGAATCCTGCGTTCCACATCCCCTACATAAATCGTAAGCTCCTCCTCATTTCCGTCAATCAGCCATACATTACGATACGTCACTTCCCGTCCCTTATCTGTCAGTATATGAATGATCTCATTTCCCCGCACATAAACATCCAGCTCATGATCTATGTACGGATCCAATGCCAACCCGGCAAACCCGGTTTCTCCTAAGCTGGTGTACGCCATCCAGGAAGGCGTGCCTGGTATATTATCCGGAGTGCCGTAAACACAGATATTCCTTCGTTCCACCTGCTTTGTCGGTTCCAGGGAGCGCAGCAGAGAATCGTAAAACAGCCACCATAATTCCTCCGGATATGGCTTCTCACGATTCTTTTTGTTTACTGCAATCCGCTGCCCTAACTCCGGAGACAGGGCTTTTGCGATGCGGGCCGCCTCCCCATAAGTCAGCTTTCCCTTAGCCGTCTCCATGGACGCTGGCGTCTCCTCCTCAGACAAATAGCCATTTTCATATAAATAATCCATATAGGGTACATACCACTCCTCCAGCGCTTTTGCCGGAAAATGAGAAGCCTTATAGGATTGTTGCCACTCTGCAAGCTCCTCCGGCGACTGCAGAGCCAGTACAATCGACTTGGCAGCCAGTGATCGCGGAATGCCTTCTCCCTCTTTCTCATGACGGATAATGATCACAATCAAAGAAATCACCACCAGCGGCACTATCGCCATCCAGCCAAGCAATGCCCTCTTTCTGATATGATGCTTTTTATTTTTCAATGTAGGTCCTTTTCTCCTCATCGATATAATCCAGCCTTCCATACTGCTCAATCTCAACAGACAGCTGTTTTCTCTCCAACAACCATGTTACCAGCTCCCGCACCAACTTATAAAATACCGCAAACGTAGGCACACCGATAATCATGCCCACAAAGCCGAACAGCCCCCCAAACAGCAGAATAGAAAACAAAACCCAGAAGCTTGACAAACCTGTGGAGTTTCCCAGAATCTTTGGCCCCAGGATATTTCCGTCAAACTGTTGCAGCAATAAAATAAATCCCAAAAACCAGAAACACTTAACCGGACTAACCAACAAAATCAAAAACGCACTCGGAATCGCTCCGATAAACGGGCCAAAAAAAGGAATCACATTTGTCACGCCTACAATCACGCTCACCAACAGTACGTAGGGCATCTTCATAAAATTCAGCAATACAAAACACAAAATACCGATAATCAGCGAATCCACCAGCTTACCAATGATAAATCCGCCAAACACTTGATGTACATACCTTCCTTCTTCCAATACTTTATTCGCAATCTTCAACGGGAATACCCCATAAAGGATCATTTTTACCTGGGTCAGCAATTTTTCCTTCATATTTAATAAATATACCATCACAATAATGCCAATTAGTATATTTTTAAGAGAATTAATCACACTGAAAATCCCGGTAGACAGGCCACTGATAAAGCCATAAATTTTCGCGTCCATATTGGGAAGCACATTCGTACTGAGCCAGCCTTGCAGCTGAGATACCGCCATATTGTAATATTCCAGGACAATCGCCTCTAAATCCTGATTATTCGCCAGCAGCTGCTCCAGCCAAATCTGCAGATTATTAATGCTGGTAGGCAAGGCTTCTATAATTCCCCGGACACTTTCCCACAGCTGAGGCAACAACATCGAAATCAGCCCGATCACTACGGCTACCAACACTACCACACTGACCAAAGTAGCCAAAAGCCTGCCCATAGCCTCCCGGCCCTGCCGGGAAGCCGGACTATTTTCTCCTAAACGAACCACCATATCCCGTACGCGATTGTAGATCGGCGCCATTAGGTAAGCCATCACCGCACCATAAGTGATCGGCGCTAAAATCCGAAAAAAAACATGGAGCATTTCCCGTACCTGTCTGATGTTAATCATAAAAAAAACAAGCCCGATTACTAACGCTAGTACAGCAAATGCGGTCACTCCCCAATAAATATATCGCTGATACTTATCATTTTTCATAGTTTCTCCTTTTTTGTCCTGTTTTTTTGGACATTTTGGTATCCCCAGAGGGGGCAATATCATTAAGTTTTGCCCTGAGAATATTCAGCCATGGAACAAGGAGCGGGAAGCGGCCGGAAATGGCCTGCCGCTTTTGACTTTGCAGGGATTTAGAATTCCTTAAATCCCTGAGTTTTGCCTGGAAACGAAAATCCACTCTGTCTGAGCGAAGCGAGTTTGGGGATTTTCGTTTCGCTTTTCGCAAAAATCAGAGATTTTAGGAATTCTTGATCCCGAAACCGGAAAAAGCGGCAGGCCATTTCTGGCCGCTTCCCGCTCCTTGTTTCATGGCGTACCTTCCCCAAAATTAACTTAATAACATTGCGGAGGGGGTTCTCCTTTTTTGTCCTGTTTTTTGAACATTCTGGTATCAGTATTTCCAATTATGTTTATAGATTACCACAAATTAACAAAAAGATAAAGCAGCGATTACTCGCTGCTTTCTTCTTTTGTAATCCCAGAAATGCCGGTCTTACTTATTGACTCCTAGCCGTTGCTAGGTGGGCAACCTCACGTAAGCTTCTGCCTTCCACTCACTGGAGGCCTGACATCCACTTACAAATATTGGAATCCCTGTGTCACAGATGTAGGTTCAAAATTGGTAAGGTTGTCGAGCATTCCCAGGAATTACTTCCCGTTCTCTTATGGCATTGATTATACAACAGATGCAAGAGTTTTTCAAGTTCCTTTTCTTGCCATAACGAAAAAAATATGTTACGGTATTACCCATAACATCTCATTTTGCTTCAGGGGATTCGTAAGAAAAATAAAAATTTCCGAAAGGAATGGATTTATGAAGGATGCGACAAATATCTTTGGTGAACCGGCAATGAAGCATTGCATGCTTTGCCCCAGAAACTGCGGAATTGACCGGACCCAAACCACAGGCTTTTGCGGATGCTCCGCCATTATACGGGCAGCACGGGCAGCGCTCCATCATTGGGAAGAGCCGTGTATCAGCGGCATACGAGGCAGTGGAACCGTATTTTTCAGCGGCTGTACTTTGCGTTGCTGCTTTTGCCAGAATTATCCCATCAGCCAGGGCAACACCGGCAAGGAACTGACCTCCCGTCAATTGGCAGATATCTTTCTCCGGCTGCAGCAGGAAGGGGCCCACAATATCAATCTGGTCACAGCCACCCAATACCTGCCTCTCATTCTGCCTGCCCTGGATCTTATCCGCCACCGGCTGTATATTCCTGTAGTCTATAATTGCAGTGGTTATGAGAGAAAAGAAGTCGTAAAATCTTTAAAAGATTATGTGGATATCTGGCTGCCAGATCTGAAATATTATGATACCGCTCTCTCAAAACGATATTCGAAAGCAGCAGACTATTTTTCTGTCGCCTCACAAGCCGTGTTGCAAATGGTTACGCAGACAGGCGCTCCGGTTTTTCATAAAGAAGAAAATCTCTTACTCATGGATCGTGGTGTGATTATCCGCCATCTTGTTTTACCGGGTCAAAAAGACGATTCCATCCGCCTGCTTCACTGGATAGCCGAATACCTGCCCAAGGGGCGTTATTTTATCAGTCTTCTCAGCCAATACACCCCTTTTTACAGAAGCAGTCAATATCCGGAACTGAATCGGCGTATTACCACTTATGAATATCAAAAAGTAGTTGAAAGTGCTCTCGGACTCGGATTAGACCAGGGCTTTATGCAACAAAAAAGCAGCGCAAAAGAAGAATACACGCCACCTTTTGACCTTACAGGGCTTTGAACCCGCTATCTGTGAGATACTCTTTCCGAAAACAAAAATAAGCCGGATACCAACATTCCTTCTTCTTGTTGATATCCGGCTTCAATGCATGTTGTCCACTGGATTGTACCTCTCTTTTCTTTCATTTTAAGCAATGAGCTTCTTTACGCCTTCCACTGCTTTTTCACATATTCCTATGTGTCCTCTATATGAAATTATATCCCTCTGCTTTGGTAGTCACACTTTTCTGATTTCTCTTCCATCTCACTTTCGTATTCTTGATTATCCGATTCTGAAATATATCGTCCCTGCCATACTTTCTCGTCATATAACAAAACCGATTCTTTTCAGTTTTTGATAATGTTTATTCTGGATTTTTCTCTTCTTTTCGTGCCTTACCTTGCAGATTCGTTGTCCTTTGTCTCTGTCTATCAACTCTGATAGCAGAAACGAAATTTACGTCTTCGGCGGTCCGTACCTCCTTTACTTAGATTTTTTGAGATTTCCCTTACGATGAGAATTCTCTTGTGAGGATAACTCTTATCCTCTGTTGTGTCCTCTCTTGTTTTGTTGTACTTATCATAGCAGATAGCCTTTAATTTGTCAATACTTTTTTGTAAAAAATTTTATATTTTTTATTAATTTTCTAATTGTATATAATTATTTGAATAATTTTGATTTTTATTTCGATTTTTGCTCGTAATTCTTTGTTTATTTATATAATATTTCTAATTTTTAACTTTAAGGAGATTATTCAATTTTTTATATATCTGAAAATTTTCTTACATTTATCGTTTTTCTCTTGCGCCATCTGGCAATTAACGATAAAATAAATTATAATTCAAATAACATTTTGTATGTGTTCAAAATGGTTTCACGAAAGGAGTTTCTCATGCTTAACTTACTTGCTTCTTCCTCTCTTTCCATACTCGCCATAGGAGCTGTGGTAGTTCTCATTTTGCTGATCCTTTTCAGCGGTTATGTGAAAGCTCCGCCGGATCAGGCTTATATTATTTCCGGATTGAAAAAAGATTCCCGGGTTTTAGTCGGTCGCGCCGGTATCAAAATTCCCTATCTGGAGCGCTTAGACCGCCTTTATCTGGGACAGATGACGGTAGATATCAAGACAGAGCAGTCTGTGCCTACCAATGACTTCATCAATGTCAATGTAGATGCGGTGGCCAAGGTCCGGATCTCGCCCACTGCAGACGGCATCAAGCTTGCTGCCAAGAACTTCCTGAATAAAAAGGCTCTGGATATCACGATGGATCTTCAGGATTCCCTCCAGGGCAATATGCGTGAGATTATCGGTACGCTCTCTTTAAAGGAGATCAACACAGACCGGGATTCCTTCTCCGATCAGGTGATGTCCAAGGCTTCCAAAGATATGGATAAGCTGGGCATTGAGATTCTTTCCTGTAACATACAGAATGTTACGGACGAGAATGGCCTCATCAAAGATCTCGGTGCAGACAACACCTCCCGCATCAAAAAAGATGCCGCTATCGCCAAAGCCCAGGCGGATCGTGATATTGCTATCGCTCAGGCCGAAGCCGATAAATCCGCTAATGACGCCCGCGTAATTGCTCAGACAGAGATCGCCCAAAAGAATAATGAACTGGCTATCCGAAAGTCCGAGCTACAGAAAAATGCCGATACCAAAAAAGCCGAGGCGGACGCTGCCTACGAGATCCAAAAGCAGGAACAGCAGAAAACCATCCAAACTGCCACAGTGAACGCCCAGATCGCCAAAGCCGAGCGTGAGGCTGAACTGCGCAAACAACAGGTAGCCATTCAACAGCAATTTCTGGAAGCTGAAATCAACAAAAAAGCCGACGCCGAACGCTACAAAGTGGAACAGGAAGCGGCTGCCATCCTTGCCAAACGCCAGCGCGAAGCAGAGGCAAAAAAATACGAACAGGAAAAAGAAGCAGAAGCCATGAAAGCCAAGGCTCAGGCCGAGGCAGATGCTATGAAGGCCAAAGCTGTAGCGGAAGCAGAAGCCATGAAAGCCAAAGCAGAAGCCGCCCGTTTTGCTGCCGAGCAGGAAGCTACCGGTATCCGGGCCAAGGGCGAGGCCGAAGCTGCTTCCATTCAAGCTAAGGCATTAGCTGAAGCTGAAGGTATGGAAAAGAAAGCAGAAGCCTACTCCAAATACGATAATGCCGCTATTCTGGAGATGCTTTTGAGCATCATGCCCCAGATGGCAGCAGAAATTGCCAAGCCCTTAGCCAGCATCAGCAAGGTCAATATCTATGGCGGCGGAGACTCCGGCTCTGGCGTTACTCAAGTGTCCGGCAATGCTGCCACAGTTATGCAGCAGGTCTTTGATACCATGTCCGAGGCCACAGGTGTAGACTTCCGGGAAATCTTAAAAGCCCAGACCTACGATGCCAAAGTAACCCGCAATTTAAACTTCACCGGACTTCCTGGCACCGAGACGGACTCAGACGCTCCGATCGTACATACCACAAAGGATCCGGATGCTGATTCAACCTCCGTATAATCATCGAAAACCATATTGCCCAAAACGGAAAAGCAATACCATAAAATAAGTCATCAACCGTTTCCTTATCCAGCGCTCGGACGGTTTTTCGTACACACAGTCTGCTTTTCAACGAAAAATTCATTAACAGCAGACGGCGTGTTTGAAAACGGTTGATGACTTATTTTTCATACATGCGCTTATTCACATAGGACATCATTTACTTCAAAAAACCATTGACAATCTGTGCTTCCGCCTCTTCTTCCGTCAGTCCCAGAGTCATCAGCTTTACGATCTGTTCTCCGGCAATCTTTCCGATTGCTGCTTCGTGAATCAATGCCGCATCAATATGATTGGCCTCCAATTGCGGAACTGCAAGAATTTTCGCATCTCCCATAATAATCGCATCACACTCTGTATGACCAGTACAGGGAGCATTTCCCACGATCCGGGAATCAAATTTCTGGTAAGAGCTATCCTTCGCCACAGACCGGGAAACCACATCTGCACTGGCTTCCCCGCCATTTAGTTCCACCACATAATCACTGACCGCATATTGATTCCCATGGGTCATCAGCCGCTCCCGTACTACCAGCTTTGCCCCTGCTGCCAGCTTTGCTTTCGTCTTCCTGTCGGTAGAATCCACTCCTTTGATCTGTACCATCTCCATCTCCATGGAACTTCCCTCCTCCATAGTAACTTCGGTTACCGGATTCAGGATCCGCCTGCCATTGCCATCCCCCTCGCCATAGTGCTTCTCTACATATTTTACTCTGGCATTCTTTCCCACATAAAAACGATGGATCCCATCATGCTGAGAATCCTGATCTCCACAATTGTGAATCCCGCAACCGGCCACAATCACTACATCACTGCCCTCGCCAATGTAGAAATCATTATAAACCATATCCTTCATTCCGCTTTGGCTCAACACTACCGGAATGTGCACGCTCTCATGCTTTGTCCCTGGCCGGATGCGGATGTCGATGCCGCTGACATCTGTCTTTGATGTAATATCGATATTTGCTGTAGTATTCCTCCCTGCCATCTCTCCATTGGCACGAATATTATAAGCTCCCTCCGGAACCTCATGGAGATCTGCAACCTCCTCTAAAATTCTCTGCTGAATCCGGTCCATCATCTCCTATCTCCTCCCTGATAAAATCTTGCACAAGCATCTACTGCCGATGTAGTTCCCAGCAAAGTGGGAAGTACCTCCGCTTTCGGCCCCTGACGGGTAATCTGCCCTTCCGCTATCACTACAATTTCATCCGCAATATTCAAAATTCTCTCCTGATGAGAAATAATCAGGATCGATCCATCTGTACTCTCCCGCATCCGTTCAAACACCTGAATCAAATTCTGGAAGCTCCACAGATCAATCCCCGCCTCAGGCTCGTCAAATACCGACATCTTGGTATTCCGCGCCAACACTGTGGCAATCTCAATTCGCTTTAGTTCTCCTCCGGAAAGGCTGGCGTTCACTTCCCTCTTAATATAATCCTTGGCACAAAGTCCCACCTCTGAAAGATATTGACAGGCATCCGCCGCACTTAAATTCTTTTTTGCTGCCAGCCGGATCAGATCCAGCACCTGGATCCCCTTGAAACGTACAGGCTGCTGAAATGCAAAGCTGATTCCCAGGTTTGCACGCTCTGTGATGCTCAAATCCGTGATATCTGTCCCTTCAAAATAAATCTTTCCCTCCGTCGGTTTTTCAATCCCTGCAATCAATTTTGCCAGTGTGGATTTTCCCCCGCCATTAGGACCAGTAATCACCACAAACTTATGATCGTCTATGGTCAGATTCATATTCCTTATAATTTCTTTCTGCCCCTTCTCCTCCTGTACCTCAAAGGACACATTTTCCAATGTCAGCATAGCTTCCTCCAGATCTTATATTCAGGCTGCTGCCCTCTTGTGTATTTTTTTCCAATCTTTCTCATTATATAACAGTTTTATCCTAATTACCAGATGTTTTTCCGGCTGCTGCCTCTCGCTGCCTCCCACTCTATTGCTTTTTAACAATATCTTTTCCATCACACTTTTTGTATTTTTGCCACAAAAAATCCCTCATATAGAGAATCCGGACATATACACATTGTCCCGGCCAAATTAGTTGGAAGTAAAGTAATTCCTGAAAAGCTTTCTGTATCGATAGGTAGCAGCTTCGCCCTGCTTTTTTTAATCACCTTGCTCACTACCTGCTCATTCTCTTCCTCTAAAATGGAACAAGTGGAATACACCATCTCATGACCTGGTTTTAAAAGCTTCAATGCTTTTAGCAAAAGCTCCTCCTGCGTCTTTGACATACGTCTTAAAAGCTCCTGGCTGAAAGGATTTTTTGAATGATTTCCCCTTATCTCCAAAGTTCCGCTGCCACTGCAAGGCGCATCAAGCAATATTTTATCAAAGGAAAAAAAATCATCCAATTTGCGGGAATCCGTCACCATCACACACACCCTCGAGGCTCCTTGTTTTTCAATATTATATTGCAGACGTTCCGCACGAATCTTATTTTTCTCACAAGCCGTAATCGAAGCCATATTCCGGGAAAGCGCAGCCATCTGAGTTGTCTTGCTTCCCGGGGCAGCCGCCATATCCAATATACTTTCCCCGGCTTCCGGATATAATATCAACGGCGGAAGCATGGAAGACAGGCTCTGCAAATAAATTTTCCCTGTTTCATAGAGATCCCACTTGCGAATGGTGGCCTCCCGGATATTCTCCAAAACTAGCGCTTCCCGGCTCCAAGATACCTTACGGTAAGCAATTCCCGCTCTTTCTAATTCTTCCTCCACCGACTCTGGCTCTGCCTTCAGGCGATTTATCCGCAAGGTTACCGGCCTCTCTTCATATCCCTGCAAAATTCCTCCCACTAATTGTTCTCCATATTGTGCCAGCAATTTTTCCCGCAAAAATGCCGGAATCTCTCCCTTGGCCATCCTTTTTCCTCTTTTCCATAATTATATTGTTTCATAAAGGAGTTCTACCCTCAGCAGGTAAGCATTCTTAGTCAAGTAAAACAAAAACAGCGCAAAACCGGATTCTATATCCTACGGCTTTGCGCTTCTCATGCAGAAGATGGGAGTCGAACCCACAAGGTATTGCTACCACACGGACCTGAACCGTGCGCGTCTGCCAATTCCGCCACTTCTGCAAACCACTGTATCAACAACTCAATACAACAATCACATTATACCATCTTTTGGAAATCTGTCAACCATTTTTTTGTTTTTTTTGAAAAACCCGGAAATAAAAAACTATTTTAAAAACTATTGCCATAATCAGTAAAATGTGCTATACTACAAAAGTTCGCGGGAGTGCTGGAATTGGCAGACAGGCTAGACTAAGGATCTAGTGGCTGTATGGTCGTGTGGGTTCAAGTCCCATCTCCCGCAGGTATAAGAAAGCCCCTGAAATCTTGTTTTTACAAGGTGTCAGGGGCTTTTGCTGTATGGCGGCCTGGCAGGCCGGCCAGGCTTCTTTTTCCATGGCGTACCTTCTGAGAAAATTAATTAAATGGCATTGGTGGTGGCTGTGCTCTTTAGACCAAGACTCTAGCTCGTCTTGAATAAGTTTCACCATAGATAATCGAATAAAAAGCCATCAACTGCTGGTTGAATCTGCCAAAATCAACTGTTGGTTAGTTTCAGAGCAACTTTTTTTCTATTATGATTGATGGCAAGGAGGATAAAAACATGAACCAGGAAACGATAGGAAAATTCGTTGCAACCTGTCGAAAAGAGAAGGGGCTTACACAAAAACAGTTAGCAGAAAAGTTAAATATTACCGACCGGGCAGTATCAAAATGGGAAACCGGAAAAAGCATTCCGGATGCCGCCATTATGCTGGACTTATGTAAAATACTTGGTATCAGCGCAAATGAACTGCTCAGCGGAGAAAGGATTGCCATGGAAAATTATCAAAAAAGAGCAGAAGAAAATCTTGTGGAATTGCAGCAAAAAGCAAATAACGCCCAAAAAAGTTCGAATTTACTTGTAAAGCTTGTCTTCCTAATTTTAGGAGTGTTGTTTATCGTCAAATACGGAATCGGCAACAAAACTTGCTTTTTTGTAGATTCCATCAGCATGGATTTTATCCTGATTCCCTGCCTTCTAGTGTTGCTGTGTACAGGGTATTGGCGGAGCTTTCTAAAGGCATTTGTCTATTTAATTAAAAGAAACCATTGCACAGCAGAAATGATAAGGGACAGCGCGAATGCACTTAAACTGGTATGCAGAACCAGTTTAATTTGGGGAAGCATCGGCTTTACAATCAGCACAGTGAATCTAATGCGCCGTCATATGCTAGATCCCGATTTTGCTTCCTTATGTGGGGATATCTCGGTAGCGCTGCTTCCTTTGTTTTACTCCCTGGTTATAAATGCAGTACTGATGCCATTGTATTTTGAACTAAATCGTTTACATACGAAAAAGGCAGAGTGAGAGCATCCATGTCATTAAGTTTAGCACTGGGAATACTCAGAACTGAACTTAATGGCATGAGTTCTTTCTGTCCTTGATAAATTTGTCCTTCAAAGAGTTGTGAATCCTAAAATAAAATTCAAAAAATACCCTTGCATTTTTCAAAGAATTCTGCTATACTATCTATCGTTCGTTAAAAGTATTCCTCGATAGCTCAGTCGGTAGAGCACGCGGCTGTTAACCGCGCTGTCGTA
>CAJUPI010000075.1 GCA_910588125.1 uncultured Lachnospiraceae bacterium
AAAGGTCAAAAAATCCGATGCAAGCTTGCTTGCAAGAGGATTTTTGAACTTGGGACCCGCAAAAACACCGAAAAGTAGCCATTTTTCACAGAAAAATGAGCGAATTTGAGGTGCTTTTGCGGGAGCATGAAATGTGGAGTAATCTGTGGTACCATAGGGGGCAAAATAACTTTTGACCCCAACATCATGAAATTGATACTGATATTGCTGTATTAAAAAAGGAAGTATCTGGATGTATGGAGGAAGAGGCCGATATGTGGAAAAAGATAAGTGAACGGGGAATGTGGCTGCTGGCAGGATTGGTGTTCCTGATTATGACGCTGGTATTTGGCTGTGCAGGAACGATGAAAGATGACAGTAAGAGCCAGGATGTTTTTGCGGAAAGTATGGCGGAGGCGTCATCAGAGCCTTCCGGACAGGCCGGGGAGGAGACGGAAGGGATCGCCGTCTCAGAGGACGGGGAGTATATTTTAAGGGATGAGGTTGCTCTTTATCTGCACGAATATGGGCATCTTCCGGGAAATTATATTACAAAGAAAGAAGCGCAGGAACTGGGATGGGATAATAAGAAAGGCAATCTCGACGAAGTGGCGCCAGGAAAGAGCATCGGAGGAAGCCACTTTGGAAATTATGAGGGGGCGCTTCCGGAGAAAAAGGGAAGGAAATATTATGAGTGTGATTTGGAATATGAAGGGGGCTACCGAGGGGCGAAACGGTTGATCTATTCCAATGACGGCTTGATTTTCTATACAGAGGATCATTACCAGACCTTTGAGCAGCTCTATTAGAGAAAGGAAGCGGAAAATGCAAAAAATCTTGTTAGATTTCCGGACGATGAATACTAAACGACAGGTACAGGAATATCTGATGATGAAACTGGGTTTTCCTGATTATTATGGGAAAAATCTGGATGCTTTGTTTGATATGCTGACAGAACGGGGAGAAGATACCTGTGTGGGAGTATTTGGCATCAGAGAAAGAGAAGAGAGTCCGGATTCCCTGACAGTTTATTTCCGGCAGCTTGTGCGGGTGCTGCGGGAAGCGGAAAATGAAAATCCCCATTTGTGTGTTTTCTTTGCAGCATATGAGGACAATTTTGAAGAATAGATGCGGAAGATAAGGGGAAAACCATGGGAAGAAACGGACAGACCATCTGGATGTTGCAAACAAAACGGGCGGATTTTTCGGCGATAGCAGCTCATTTTCGCATCAGTCCAGTGACAGCAAGAATTATCCGCAACCGGGGCGTGATCGGAGAGCGGGAGATTGAACGATATTTATATGGGACAAGGGAAGAGTTATATAATCCACATTTGCTAAAGGATATGGATATGGCGGTGGAGATCTTGAAGGAAAAGATCCAGGCCGGTATGCGCATGCGAATTGTGGGCGATTATGATATTGACGGGATCTGTTCTACTTATTTGTTATATCAAGGGCTCCGGCGATGTGGGGCTAACGTAGATTATCAGATCCCGGAACGCATTCGGGACGGTTATGGCATAAATGAGTCGATTATCCGTCTGGCCAGTGAAGAAGGGATTGATACGATTATTACCTGCGATAATGGAATTGCGGCTTTTGAGCAAATTCATTTGGCCAGAGAGCTGGGAATGACCGTGCTGATTACCGATCATCATGAGGTGCCTCAAAGTGAGGACGGAGAGGAGATTTTGCCTCCGGCGAATGCGATTGTGAACCCCAAACAGAGAGCGTGCCAGTATCCGTTTGCGGGGATCTGCGGTGGCGTAGTAGCGTATAAATTGGTACAAGTACTGTTCGAGAGGTTTGATGTGCCTGTCAGAGAATGGGAAGAGCTGCTGGAGTTCGCCGCAATTGCGACAGTCGGAGACGTGATGCCCCTGCAAGACGAAAACCGGCTTTTGGTACGGTGGGGACTGAAACAAATAGCAAGAACGAAAAGTGTCGGCCTGAGAAAGCTGGTAGAAGCTTGTGGACTGGATATCAGAGCGCTGTCCGCCTATCATATTGGCTTCGTAGTAGGGCCGTGCCTGAATGCCAGCGGACGGCTGCAGACAGCAAAACTGGCGCTGGAGCTTTTGTTATGTCAGGAGGAGGATACGGCCGTACAAATCGCAGAAAAATTACGGGAGCTTAATGAAGAACGGAAAACCATGACGCAGCAGGGAACGGAAGAAGCGTTACGGCAAGTAGAGGAGCAATATCAGGAGGATTCCGTATTGGTGGTTTTCCTGCCGGATTGTCATGAGTCGGTGGCGGGAATTATCGCCGGCCGGGTCAGAGAGGCATGGAACCGCCCTGTTTTTGTGCTGACTCGGGGAGAAGGCTGTGTCAAAGGCTCCGGACGCTCGATTGAGGCATATCATATGTATCGGGAAATGTGCGGGGTAAAGGAGTTGTTTCTGAAATTTGGCGGGCATCCTATGGCGGCCGGATTTTCTATGGAGGAATGCCATGTGGAGGAGTTCCGCCGGCGGCTGAATGAACAGGCAACTTTGACGCCTGAGGATTTCATTCCTAAAATATGGATTGATGTGGCGATGCCGCTGGAATACATAACCGAGGCTTTGATACAGGAGTTAAAGCTTTTAGAACCTTTCGGACAGGGAAATGAGAAGCCTCAATTTGCACAGAAAAATTTGTATATCCGCAGTGTCCGGGTACTGGGAAAACACCATAATGCCGTGAAGCTGGCGCTGGTGACAGAGAAAGGGCTGGTCATGGACGGAATGCTGTTTACCGATGGAGAACGTTTTATGGAGGAGCTGGGTGAACAGAGGCAAATAGATGTGGTGTATTATCCGGATATCAATGAGTATAATGGAAAAAGGTCGTTGCAGATTGTGATTCGGGAATATAAGCTACACTGACCGGAATCAGGGAAAATCTATGGCAGAATCTTGACATAGGATACGGTCCTGTACTATAATCAGACACATCAAAAAGGCTCTGGAAGAGAAGGAGAATCATTATGGTAAATGATGTTATGAAATTGCTCACGGATTATGATCCGGAGGTGGGAAAGGCAATTGAGCAGGAGGCGGCACGTCAGAGAAGGAATCTAGAGCTGATTGCTTCGGAGAATATTGTATCAGAGCCAGTGATGATGGCGATGGGCACCGTGCTGACGAATAAATATGCGGAGGGTTATTCCGGCAAGCGCTATTACGGCGGTTGCGAATATGTGGATGTGGTGGAGACGATTGCCATTGAGCGTGCAAAAAAGCTTTTTGGCTGTGATTATGCCAATGTGCAGCCGCATTCCGGCGCCCAGGCAAATATGGCGGTGTTTTTAGCTATGCTGAAGCCGGGAGATACCGTTATGGGTATGAATCTAAATCATGGCGGGCATCTGACGCATGGAAGCCCGGTGAATTTTTCCGGATTATATTTTAACATTGTACCTTATGGGGTCAATGACGAGGGATATATTGACTACGAGGAGCTGGAGAGAATTGCGGTTGAGAGCAAGCCGAAGCTGATTGTGGCAGGAGCCAGCGCCTATGCCAGAGAAATTGATTTTAAACGGTTCCGTGAAGTGGCGGACAAAGTGGGAGCTGCTTTGATGGTAGACATGGCTCACATTGCCGGTTTGGTGGCAGCAGGAGAGCATCCAAGCCCGATTCCCTATGCGGATGTAGTGACTACGACGACGCACAAGACATTGCGTGGTCCCAGAGGCGGGATGATCCTGGCCAATCAGGAAGCGGCGGAAAAGTATAACTTTAATAAGGCAATCTTCCCAGGGAGCCAGGGAGGTCCGCTGGAGCATGTGATAGCGGCGAAGGCCGTTTGCTTTGGGGAGGCATTGAAGCCGGAGTTTAAGGCTTATCAGGCACAGGTTCGCAAGAATGCAGCTGCTCTGGCAGATGCATTGATAAAGCAAGGCTTTAAGTTGTTGACCGGTGGCACGGATAATCATCTGATGCTGGTTGATCTGCGGGGGTTGGAAGTATCTGGCAAGGAGCTTCAGAATCGTTGTGATGAGGTATATATTACGTTAAATAAGAATACCGTGCCAAACGATCCGAGAAGTCCTTTCGTCACTTCCGGTGTGAGGATTGGTACGCCGGCGATTACTTCCCGGGGATTAAAGGAAGAGGATATGCCGAAGGTAGCCGAGTGTATCTGGCTGGCGGCCACAGACTTTGAGAAACAAGCAGATTATATCCGCGCAGAAGTGACAAAGCTCTGTGAGAAATATCCGATTTATCAATAACTGATTTGGCCTCTTACCTCGAAGGATGAATGTTTTCAAGATTAAACGGAGGGCGTTGTAAGATAAACCACCCGAACACGGGATAGAGAAATGACGGGCGGTTTATTTTGTAACGCCCTCATTATTATTGGTTGCAAAATACAATAATCTCATCAGGAACCGTTTGCGCAGGGATACTACGGGTGGTGGCGCGATAAAGAACTAAAAGCAGTTTGCCGGACAGAGTGCCGGTAAAGGGCTGGCCATTGGGAAGTAGGGTTCGTGCTTGATTTGCGTGATTCAGACGCAGGGTATCATCCGAGTTGGCCAGCTGGCGGCTGGCAGGCAGCCAGGTAAAAATATCAAGGACAGCAGAAGTGCCAAAAGGAGTAGGGGCTACGACGATTGCCTGATATAAAGGAGGATAAATCAAAGGCACGGGAGCTAAAAGAGAGTAAAAGCAAGTTACCAAATCACCAACTTTCAGGGGATGGCTGTCAAGAATATAAGTGGAGCCGGTTATAGTAAAATTGACAATTCCCTGATTCATGCTTTGCAGGGCGATCCGAAACCCGCAGCTATCCTGTGTGGAAGTGATTTCCGGATAATCAATTTGAAGTATAGTTCCGGATATTGGTGCGTATTGAGGCATAGAAACCTCCAGAGAAATTATTATTCTATTTTATGAGAGCTTTGTTTCCGCTGTGCTTTTTTAATAAAGCAATGGTTCCATTCCTTCTTTAATTAGGCTTATCGTGAAGATAGGGATTGACGGCAATGATAAAGAAGATTAAAATGATAGATGGAATATAATTTGTAAAATTATGGGAGGAAACTGGGATGAAAGGGAACTATGCAGGGGCAGTGATAGGGATCATGCTTCTGGCAGCAGGATGTTCTGCGGTGAGCAGTCCGGCGGAGGCTACGGAAGTGATGGTTGAGGAAGCTGTGGAGACGAGTGCGGCAGAAAGCCAGGAGGAGAGCGCCCCGGAAAAAGCGGAAAACGCTAAGGAGGAGGAATCTTTAAAAGCGGCGGAAGAATCTTTGCAGGCAGCAGAAGAATCCTTGAAAGCAGTGGAGGAATCCCTGCAAGCCGCGGGGGAGTCGCTAAAGGCAGAAGAAGAGTCCATACAGGCGGACAAAGATACGGATTATGAAAAGATGACAAAGAATCCGGAGACGTATCAGAAAAAGACAGTCAAATTTTCAGGTGAGATTATTCGTTCGGCGGCAGTGGGCAATACTTCTGTGCAGATAGTCCTGGCAGTAGATGGAGAGAAAAAGAACCGCGTGGTTGGTGAATATAAGAAGAGCATTGTGGACGGCACATTATCTACCGGGGATAAGATTACGCTTTCCGGCGAGTTTCAGGGGTTGATTCGTTATCGGATGAATACGGGTGGTGCGGAGAGCCTTCCCACGGTTAATATCGGTAAGATTGAAAACATTGTCAGAAAAGAGCCGGAGACCACGGCGCCTCAGATGGCTATAAATACGCCGTCGCTAGAAGAGACAGTTCCGGTAACAGATGGGGTTAGACCGGAGGAGACTGCTCCTGTATCGGATGATTCTAAGGAGACAGAGGCGGTAGAAACAAGGGAGGATGTCTTGGATGAGGAGACAGCAAGTGAGACTTCGCCTGTGATTTCTGCCGGTAGCTGAGTATATGATGGAAAATGATAAAAGAAAGCTGCCCTTTTGCGGCGCCTTAAAGAGGCATGGCAAAAAGGGCAGCTTTTAGTTTGCATTCTTTGCTAAATTTCGATCAGGTGAAAGCTGATCGGGTTGGCGGTCATCATCTGGGCTTCTCTTTGATGGCAGGTGAAGATAATGATTTGGCTTTCATAAGCGCGTGACAACCATTTTAAAGCCGTTCGCAGCCGATCGTCATCGTATTGGACAAAGCTGTCGTCAAATATCAGAGGCATGTGATCATGGCCTTCCTGAACCAGCCTTGCAGCGGCCAGGCGCAAGGCAAGATAAACCTGATCCATAGTACCGCTGCTGACCTGAGACACGGGAACAAGCTTGGTGCGGGTATTCATGAAAAGATTGAGGTTTTCATCTACACTCATGCTGTCATAGATGCCACCGGTTATTTCCGCGATCATATCCGAGGCAGCTTTATTGAGATGCAGTCCAAAGGAGTCACGGATGGTAGAAGACAGATCTGTCATGGTATCGAGAGCCAGATCGATGGCGGCGATCTCTTCATGGATTCGATCATTTTCTTCCAGTACCTGGCTTAAGGCTTCTACCTGATCTTTACATTGGGCCAGCCGATCGAGCTTTTTTTCCAGCTCCCACTGGGTCCGCTGCTGCTGGGTGATGATTTCATCACAGGAGGAAGCGCGCTTTTTCAACTGGGCGATTTCATCCGCCTGTATTTCCACGGCGGCTTCGGAACGTACCAGCAGCTGACTTAGCCGGACGTGCTCTTCCATGCGGGAAAGAAAGGCTTCCATGGCTTCTTCGGAGACGGCAGAGTCACCCAGATGGCGGGAAAATACTTCCTGGAGCAGTTTGCCGGTAAAAGCTAAATCTTTTTGATTGCGCTTGCGGACAAGAAGCAATGAGATGCCGGTGACGGCAAAAACCAGTGTCAAAACAGCCAGAAGGCCGATCAATAGAAGGGCAGGATCCTGGAGGCTGAAGGCCAGCGAGGAGTTGCCGGCAGAAAGGGCTACCTGCCGGGCATGCTCCTGCATGACGACCACACCCGTAAAAATACCAGTAAGCAGGGCGATGATGAGAGAGAGTGCGGCAAAAACGGAACGGGATTTCCTTTCACAGGCAGCTTTGGCGGCCTGATAAGCTTCATAAGTATGAACGGTTTCTTCCTGATACTGCAAAACGGACTCCTCATCGGAAAATTGTGCACCGGACAACATCTGCCGCCCGGAAGCGATCTTTTGCAGAAGAGCCTCCCGATCCTCCTGCTTTTGAGAGATCTGGCTGTGAACCTGCGTGCGCATATTTTGATATTCCTGGAGCTGGTTTTCATATTCCGGAGCAGAGATCTCTTTTTCAATCGTTCGGATCTCGCTTTGAAGAACCGCATAATTGCGGGCGGCTTCCGGATCCAGGAGCTGATCGAACTGCTTGCGCCGGCTTCGCAAATAGGAGGTGGCGCGCGTGATATTGAGGGACATATTGCCAGTTGTGTTCATATTGGCAATATAATTGCGCAGCTCGGCTACCATGCCGCTGTCGGTGGCGCTTTTTAATTGGCCGATACTGATTGTATTGGCATAAGTGGTCTCGCTCAGGCCGCAAAGCAGCTGATCGAGAAATGCCTTTGTGGGCTCCATCTGTTTGCCGAGAGTTTCATTGACAATGAGAAAGGATTTCTGATCCTTTTGAAAATTCCTTTCGATGCGATAAACCATGCCGCCCTGTTCCACCCGCATCCGTCCGCCATAGTTTGCCTTGTTATCCCAGGGTTCAAAGTGAGAATAGGTATCGTTTCGGGAAGCACGGCCGCGGCTGCGCTCCAACCCGAACAGCATACAGCGGACAAATGTATGGATGGTGGATTTGCCGGCTTCATTTTTGCCATATACAATATTCAGGCCATCGGCAAAGGTGATATCGCGGTTGTGGAATTTGCCGAAACCATCGATGTGTAAATCCAGTAGTTTCATCCTGCCAGTCCTCCTATCTACGCTCGTCCGTGGTGCAGAGAAGAGCATCAATTCCGTAGTAAAGAGCCTTTTTTTCTAACGGGCTCATCTCCTCTTTCTCTAAAGCACGAATATAAAAACCGATCATGTCGCCAGGATGCTCTGCAAAGAGCCGGCTGAAATCATACTGCGGTTCCGATTCGTCAATAATCTCGATCACTTGCAGCTTTCGCTCCAGAAAACTCAAGTCAAATTGAATATCGGGATCCCGCTTGCCCCGGATACGGAACCGATAAATGTGTTCCAGCCCTCTTTTGGAGGCTTCTTCCATAATCCGGTTGCCCAGCTCGCCATTGGTGGTGGCAGGAGTCACATGAATCACCAGAGGGATATACTGGGCCTGGGATAAAGGAAGAAATTCCAACCGTGTGACCTGGCGGGTGGCGGGACTGATCTCACCCAGAACGATGCCGTGACGTCCGGTCTCGGTCTTATCCAGCGGTTCCGGCGAACCAGGATAGGCATAGCTCATATCGGAAGCCAGCTCCGGCTTGTGGATATGCCCCAGAGCCGCATAAGAAAAGCCGGCATCGGCAAAGGACTTTTTGTCCCAGGGAAGATGCTTTTGATCGCCCCCGTGAGCCAACAGAATGTGGATGTAATCCGATGCCGGAGCGCGGAATTTATCGGGCAACGGCTCTGTGATTTCTGCTGTATGGTAGGAAAAACCGGTGACATCCACTTTTTGCTTTTCGAAGACGACGGTGGACGGCTGTTTTTCCATCAGCCAGGTCACGTTGGAGCACCAGGAAAAGCTGTGCAATGCACTGTTGGGGCGGATATAGTCATGGTTGCCGGCAATCAGGACAACCTGAATACCGGGAATCGTGGAGAAAAGATAATTGATCTCTTTCAGATCCCGTAGCAGAGGCTGGCGGTGAAACAGATCGCCGGCGATAAAGAGAAAGTCCATATCCCGCAGCTTGGCCTGACGGACAATTTTGGCAAAGGTGTCTTTGATTGACTGAGCACGGTCACGGCTCCAGGGCTTATCGTGATCCGGGTTCATACCCCAATGAATGTCAGCAGTGTGGATAAATTTCATGGCAACTCCTTTTAATGGTGATAATTGTACGGCAGGCTGGCGGAGGATTCCTTGTGATAGCTGATGTCTGGCAGCAGTTTACAGAAGCTACAGCTCGCAGTTATTGACGGTCCGCGGGAAGGGGATAACGTCGCGGATATTGCCCATACCGGTCAGATACATCACGCAGCGTTCAAATCCCAGGCCAAAGCCGGCATGACGGGTGGAACCATATTTGCGCAAATCGAGATAAAAACCGTAGTCCTCTTCTTTCAGGCCCAGTTCTTTCATGCGGGACAGCAATTTATCATAATCATCTTCACGCTGGCTGCCGCCGATGATCTCGCCAATGCCAGGAACCAGGCAGTCCATAGCAGCTACCGTCTTGTTGTCCGGGTTCATCTTCATATAGAAAGCCTTGATTTCCTTGGGGTAGTCAGTGACGAAGACCGGGCGCTTATAGACCTGTTCAGTCAGATAGCGCTCATGCTCCGTCTGCAAATCACAGCCCCAGGATACTTTGTAATCAAAATTATCATTGTTCTTTTCCAGAATTTCAATCGCTTCTGTGTAAGTCACATGGGCGAATTCAGAGTTCAGCACACCGTTTAAGCGATCCAGCAGCCCTTTGTCGATAAAACTGTTGAAAAATGCCATCTCCTCCGGGGCATGCTCCAGGACATAGCGGATGATATATTTCAGCATGCCCTCGGCAATCTCCATATTGTCCTGCAGATCAGCAAAAGCCATCTCCGGCTCGATCATCCAGAATTCAGCAGCATGGCGGGTAGTATTGGAATTCTCCGCCCGGAAGGTAGGGCCAAAGGTATAGATATTGCGGAAAGCCATGGCATAGGTTTCGCCGTTCAACTGTCCGCTGACAGTCAGATTGGTGGGCTTGCCAAAAAAATCATGAGTGAAATCGACAGAACCATCCGGCTGCCGGGGAATGGCGGTCAGATCCATAGTGGTTACCTGGAACATCTCACCGGCGCCTTCACAGTCGCTCCCGGTAATCAACGGGGTGTGCACATAGACGAAATCGCGTTCCTGGAAATATTGGTGAATGGCATAGGCGATCAGAGAACGCACGCGGAACACGGCCTGGAAAGTATTGGTACGGGCGCGCAGGTGAGTGATTGTGCGCAGATATTCCAGCGTGTGCCGCTTTTTCTGAAGCGGGTAATCCGGAGCGGACGCGCCTTCTACCGTCACCTTTAAAGCCTGAATCTCAAAAGGCTGCTTTGCCTCCGGAGTGGCAACGAGCGTGCCTTTTACTAAGATGGCGGCGCCCACATTTAATTTGCTGATTTCGCTGAAGTTCTGTAAGGTATCGTGGTAAACAACCTGCAGAGATTCAAAATAACTGCCGTCACTGACAACGATAAATCCAAAAGCCTTGGAGCCCCGGACGCTGCGGACCCAACCTCCTATGGAAACCTCCTTGTCCAAATATTCTTCCCGGTTTCGGTACAATTCTCTTACGGTAATTAAATCCATAATTGGTTCTCCTTTTATCATCATTTCTATGGCGATTATACTTTATTTTTTTAAAGGATTCAAGGGTAAGAGAGGGCTTTCCAAGGGACTTTTCCTGACTTTTTCCGTTAATCCCTGAGAAAAAAAGAAATCCTACAAAAGATGTCGGAAAATGCACAAAAAATCTTAAGATTAAGTATAAAATTTGTTCACTATTTTAGAATTATGTGGTATAATTATATGCACAGAAACTCTTCAAGCGCCCACTTGCGGCGCACCCCCATGCATGAAAGTATTCCGGTGCATTTGATGTACCTGATGGAAATCGCCTCCGGGGGATGCACACAAAATGCCAAAAGCAGGCATTTTGGCGTTGCACGATCAGCGCAACCGGTGCGCAGGCCTACCGTAAGGATTCGATACTTTCATAGTAAATACTACAGCGAGGTGATAGCGTGATTAAAAAGGAAATGATTGCCATGCTATTGGCGGGAGGACAAGGCAGCCGTCTGGGAGTACTGACGCAGAAGGTGGCTAAGCCTGCAGTTTCTTTTGGAGGAAAGTACAGGATTATTGACTTCCCCCTGAGCAATTGCATCAATTCAGGCGTAGATACGGTAGGAGTACTGACACAGTATCAGCCGTTGCGTTTGAATACCCATATCGGAATCGGTATTCCGTGGGATTTAGACCGTAATGTAGGAGGAGTCACGATTCTCCCGCCTTACGAAAAGAGTATGGGCAGTGACTGGTACACCGGCACCGCCAACGCGATCTTTCAGAATCTGGAATTTATGGAGACCTATAACCCGGACTATGTGTTGATCCTTTCGGGTGACCATATTTACAAAATGGATTATGAAGTGATGCTGGAATACCACAAAGCGAATAATGCAGATGTCACCATTGCTGCCATGCCGGTGCCAATTGAGGAGGCCAGCCGTTTTGGGATTGTGATTACGGATGAGACGAACCGTATCACTGAGTTTGAGGAAAAGCCGGCGAACCCCAGAAGCAATCTTGCTTCCATGGGAATCTATATTTTCAGCTGGCCGGTGCTGAGAGAAGCGCTGATTCGTCTTTCGGAGGAGCCGGGATGCGATTTCGGCAAGCATATTATCCCGCATTGCCATGGCGGTGGCAAGCGGATCTTTGCCTATGAATACAACGGCTATTGGAAGGATGTGGGAACTCTGGGCTCTTATTGGGAGGCCAACATGGAGCTGATAGATATCATTCCTGAGTTCAATCTCTATGAGGAATATTGGAAGATCTATACCAAGAGCGATATTATCCCGCCTCAGTATGTGGCGGCTGATGCCGTGATTGAGCGGAGTATCATCGGAGAAGGAACAGAGATTTATGGAGAAGTACATAATTCGGTAATCGGCGCCGGTGTCACCATCAAAAAAGGAGCTGTGATACGCGATTCTATTATTATGCGTGACAGCGTGATCGGCGAGAATGCCAAAATTACGAAATCCATTGTGGCAGAAGATGTATCCGTGGGAGCGGGGACTGAGCTGGGAGTGGGAGAATATGCGCCCAGCAAATACGATCCCAAGGTATATCAGTTCGATTTGGTTACCATTGGCGAGCACAGCGTGATCCCAGAACAGGTCAAGATTGGCAAGAACACAGCGATATCCGGTGTGACGGTCCCGGAGGATTATCCGGACGGAAGCCTGGCTGGTGGCGAATCCATTATAAAGGCAGGTGGTGTACGATGAGGGCGATTGGTATAGTTTTGGCGGGCGGTAACAGCAAAAGAATGCGCGAGCTGTCCAATAAGCGGGCGATCTCTGCAATGCCGGTAGCTGGCAGTTATCGCGGCATTGACTTTGTGCTGAGCAGCATGAGCAATTCTCATATTCAGAATGTGGCAGTATTTACACAGTATAATTCCCGCTCACTGAATGAACATTTAAGTTCTTCCAAGTGGTGGGATTTCGGAAGAAAACAGGGTGGCCTGTACGTATTCACCCCCACAATCACTGCCGAAAACAGTGACTGGTACAGGGGAACTGCCGATGCGTTGTATCAGAATCTGGCTTTTTTGAAAAACAGCCATGAGCCTTATGTAGTGATTGCCTCCGGCGACGGTATTTACAAGCTGGATTACAATAAGGTATTGGAATATCATATTGAGAAGAAAGCAGATATTACCGTTGTGTGCACGGATTTGCCGGAAGGAGAAGATATGACCCGTTTCGGCAATGTCAATATCAACGAAGACGGGCGGATTATAGAATTTGAAGAAAAGCCGGTGGCCGCCGCCAGCACCACCGTATCGTGCGGGATCTATGTGATTCGCCGCCGTCAACTGATTGAGCTGATCGAGCGGTGTGCGGCAGAAGATCGGGTGGACTTTGTGAGAGATATTCTGGTGCGTTATAAAAACCTCAAGCGGATATTCGCCTATCGGATGACTACCTACTGGAGTAATATAGCATCCGTAGATTCTTATTATCGGACGAATATGGACTTTTTAAAGCCGGAGGTACGGAACTATTTCTTCAAACAATATCCGGACGTATATTCCAAGGTGGATGATCTTCCGCCCGCGAAATACAATCCGGGAGCGTTAGTGAAGAACAGCCTGATTTCCAGCGGATCGATTATCAATGGCACAGTGGAGAATTCTGTTTTATTTAAGAAAGCCTATATAGGCAATAACTGTGTGATCAAGAATTCCATCATTTTAAATGATGTTTATATCGGCGACAATACCGTAATTGAGAATTGTATCGTGGAAAGCCGCGACACCATCCGGGCTAACACCACTTATATCGGTGAGCCGGAGAATATCAAGATTGTAGTAGAAAAGAACGAAAGATATACACTGTAAAGAGCTGGCATAAGATGGCCTCACAGACAGACGGGCCGGAAACTTATTTTGTGACAGATCGGAATGTACCAGGGAAAGGGTTATTGATATGCAGATAACAGATGTAAGAGTGAGAAGGATTGAAAAAGAAGGGAAAATGAAGGCGATTGTTTCGATTACACTGGACAATGAATTTGTGATTCACGATATCAAAGTGATCGAAGGTGAGAAGGGTATGTTCATTGCTATGCCTAGCCGGAAAGCGTCGGACGGCGAGTATCGGGACATCGCTCATCCAATCAACTCAGAGACGCGAGACATGATTCAAAGCATGATTTTACGGAAGTATGAAATGACGGCGCTGGAAAACCAAGGACAAGAAGGGTAAGTAAATAAAAAGAAACAAAAGTATGAGGAGGGTGTTGCAAAATAAACCGCATGTCATTTCTCCATCCTGTGTTCGGATGGTTCACGTGCATACCGCCTGTTCTTAACGGATAAAATCCGCAATATCAGAAAGTATATTCGTGAACGGCCGGACACAAGATAAGAGAAACGACAGGCAGTTTATTTTGCAACACCCTCTGTTTGATTCAATGTCATTAAGTTTAGCTTTGAGAATACTCAGCCATGGAACAAGGGGCGGGAAGCGGCGGGAAATGATCCGCTGCTTTTGACTTTGCAGGGATTTAGAAGTCCTTAAATCCCTGAGTTTTGCGATGAAACGAAAATCCACTCTGTCTGAGCGAAGCGAGTTAGGGGATTTTCGTTTCGC
>CAJUPI010000076.1 GCA_910588125.1 uncultured Lachnospiraceae bacterium
GAATTCTTGATCCCGAAACCGGAAAAAGCGGCAGACCATTTTTCAGCCTCTTCCCGCTCCTTTTTCCCTGGCGTACCTTCTGAGAAAATTAACTGAATGACATTGGTGATAAGGCTCTCACATTAAGCTGCTGCTTTATTGGCAAATATGCAAATGCCGGCAACCAAAAAGGGGTGTTACAAAATAAGGCTTAAGAATTGATGACTTATTTTGCAACACCCTCCTGATAAAGCTTATTTGTTCGCTTCGTTTGCTTCCTTCATCACATCAAACAGTACATAATTATTGACATCCACCTTTTCCGTCAGGCGGCCGCCGTCGATGAATACCTGCTGCTGGTTCTCATAATAGGTTTTGATAGTTCCATCCTCTAAGGACTTGCCCAGGAAATCACTGGTAATGCTCCAGTTGCCCTCGCCCACGGTTGCCTTCATGGTATCGGCGTCCACCTCGCACTGCTTTGCCACCCATCCTGCCACCTCTTCGATATTGCTGTTGCGGTAATCTGCTGCTTTTTGCAATGCACGGGAGAAGCGCACCAGCAGATCATGATTGCTGTCAGCAAATTTTTGTGTGGTAATAAAGCTGGAAGGGAAGGTTACCTGATTTACATAATCCTGGTTGGTGGCCAACCATACAGTCTTGTCGCCAAGGGCATCTTCGATCGTCATGGTTCCCGGTGACCAGGTTGCGCAGGCATCCACATTTCCGCTGATCATTGCCGTAACGATACCGTTGGCATCCATCTCAACCAGCTCCAGATCATCGACTGTCATACCTTCCTGCTGTAATGCCAGATTCAGAATAATCTCTGCCGACGTCCCGCTGGTAGCAGCCACCTTTTTCCCTTTTAAGTCTGCAATACTGTTGACGCCTTTATCCTTATTGCCCATCACGGCATCTGCCAGGCTGGTACAGTCGATCTGGAAAATCACTGCTTCGCCTTCTGCACAAAGCGCATGCGCGCCATGGCCGATCTGGGAAATATCGATGTCACCGGAAGCCATGGCAGCAATTTCTGCCGGCCCGCCCTGGAACTCTACCAGCTCTACCGTAAGTCCCATCTCTTCAAAATATCCCTTCTCACGTGCCGTCACTGCCAGGGAGGCGCTTCCCATGTTCGGCATATAAGCTACCCGCAGGGTGGCCGGCTCAAAATTCTCCGTCGGAGCCTCTGCTTCTGCCTCCGTCTCACCGCCGTCTGCCGGCGCTTCCGGTTTGGCCGCTTCCGCTGCCGTGGTTGTGGGCGCCGCGGTAGTCTCCGGCGCCGCAGAAGAGCCGCCCCCACCACAGCCAGCCAGCATAGCTGCCATCATGGTTGATACCAGTACCAGACTCATTGTCTTTCTCATAACAAAATTCCTCCTTTTCCCTCTTGGGTTAATCATTAACAATCGTTTGGTTTCCCAAATCGTTGTTTGTCGGTTTATGCACATCCCCCGGAGGGTTAAAGTAAATCCCCTTTCATTGATGGTAACGCCAATAAAGCAGCACGGGGATTTACTTTCGAACCTCCAGATACTCCTGATATACCTCACCCCAGATATAGCTCTTCAGATCCAGGAAGGGCAGCTCCATCTTCATCTCCTGCGTTCTCGGATAAGGCAGATCAATATCCACAATCTTTTTGATACGGCCTGGCCGGGCGCTCATGATAATCACCTTAGTGGCCAGGATAACCGCCTCCTCCACATCATGAGTGATAAAGAAGCAGGTCTTTTTCTGTTCCTGCCAGGTCTTGATCAGCTCTGACTGCAGCTGTGTCCTAGTCTGGGCATCCAGTGCTCCAAACGGCTCATCCATCAAAAGCACCTGAGGATTGACCGCATAGGCCCTGGCGATCGCCACGCGCTGCTTCATACCGCCAGACAGCTCCTTGGGATAAGCATCGGCGAATTGCTCTAAGTCTACCATCTTCAGATATTTCATGGCAGTCTCCCGCGACTCAGCCTCGCCCACCCCCTGCAGCTTTAAACCAAACTGTACATTTTTCAGCACTGTCAGCCAAGGGAACAGCGCATACTGCTGGAATACTACACCGCGCTCCGGCCCCGGCCCCCGGACCTCTTTCCCATCCACATAGACGGCTCCGGAAGTCGGCTCCAAAAGACCCGCAATCACGTTTAACAGGGTGGACTTTCCACAGCCGGAGGGACCGACCACACAGATAAATTCATTTTCCATGATATCCAGGCTGACACCGTTTAACGCGATCATATCGCCGTTACGGCCGCTATATACCTTTTCAACCTTGTCGATTTTTACCTTTACTGCACTGTTTCCTGCCATCCCGTCAGCTTCCTTTCTAAGAATTTAACCAACTGCTCCATCAACATTCCGATAATTCCAATAATCAAAATCCCCAAAAGCACCGTCGCCATGTCATAATACCCCTGCGCCTTCTGAATCATCATTCCCAACCCCTTGGAAGCTCCGGTCAGCTCCGCCGCCACCAGTGTGGTCAGGGAAGCGGAAAGCCCCAGACGGGCGCCGACCAAAATAAATGGGGTAGAAGCCGGGATTACCACCTTAAAGAAAATATCCTTGTCGGAAGCGCCCAGAACCCTTGCCGCTTTGATCAGTGTCGCATCTACATTGCATACGCCCTGGTAAATCGTAACCACCAACACCAAAAATGAAGCGATAAAAATCACGATAACCTTTGCCTTCTCGCCGACGCCCGCACCGGTGATTACCAACGGGATATAAGCCAGCGGCGGAATATTCCGCACAAACTGCACCCAGGGCGCCACCACATTCCGAAACGGCGCGTACCACCCCATCAAAAACGCGATCGGAATCGAAATCACAAATCCCAGAGAAAATCCGGCGATTACCCGGAACAGGCTGATATACGTGTGCTGCCACAGGGTCCCGTCAGACACCTTATCCACCAGCTTGGCAAATACCTCCCAAGGTTCTGCAAATACCACGCCGCCTGCTTCCGTGGACGCGATAAAGATCCACAGCAAAATCGCCGCCGCCAGCGACAAAAGCATCCATGCGCTGTCTGGGATCTGCATCCAGAAAGACTTATCTTTTTTTCTTGTCTCCATGTGTACCCCTCCTGCTTTCTTTGCAACCTACCGGTCACCATTCTTTAAATATCCGCAGCTGCCTTTTATTTTTACAGTGCTGATAGTTTATAGTTTACTTGTTTTTGAAGAAAAAAACAGTATGAAATATTTTCATACCGTTTATGAAAAATCTTTGCCGATTTTTACCCAAACGTTTGTTGATATCGCCATAGTATTTTTCAGAAAAATCCGATACAATAGAAGGGAATCCTAGCTGTTCGGATGTAAAACACTCATAAAACAGACATTTTAGGAAGGAAACCCGGATATGACTTTGAAAGAAATTGCCACTGAGGCAGGAGTTTCGATCTCTACCGTTTCCCGTGTCATCAACAAAAGCAGCAAATCTCCCGCCAGTCCGGAGGTACAGAACCGAATCTGGGAGATTGTCCGCCGCACCGGCTATACGCCCAACAGCAATGCCCGCCAGCTCAAAATGGGCAGCCATGCAGCTCCCGCCGGCACTTCACGTTCTATCGCCTGTCTTTTCGCCCGCATCCATGAGGCAGAGACCGATACTTTCTTTGCCTCCCTAGCCCGCAGCATTGAGAAGGAGGCTTTTAAACATGGCTACATTGTAAAATATACCTTTACTGCTTTTGATATCAATGACCCGAACATTTTCCGGCTGATCTCAGACAATCATGTGGACGGAGTTGCCGTCCTGGGACGATGTGACAAACAGTTGCTGAAGTTTTTAAAACCGTATTTCCGCTATGTGGCCTACACCGGCCTCAATAATCTGGATGCCAAATATGATCAGATAGTCTGCGACGGATATCAGGCCGCAATGACTGCCATGGAACATCTCCTGAAGCTCGGGCATACCAGAATCGCTTATGTGGGGGAAACCAGCAATGAAGATCGTTACCGCGGATACTGCACCGCCCTGTCTCAGGCCGGGCTGTCCTTTTGCCGGGAGCTGGTAGCCAATGAACCGCTGTCCTCAGAAGGCGGATATCACGGTGCCGATCTGATTTTAAAAAGAGGAATATCAGTCAGCGCCTTTTTCTGTCCCAACGATGTGACGGCAATCGGCGCCATGCGGGCAGTCAAGGAGCATTCTCTGAGAATTCCCGAAGATATTTCTCTGATCAGTATTGATGATATTGACATGGCACAGTATCTGACTCCCATGCTGACTACTATCCATATTCCGGTGGAAGAGATGGGACAAATGACTGCCAAGATTTTGATTGACCGGATCGAAGGGGGCCATACATTGCCGGTAAAGGTCTGCCTTCCTTATTATGTCGCGGGGCGGGAAAGCTGTGGGGAGTGTCTGGTGGTGAAAAGATAAGGGGAATGGATGTGTGAGCAGGGGCAGTACGCCTTGCGGTAAGAAGCGGGAGGATGGAGAGTGCAGTTAGCTTCCTTTCTCCAATCCTGAAATCTCTTTAATTAAATTGATTGCTTGACACTGTTTTTTGAGAACTTTGATTCTTTTATCATGCTTATGTATGGATTGTGGGGTTGCGTTTTTTGTATGACGGTTGATTTTTGGATTTAATAAAAGGTATAAAAATAAATAAGAAAGGATGTAGCAGTTAAGATTTATCTGTTACGAGAGGTATTTACTATGATTTTTACAATCCAGGACAAAATTACACACACGGTTGCCACGATTGATTCTTTTGGTGCGCAGCTCATTTCCCTTAAGGATGCGGACAATAAGGAATATATCTGGCAGCGTGATCCGGAGATCTGGCCTCGTTGCTCTCCGCTTTTGTTTCCGGCTGTCGGTAATTGCCGGGATGGACGTACCCGCTTCGACGGCGAGTGGTTTGAGATGGAAAAGCATGGTTTTTGCAAGGAATCTGATTTCAGCGTTGAAGGGCAGAGAAAAGATTCGGTTACGTTCCGGCTCGCTGCTAATGCACAGACCCGTAACTGCTATCCTTATGAGTTCCGGCTTTCTTTGACTTATCGCTTCGAGAATGGGGTACTGCTGATGGATTATTGTGTGGAAAATCCGGACAGCCGTTTGATCTGCTACTGTATCGGCACTCACCCCGGCTTTATCTGCCCGCTCGCCGAGGGAGAATCTTTTGAAGATTATCAGCTTGAATTTGAAAAAGAGGAAACTACCTGTTCCATGCCTTATGATCTGCAGACATTGCAGTTTGATGTCGGAAAACAGGGGCTTGTATTGGATCACACAAGAATTCTTCCGCTCTCCTATGAACTGTTTCGGGATGATGCGATCTATTTCGATCCGATACAGTCTCGCAAGGTTTCATTGATCCATAAGGATACCCGGCTGGGTGTGGAGGTTGCCTTTCCCGACTTTGAGACGGTCGCCTTCTGGACGCCATATGGCAAAAACGCCTCCTTCCTTTGCATAGAGCCGTGGAACGGCTGCGCTATCCGCTCTGACGAAGATGATGATTTCATTCACCGCCATCATATCCAGCTCCTTAAGCCAGGAGAAAAGAAGAACTATCGGATGGAGATTCGTATTCTTTAATGGTGAGAGTATTTAGACTTGCTTTTCACCTTAGCAGAAGGTGTTGCAAAATAAGTTATTCGCCATTTCTCTTATTCAATGTACGGGAACCATCCGAACACAGGATAAAAAATGACAGATGACTTATTTTGCTATACCCTCAATTCTGAAACAGGAAAAATCCGCCGACCATTTCCCGCCGCTTCCCGCTCCTTTTTCCATGGCGTACCATCTGAGAAAATCAACATCATGACATTGGGATAACTGGCCCTCCTTTACTCTTTCCTTCAAGACAGACCCTCCAGAAGACATTAAATTATTGATATTGCCAGTATAACGCCATCCCCTACCGGAACTCTTCACACCAGACGGCTGCTTTTGTTGCCAATGATTTCTTCATATCCAGAATCCGCTGATTCTCGGAACCGCGAAATTTCAGACGCAGGTTCTTTTTCTCCTCGATAAATTTCCCGTCCACCATCACATCCAACAGCGGCAACAATTCCCTCGTCACCTCCGACGCCGGAAACATTTTCCCCAGGATATCCTGCTCAAAATCATACCCGGTAAAGCACCAGATCGTTTTTAGTGGGAACTGCTTCTTTACTTTTTTGATGAATGGCAGCAAACCGGTCTGATTGGCCGGTTCCATGGGTTCTCCTCCTAGAAGAGTCAAACCTACAATATAATCAGGCGACAACAGACGCAAAAGCTCTTTCTGCGTCTCCTCGGTAAATTCCTGACCATAGCCAAAATCCCATGCCTCGGAATTAAAGCACCCCTTACAGTGATGGGTGCAACCGCTGACAAACAGCGTTACCCGCACGCCGGGGCCATTGGCAACGTCAGTCGGCTTGATGGTGGCATAATTCATCCTCTCTACTTCCTCCTGTCCAGGCGGATCTTCTCTACAGATGCAGTACCCTGTTTTTGATCTCCCGCGTCTTGCCGTCGTTCCAGAAATTCTCTCCCAGATATCCGCAAGTCCGGCGAGTCACATTCATCCGGCTGCGATCCTTATTATGACACTGCGGACAATCCCACTCCATATCATCATTGATCCCCATCTCCCCGTCAAAGCCGCAGATATGGCAGACATCGGACTTGGTATTAAACTCCGCATATAAAATATTATCATAGATATAACGTACTACCGCTTCCAGCGCCTCCGGATTGTTTGTCATGTCCGGCATCTCCGCATAGGATATCGCACCGCCGGTGGAAATATCCTGAAAATCGCTCTCAAACCGGAACTTGTCGAAAGCATTAATCTCTTCTCGCACATCCACATGATAAGAGTTAGTATAATACCCTTTATCAGTAACATCGGCAATCACCCCAAATTTTTCCCGATCGATACGGGCAAAACGATAGCATAAGGATTCTGCCGGAGTCCCGTAGAGGCTGAATCCTAATCCGCTTTCTTTGCGCCAGCGATCCGTGGCTTCCCTCATATGCCGCATAACTTCCAGGGCAAACGCCCTTCCCTCCGGTGTCGTATGGCTGACTCCCTTCATTAGCATCGTCATCTCATAAATGCCGATATAGCCAAGAGACAGCGTGGAATAGCCGTCCTTTAAATAGGGATCGATCACCTCACCTTTTTTCAGCCTGGCAATAGCGCCATATTGCCAGTGAATCGGGCTGACATCCGAGAGCGTCCCTAACAACGCCTTATGGCGGCACAGCAACGCCTCCCGGCACAACTCAAGCCGCTCGTCCAAAAGCTCCCAGAACTTCTCTTCTTCTCCCCGGGCCAGGATACCGATCTGAGGCAGGTTGATGCTGACCACCCCCTGATTAAAACGTCCTTCCCATTTATAATGGCCGTCAACGTCCTTCCAGGGCGAAAGGAAAGAACGGCAGCCCATACAGCTGAATACATTCCCTTCATAATTCTGCCGCATCTTCTTTGCTGAAATATAATCCGGATACATCCTCTTTGCCGAACATCTGACTGCCAGACGGGTCACGTCATCATAAGCTCCGCCTTTTAAACAGTTGCACTCATCCAGCACATAGACCAGCTTGGGAAATGCCGGCGTCACACAAATCCCCTGTTCGTTTTTGATGCCCTGCAGACGCTGGTTTAGGATTTCCCGGATAATCATCACATTCTCTTCCACATATTCATCATCCGGATCAATTTGCAAGAATAAAGTCACAAAAGGCGCCTGCCCGTTCGTCGTCATCAGCGTGTTGATCTGATACTGAATCGTCTGCACACCAGAACGCAGTTCGTCCCGTAAGCGGATCTCCGCCACCCGGCGCAGCTGAGTTTTGGTTAAACCGATGCTCGGCCGTCCCTTTCGCAGCTGGCTGTCCTCCCCGGACGGCAGCTGATTGTCCGTTGGCTGCTGCTTCTTCCTATCTTCCGCTTCTCCTTCACACATAAGTTCAGAGGCCCCCGCCAATTCTCTTCTCAGCTCTTCCTCATACTTCTCCCGGCTCCGGCGCAGATACTTTGCCAAATGGCGCACAGCCACCGACTGGCCCCCATACTGATTGCTCGCCACTGCCGCAATAATCTGCGTCATCACAATACAGGCCACCTGGAAACTCTTCGGTGTCTCAATCATCTTGCCATTCATCACAATCCCACGATCCAGCATGTCCGCAATATCGATCAGACAACAGTTAAAAATCGGCTGGATAAAATAATCGGCATCATGAAAATGCAACACCCCATTCTCATGAGCCAGCGTGATCTTTTCCGGCAGCAACAGCCGCCTCGTCACGTCCCGCGAAACCTCCCCCGCGATATAATCCCGCTGAGTCGAAGCCAGCCTGGTATTCTTATTGGAATTCTCCTCTGCCAGCTCCTTGTTCTCATTGCGGATCAGCTTCAAAATGGACTCGTCCGTCGTGTTTGATTTGCGGAGCAGTGCCCGCTGGTAGCGGTAAATCATATATTTTTTCGCCAGAGCATATTTATTGCACTCTACCAGCCGCTGCTCGATCATATCCTGAATGCTCTCCACCGCCAGCACATCTTTTGCCTGCGCTTCCACATAACGAATCGTATCCTCTATCAGCGCCTCATCTGCCTGCTCCCCCATCTCCACTGCCGCATTCGCCTTTTCCATCGCCGCCCGGATCTTTCCGGCATCATAGGCTACAATCCGGCCGTCCCGCTTTTGAACCTTCATTCCACTATCCCCTCCCAAACCACAGCAGCCACTTGTATATTGTGTATCTATCAAATTTCAATACTATATCTGGTATCTCAAACATTCGTTGTGCTTTTTATTATACCCAGGGAAACCAACTTTGTCCATACACTGTTTGGAGATTTTTGCTTAACGTTTTATTGCTTAAACTCCATACAGCAAGCTTCCCGCCACTCCTGCGATCACAATCAGCACAACCGGCGATATTTCCCGCGCTTTTATCTGTTTCGCAAAAATCGAAACTGCCGCCAAAACCCCCAAAATAATTGCTGCCGTTATATCAAACGAATTTTCCTCACCTGCCGGGAACATATTTTTTATTGCCATAAATGCCCCGGTCGCAAAAATCACTCCCATCAGACACGGCTTAATGCCTTTTAAAACTGCCTGTACTCTTTTTTGCTTCAGACAACCGCGAAACAACGCAGTAACCATTAAAATAATCATAAAAGACGGCAGAACCACTCCCAGCGTTGCCACGGCAGCTCCCAGGATTCCTGCCTGACTGTTGCCAATATAAGTAGCGGCATTTACCATGATAGGCCCCGGTGTGGACTCGCTGATCGCTATCATATTAGAAAACATCGCTTCATCCATCCACCCGCGGGCAAGCACACTCTCCTGAATCAGGGGAATCGCCCCATAAGCACCGCCAAAGGCGAACATGCCGATTTTCAAAAAAGTCAAAAACAGAGAAACATATATCATTTCTTCTCCCCCCTTCCCCCTGGCACAGAATATAGATATAATCCTGTCAGACCGGCAATCATTATCAGATAAATAGTAGAAAAGCGAATCCCCAGCAAATCACATAGCAATGTAATACTTCCAAAAACAACCACAAATACCATACTTCCGATCTTGTTTGGTGACTTTTTTAACATTTTGCGGATCATTTTGACAGCCGCCTGAAGGATCAGCCAGGCAACTGCCATCCGAATCCCACGAAACGCATTGACCGCTATGGGATACTGTAGCAGATCCTCCATAAATGTAGAAATTATCAAAATAATCAAAAATGAAGGCAATATCATCCCGAAAGTCGCCACGACAGCTCCCGTCACCCCGGCCTTCTTATATCCTGTATATGTGGCACAATTAATAGCAATGGGACCGGGCGTCGATTCTGCTATCACTGTGATATCCATCAGCTCGTCCGAGGTAATCCATTGCTTTTTTTCTACACATTCATGATCAATCAAAGAAATCATGGCATACCCGCCGCCAAAAGTAAAGCTTCCTATTTTGGCAAAGGTCAAAAAAAGCTCTCTGAAAATCTTCATTATTATCATCCCTCCCTCATTGCTGCCTGTCTTTTCCAATAAGCATTTATTCCAGCAGCTTTCCTGCTTTATAGTAAAAGTATAAATCCTTTTTTGATATTTTCTGTTTTCTTTCCTGATATTCTTTAAACGTTGCCGCTATCTTTGTCGTCGCCCAGGCGCCCCCCGCCGCAAGCATCGCTGTATCTGCCGAAACGGCCTGTGTAAAAGATGGAATAACACCGGCTGCTGCCACACCAATGATTAAGCCTCCCGTCAATTTCAAAAACTCTCCGTCAGCCGCCACCTTTCCGAACAGGTTTTTCATAAAGCTGTTCTCTTTTGTCAATTCATCAATTTCTAAAACAGCAGGTGCGATTTCCCGGTTATATAAAGTCGAACACTCAAATTCAAAATCATCATCCCAGGGAAGCGACTGGATATTTTCAGAGTAGGCAATGACTTTACTTCTGAAACGGACTAATGCATAATTTAATTCCTTTCGTATATCCATAATCTCGTCCACAGATGCCACATCAAAAGATGGCAACCTTTGCAACAGGTTATCACTGACACCGGCATGTGTAATTTTTCTTTTTTCACTTTCACTGAGACTGATTATTTTTGATTGAACGGCAGCCCGCATAAGATCATTAGATACTTCGTCAAAAAGCGGCATAGAAGTTTTCACCGATTTCATGAGGTATTTAAAATATTCGGAGGCGCATCCGTCCACATCTGCCAAATTATGTTCAAACTTTTGCAGAATAAGCTTTCCCGAACCAAGCAATTGATTGAGCTCCGCTATTTGCGATTTCCCCATGAGTTCCAAAAATGTTTCATCTATTTTCTGCATAAACCGTTTTATTTCATTTTGAAAGCCTATTTTCTGTCTCATAGGAAACGCCTTATACTGCTTGCTATACAGGAACTTCGAAAGCTGTTCAATGACATCCATTCCGTCCCGATAGGTTTCCGGATCCTGCTCCTGGCATATAGGCAAAATAAATTTCAGCAGTTTGACAATTCGCTTTTCATCAAAGGCAGCTCCGCCCGTACATAGCTGCGTATACATATACGCCATCGGGCTGATAAGGATAATCCTATCTGCATAAAGCAAAGCAGATTTAATATATTGCAATTCTTTATCTATGCTTGTTAGTTCCGGCTGTACGGCAATCGTAAAATCAAATCCCAATTTCCCCGCTCCTCCTCGTAAATGCTACAAATTCTTTACTCCTTTGAAAAATCATTTTATTCAGTCAGTTTCCATTATAATTATTTATTCACAAGAATGCAATCTTGAATAAAATATTGATTGTGCAGGGATTCTTGATCCCGAAACCGGAAAAAGCAGCAGACCATTTGCCGCCTTTTCCCGCTCCTTTTTCCCTGGCTGAGTATTCTCAGAGCTAAACTTAATGGCATTGCACGCCGGAGTTCTCCCTGACCTTTTACACTACCTTCATCAACCGCAATATTCTGGAATTTGTAGACTGGCACTGGCACAATAAAATCCCGTTTCCCCTTGTCGTTCAGAGAACGGTAATGTTTACGGTTGGGGCAAACACCGAAAACCTGAACGCGTGAGGCAATGATATGATGCTGGGGTCAAAAGGTCATGTCATTAAGATAATCATTTCTATGACTAAGAAAAAAGCCTACCTTCTATATACAAAACAAAATAGGTGGGCTTTTAGCATTATGGGTATGGATATTTCCTAATTCGCTTTCATATTCCCAATGTCTCTAAATGTAACTGTAATGAATGTTTATCGGTCCGTATTTTCGAAACAGTTTGCAAATTGGCTTTATAAATTGGAAGTTATCAAACTGTTTTGGCCTTTGCTAAAACAATAAACTGACATCTCCATAAATACAGATGCGAAGCACTCCAATGAAAATCAAATGGATTGGATAATATAGATAAAAAAACCATTTCATCCATTTTGCCTTCCCTTTTTCGCCATTATATAGCTTTAACACAGGATAGATCAACAAAACACCAATCTGTACCAAAGCATAAACTTTACTTACAAAAAAGAACGATACCACTGCATATATTGCGACATACAGAAACATTTCTTTCATCTGTGCCTTTAAGTTTCCCCTTTTCTTATACATTTCCAATATCGCAAGTACTGCTATGCAGCTCCAATCCGCTGGAAAAGCACTCCAAATCAATACAAAGATAAGAATAATCTTTACCCAATTCTTCATTGGCAGATCATTGTCCTGCATCCACAGAATCAAAACCGCAATAAAGAGCGGATACATAACACTTGTCTGATTAAAAATTCCCGTACTGAACAGAATTGGATTTATTCCGAATGCAAAACAATATGCAAAATGTGAAATTACAGCAAACATTCCCATTCGCAGCATATACTTTTTTACATCATGTGTGTAATAATACCCTTCGCACACGAAAAACCACATAATAGGGGCTGTTAAACGTCCAACAATATGTAATGCCATTGCTCCCGGTTCAGCTGGAAAACCGGGATAAATCAAATCACATACATGGTCTATCGTCATGGCAGTAATTGCAATCAGTTTTACATGATTTACATTCAATCGTAGTTGCCGTTTCATATTGCCCCTCCTGCCAATCTCTCGAATTATTCTTACAAACACCGATTTGTATATAACTATACCATAGCTGGTATAATTCCAAAAGCAGAATATTTATTTTTGTATATCATAACAATCATATTCGGAAAATAGATATCGTTTTCTAAATATTTGTTTATCGGTATTGGGAGTGGCTTTTTCTCGTTGTATTTCTATGGTTCTCCGGTTTTTGCTAAAGAAAACCATAGAAAACACGGTCTGCTTATCATAAATAACAGTTGTAATTATAGGGGAGATTTATGGAATTTTATATTCTTTTGTCCCTTTTCAAGATTGATGTTGCTAATTGAGATTTCGGCAATTCCACGAAAACGAGTTGGCAGAAAGCCTGTGCCATGCTATAATCAGAGCGATAAAAAACGAATTTGCGGGGAGAGAATTATGGAAGTAAGCCTGAAAAGAATATGCTGTGAAGCGGCGGAAAAGTTGTGGAAGATGCAAACAACAGCTTTTCGGGAATTATATGACAAGTATCAAGATACGGAAACCAATCCCGCGGCGGAACCTATTGATAAGATAATGGTAAGATTAAATCAGCCATTTACTTATTACTATTTTATCCTGGCGGATAATGTGGCAGTAGGCGCTGTAAGGGTCGTCGATAAACATGAATATGGCAGGGCTAAGCGCATATCACCTATTTTTGTAATGCCGGAGTACAGAAATAGAGGATTGGCGCAAAAGGCAATAAAATTAGTGGAAGAAAGACATGGATGTTCGGATTGGGAATTAGACACCATACTGGAGGAAAAAGGAAACTGCTATTTATATGAGAAAATGGGCTATTATCAAACAGGAGAGTCTAAAGTGATAAACGATAAAATGACATTGGTATTCTATAAAAAAGATTGATACAGATTCCAAGTTTGTCGGATGGCTGCCCGTTTTCGGTGTTTTGATGAATACCTTTGTTCAATTGCAGCCAACAACACAAATCTTGAACAGGGACATTCTTTTTATGGTTAACAGCTTTTTCAAAATAACTATCTATTGTAAACGGTTCACAAGACGCTTCAGATATCAGATAGTCAAGAGATACTTCCCGTTTCTGCTTTCGTCCAAAATCCCGATATGCGGTAAATGCTGCATTACCGAGGACAACTTTACAAAAGGCGGCAAACATATACTCAATACGCTCCTTGATACCGCCATAAACATTTTTATCCACATAATAAAATAGGCGACTCTGAATTTCAAAGCCGTCCATAAAATATTTTTACACATGAGTAATGATTGCTG
>CAJUPI010000077.1 GCA_910588125.1 uncultured Lachnospiraceae bacterium
AAAAATCAGGGATTTTAGGAATTCTTGATCCCGAAACCGGAAAAAGCAGCAGACCATTTTTCCGCCTCTTCCCGCTCCTTTTTCCCTGGCGTACCTTCTGAGAAAATTAACGGAATGACATTGCCCGGCCCCCTACTGCTTTTAATTTCTCCCGAAATTTTCCAGCACCAGCCCGGGATTCCTGTCCAATACCATCCCCACGCTCCAGCTGTTTACAAACAATAACAGCGGATTGCCTTTCAAATCCTTGATCCGTTTCATATCTGAGGTGCCCTGAATCTTCTCCACATCCACTTCCTCCTTGTTGCCGATCCAGCGAATATATTCATATGGCAGCTTTTCTAACTTTACCTCCACATTATACTCATTCTCCAACCGGTAGGTCAACACCTCAAACTGCAGCTCGCCCACCACCCCGACTAAGATCTCTTCCATCCCGGTATTGAACTCCTGGAATATCTGAATCGCACCCTCCTGGGCGATCTGGCTTACTCCCTTTAAAAACTGCTTGCGTTTCATAGTATCCATCTGCCGCACTCTGGCAAAATGTTCCGGTGCAAAGGTCGGAATCCCTTCAAATTCAAACTTTTCATTCGAGAGACATAACGTATCCCCAATGGAGAAAATCCCCGGGTCAAATACTCCAATAATATCTCCCGCATAGGCTTCCTCCACGATCTTCCGATCCTGTGCCATCATCTGTTGTGGCTGAGACAACCGCAGCTTTTTGCCGCCCTGGATGTGATTCACTTCCATGCCAGCCTCAAATTTACCCGATACAATCCTCATAAAAGCAATCCGATCCCGGTGCGCCTTATTCATATTCGCCTGAATCTTAAAGACAAATGCCGAAAAGTCCTCCTTAAACGGATCGATCTCACCGGTCTTCGTCTTTCTGGCTAACGGTGAGGTAGTCATCTGCAAAAAGTGCTGCAAAAATGTCTCCACGCCAAAATTCGTCAGTGCTGACCCAAAAAACACCGGCGACAGATTCCCGCGGCTGACCCGTGCCTGATCAAACGCATCGCTGGCTCCATCTAACAGCTCGATCTCATCCAACAGCTGCTGATGATAATCCGCCCCGATCACGCTCTCCACATCCGTTCCTTCCAAATCAAAGGTCTTGGAATCCACCTCCTTCTGGCCTCCCATGGCTGCCGTAAAGGTAGTGATTTTTTTGGTATTGCGGTCATACACCCCTTTAAAATTCTTTCCACAGCCAATCGGCCAGTTGATCGGGCAGGTGCGGATTCCCAACACATTTTCTATCTCATCCATCAGCTCAAACGGATCTCTGGCTTCCCGATCCATCTTATTGATGAAAGTAAAGATAGGGATCCCCCGCATGACACAGACCTGGAACAGCTTGATCGTCTGCGCCTCAACCCCCTTCGAGCCGTCGATCACCATCACCGCACTGTCTGCCGCCATCAGAGTCCGGTAAGTGTCCTCTGAGAAATCCTGATGTCCCGGCGTGTCTAAAATATTGATGCAAAATCCGCCATACTCAAACTGCATGACTGACGAGGTGACTGAAATTCCCCGCTCCTTCTCGATCTCCATCCAGTCCGAGACCGCATATTTTGCCGCCTTTCTTCCCTTGACCGTCCCCGCTAAGTTGATGGCTCCTCCATACAGCAAAAACTTCTCCGTCAATGTCGTCTTACCGGCATCCGGGTGGGAAATAATGGCAAAGGTTCTTCGTTTTCTGATCTCTTCGTTAATATTTGGCAAAGGTCAATTTCCTCCTATCCGAACACACCAGGGTACTGCCAGTTCTATTATGAACGTGTCCGCACACTAGGCGTCCTGCTTTTTCTTCCACCGCTGATTCTCAATCCACGATTGTACCAGCAAAACCCAGCTTTGGCAACCCGGTTCCAGAAAATAATCCCGCGAACCAGCGGTTTCCTCTGCCGCCAGTGAAAGCCCGTGACAGCCGGACGGGTAGATGTGCATCTCAAAATTTACATGATTCTTCTGCATGGCGCTTGCCAGCAGCAGACTGTTCTCCACCGGCACCGTATCGTCCGTCACCGTATGCCATAAAAATACCGGCGGCATCTGCTCGGTCACCCTCAGCTCCAAAGAGACTGCCTGTCCCAGCTCCGGCTGCGCCCCTTCGCCCAAAAGCTCCTCAAAGGAACCCGCATGACAGTATTCTCCGGAAGTAATCACCGGATAGCAGAGAATCAATCCGTCCGGCCGCACCTCCTCGGCTTTCCGGCCAATCCCCTCATATGTCACGGAGCGGTTCCAGAACGTACCAATGCTGCATGCCAGATGGCCGCCGGCCGAAAACCCGCACACTAACACCGATTCCGGATCCACCTGCCATTCCTTGGCATGATCCCGTACAGTCGCAATCGCCAGTGCCAGCTCCCGCAGCGCCACCGGAAAACGGTTTGGCGACACACTGTAATCCAGAATACAGGCATGACAGCCCATTGCCAGAAATTTCATCACGATCGGCTCCCTCTCCCGATCCGAACAATACTGATATCCGCCGCCCGGCACCACAATCACTAACGGCCTCGTCCGCTCCGGCGATACACTGACCGGATCCAAAAGATATGCCGTCAGACGTGCCTCTCCCGTCTTCTGCCCCTGCACAGTCATGCTGATTCTGTCATACTTCATACTTGCCTGATCCTCCCCCATTGCTTTTGTTGTAACATTCCCTTTCACCCGTTATCTCATCCCGGCAAATTTTTTCCGATGCCGAAAATCCGATCCAGAATCCGGTGCGCCACCTCAGACTTTACCATCTTCTCTAACTCCTGTACTTCATCCCGGGTAATCATCGTCACCACATTGGTGTCTGTGCCAAAACCGGCGCCCTCCATTCTCAGACTGTTGGCCACAATCATATCCACTTTTTTCTTCTCCAGCTTGGCCCGCGAATTTTCCAGTACATTCTCTGTCTCCATGGAAAATCCGCACAAAAACTGGTCTTCCCGGCGATGTGCTCCCAACCAGGCCAGGATATCATCGGTTCGCTCCAGCGCAATACTCATCTCGCCGTCGCTCTTCTTTGTCTTTTCCTTCCCCACATGGATCGGGCGGTAATCCGCCACCGCGGCCGCCTTGATGACGGCATCCTGCTCCCCGGCTACCGCCGTCACGGCCTCAAACATCTCACGGGCACTAATGACCGGCACTGCCTTTACCCCCAGCGGAACCGCCAGCTCCACCGGGCCGCTGACTAAAGTCACCTCTGCTCCCCGCCTCGCCGCTGCCTGGGCAATCGCATATCCCATCTTGCCGGTAGAATGATTCGTGATATAGCGGACCGGATCCATAGACTCCCTAGTCGGTCCCGCCGTCACCAGAATCTTCTTGCCAGCCAAATCCTTTTTGCAGGCAATCTCCTGCAAAATATATTCCAGAAGCTGCCCGGGTTCCGGCATCTTGCCCGCTCCCACATCCCCGCAGGCCAGATATCCTTCCGCCGGATCAATGACCTTCATCCCAAATTTCCGGCAAATCTCCAGATTATCCTGTGTCACCGGATTCTCATACATCCGTGTATTCATGGCCGGCGCAATCAGCTTCGGCGCCTGGCACGCTAAAAATGTAGTGGTCAGCATATCATCTGCCAGCCCATGAGCTACCTTGGCGATCACATTGGCCGTGGCCGGCGCGATTAAAAATACATCCGCCCGCTTCGCCAGTTCCACATGTTCCACCTGAAACTGAAAGTTCCGATCAAACGTATCCATCAGGCATTTATTCCCGGTCAGCGACTCAAAGGTGACAGGTGTGATAAAATTGCCGGCATTTTCCGTCATAATCACTTCTACATTGGCATGCAACTTCCTCAGCATGCTGGCCAGATTAGGAATCTTATAGGCGGCAATCCCGCCGCTCACTCCCAGCACCACGGTCTTCCCCTGCAGCATCGCGTCCTCCTTCAAGACAAACCATTGTCTTTTTTCTAAAAATATGATAACTTAGTATAGCACAATTTTTTTGTATTTGAAAGGAGTTCCCCATGATTTTAGCAATTGATATGGGCAATACCAATATTGTTATCGGCGGAATCGATTCCACGCAGACCTATTTTGTAGAACGCATCACCACCAACCATGTAAAAACCGGGCTGGAATACGCTATTAATATTAAAAACATTCTCGAAATCCACAGCATAGACAGATCCAAGGTAGAAGGCGCTATCATGTCATCGGTAGTCCCTCCTTTAAATGCGCCGATTTCCTCCGCTGTGAAAAAAATTTTTGGCTTCCGTCCCCGGCTGGTGGGCTCAGGCATGAAAACCGGACTCAATATCATTATGGATAACCCCAAGACAGTGGGCAGTGATATGATTGTCGATGCCGTAGCCGTCTTAAAGGAATACCCGCTGCCGGCCGTAGTCATCGATATGGGAACTGCCACCACGATGTCCGTGGTAGATAAAAAAGGCAATTATATTGGCGGCGTCATCTTCCCCGGACTTCGCGTCTCCCTGGACTCCTTAAGCAGCAAAGCTGCCCAGCTGCCCTCCATCAGCCTCGATATCCCGCAGAAGGTCATCGGCAAAAATACGATCGACTGCATGCGAAGCGGCATCATGTACGGCAGCGCCGGGATGATCGATGGCATCATCGATCGGATGGAGGCCGAGCTTGGCGAACCGGTCACCGTGGTGGCCACCGGTGGCCTGTCCCGTTTTGTAGTACCGCTCTGCCGCCACCAAATCATTTATGACGAGGCTCTGCTGATGAAAGGGCTCTGGATCCTTTATGAAAAGAACCGCTGACCGTTCTCTGCTATGCCTCCTCTGCCCGGCCGACAATCAGCCATGGGAAAAATAGGAAGTATAAACCTCCTACTTTTCGTGAATCATTTTCATGGAAGATCACATCATGATCCAAAATGATTCTCGAATGCGGAGGTATATACTATGGCTGGTTATAAGGTTGAGATTTGCGGAGTCAATACAGCAAAGCTCCCGCTTCTGACAAACGAAGAGAAGGAAGAACTCTTTAAACGCATCCTGGATGGTGATAAGGAAGCCAGAGAACAGTACATCAAGGGAAATCTGCGTCTTGTTCTCAGTGTAATCCAGCGATTTTCCAACAGCAATGAAAATGTGGATGATCTGTTCCAGATCGGCTGTATCGGCCTCATCAAAGCTATCGATAATTTTGACATCAATCAAAATGTCCGTTTTTCTACTTATGCCGTTCCCATGATCATGGGCGAAGTACGGCGCTATCTGCGCGACAATAACTCCATCCGCGTCAGCCGCTCTCTGCGCGACACCGCCTATAAAGCCATCTACGCCAAAGAGGGCCTGATGCGAAAAAACGCCAAAGAACCAACCCTGATGGAAATCGCCAATGAAATCGGCATCAGCAAGGAGGAAATCACCTATGCCCTGGACGCCATTCAAAGCCCCGTCAGCCTATATGAACCGATCTACACGGACGGCGGCGATCCGCTCTATGTCATGGATCAAATCAGCGACAAAAAAAATCTGGAAGAAAACTGGGTGGAAGAGATCTCCCTGCGGGAAGCCATGGAACGGCTTCCCCAACGAGAACGCCATATCATTGATCTTCGTTTCTTTGAAGGAAAAACCCAAACCGAAGTAGCCGAGGAGATCCATATCAGCCAGGCCCAAGTATCACGTCTAGAAAAAAACGCCCTAAAAAGCATGAGAAATTATCTGAATTAAACAGCCAGGCAAAGGATTACATCCTTCCAATCACGGCTGTAATCCTTTGCCTGGCTGTTTCTATATCTTTCTTGATTTCTTCCAGACGCTCTCCCTGCATCCGCGCGGTAGGGCCGGAAATGCTGACAGCATAGCGAAAAATCCCCTGATAATCGGGGATTGCCGCTCCCACACAGCTCAAACCCATCTCCCGTTCTTCTCTGTCGTAAGCCAGACCCGTCTTCCGGATCTCGGCAATCTCGCAAAGCAGGCGTTCCTCGGTACAAATCGTATATGGCGTATAACGAATAATCCGGCTCTTTTTCCAGATCTTTGCGATCTCTGCTTCTGATAATCTGGCAAGTATCGCCTTTCCCGCCGCCGTGCCTGCCAAGGGCAATTCCATCCCGACATAAGACCCCGTAGCAAACATATTGGCGGACGGCGTCACCTTGCCCAGATACCGGATATTCGTCCCCACCCGTTCCATAAAATGAGCCGTCTCCCCGCAGCTTTCTGACAGATCCTCCAAAAACGGCTGTACACGCTGTACCACATTATTATGCAGCTGCACCTGATTTCCCATAGCCAGAATTTTAAAGGTCAGATAATATTTTCCGTCCTGTTCCTGGGACACATAGCCAAGCCCTGCCAGCGTACCGAGCAGCCGGTGCACAACCGTGGGAGAAAGTCTTGCTTCCTGGCTGATTTCCCGCACTCCTGCCGTACCGGATTCCGCCAAAATCTCCATCACCTGAAAAGCCCGCTCCACAGACTGTACCGTCTCTTTTGCCATATCCTCTACCACCTTTTCTTACACAGAACCAGTTGCGGATTCAATGTCATTCCGTTTATCTCTGAAAATACTCAGCCATGGAACAAGGACCGAAAAGCGGCGAGAAATGGTCTGCTGATTTTGACTTTGCAGGGATTTAGAAGTCCTTAAATCCCTGAGTTTTGCGTGGAAACGAAAATGCACACTGTCTGAGCGAAGCGAGTTTAGGCATTTTCGTTTCGCTTCTCGCAAAAATCAGTGATTTTAGGAATTCTTGATCCCGAAACCGGAAAAATCAACAGACCATTTCCCGCCGCTTTCCGGTCCTTGTTCCATGGCGTACCTTCTGAGAAAATTAACTGAATGACATTGGATGCGGATTCTGTGTTTTTATTAGCATATCACAATTTTCCCGAAACGGCAAACATACTTCAAAAAGGCTGGCTTGTCATGGCCGGACGCATTACAATTTTGGCGCCTTTACAGCAACTCCTATCCGATCTCTCACCGCCAGGATACTAGCACTGTTATCTTGTTTTCCCAATCCCATATCTATGGCATGCATCATGGTGTCTAAAGCTGCCTGCAGCCCTGGCATCGGAAGGCCGGCGGCATCGCCCAACCGTCCTCCGATGGCCAGATCCTTCGCCGCATATTCAACGGGAAATGCACAGGCCCAGTCTTCTCTTTTTATTGCCTCCACCTTGCTTTCCAGATAAAAATTCTGGCCGCCGCCAATGGATACGGCATCGGCAAAGGCCTGTACGCCTATCCCGTACAGCCCGGCCAGTGTCATGGTCTCATTGACTGCATTCTGAATTTCATGGACCAGGGAATTATGGCATACCTTCATCACAATCCCCTTGCCCACGTCTCCCATATGTAAAATATGTTCTCCCATATATTCCAGTACGGGAAGAATAGCCTGGTATGTCTCTTTGGATGCCCCCACATAAATCCCCAGTTTTCCGGCTATGGCCGCCGGCTTCGATTTCACCACCGGGCAATCGGCAAATTGCGCGCCGGTCTCCATCACCTTTTTGGCCACCGCCATGGAATCTGCCGGATCAATGGTACTCATCTCCACCCAGATTTTTCCCCTTCCCAGCACCGGAAGGATCTCCTCACAGATTTGCTCCACCTGCGCGGCCCGGGGAACGATAGAAAAGATGCAGTCGGCTTTTTGCGCCGTCTCCCTTGCGCTCTCGCAGCCTAAGGCTCCCAGCTCCTCCAGCTGACATACCTTGTCCTTCTTCACATCAAAAACATATACCTCGTCAGAATGCTTTTTTACAATATTGGAACTCATGGCATTCCCCATGACTCCCAGCCCGATAAATCCGATTTTCATACCGCTTCCTCCTGCAGCAGAGTACTGATGTCTCTGTTCATAATGAGTAAGTCCTCATCTGCCAGCTTCAAATTTCCGCCTTTGATATAATCCCGAATATGAGACTCCTTTCTCCCTCCTCCGATCACAATCATCGAGTCCTGTTTAGCGGCTGTCCAGGCAGTCACCAGATTGGCAAGATTGCAATCATATTTTTCACAGATTCCCTGCCAACTATCCAGCATATTCAGCACCTTCTGCCGTTTGTCCGGTTGATACCAGGGAATATTCTTGCGCAGGTTTTTCTCATCCAACTGATAATCCATCCGGATCTTTCCCGTCAAAAGCCCCTGCTCCAATGAGGAAAATCCCTGAAAGGTAATATTTTCCTTCTGGCACAGCTCCCAAAACAGATTCCCTTTCTTCGGATCCAGCATACTGAAACGTTCCTGAATCACATCGATAGTTCCGTATTTCTGATATTCCTTCACCTCTTCCATCGTACAGTTGGAAACCCCGATAGCCCGGATTTTTCCTGCTTTTTTCAGCTCCAGCAGCGCATCCATCGTCTCTTCCTTCGGCACCAGAAATGGCTCCCGTGCCTGATGATGTGTAATATAGATATCCAGATAATCGATCCCCAGATTTTTCAGGCTGTCGTCAAAATCCGACAGAATGGCTCTTTTGGACAGATTTCTCCGACATACTTTCCCGTCTCTTTCGATAATGACGGCTCCCTCATCATCCTTCCACCAGAACCCGCACTTGGTCTGAATGATTAATTTTTCCCGGGGAACCGAGCGGATTGCCTGCCCCAGCAGCCGCTCGCTATTGCCAAAGCCGTAGGCCGGCGCCGTGTCAAACAGGTTGATACCGCCGTCAATTGCCGTCTGAATGGCTTTTAGCGCTGCCTCGTCATCCCGGGCCCCCCACTGGGCATCCCCGCCCATGGACCAGGTACCCATGGCAATCTTAGATACCATGATTCCCGTTTTTCCTATCTCCCTGAATTCCATCTCATTCTCCTTTTTCGGTTTGTCAGTATTTTATTGTTTACCAGTCACACAGGCTTTTGTCCTCCGGCCGCCGGCAGATAGGAATATAAGCCCGCCGGTAAGGATATGCAGCGGCCGCCTCCTCGTTGATATCGCAGCCGATGCCAGGAGCCTCCTTCATCGTCAGATATCCGTCCTTATATTCGGGGCCACCGATGATCACCTCTTTAATCTTGTCATCCACTGTGCCATCCTCCTGGATTCCGAAATTGTAGGAGGACACGTTCATATGCCAATTGACGGCATGCGTGACAGGCGAAACATCATTTGGCCCATGCCAGGCAGTCTTTACATCATAGGTTTCCGCAATGGCATTGATCTTTTTTGCTTCTGTAATGCCGCCGATCCGGATAATATCGCAACGGATAAAATCCAGCCACCGGTTGATGATCCCAGGCAGGCATTCCCATCGGCTCTTATATAATTCTCCAAAAGCAATCGGTACATGGGTATGCTCTCTCACCGTTTTCAGGCTTTCCACGCAGTCCGGGGCAATCGGATCCTCAATAAAAAACGGATTATATTTTTCCAGCTTCCTCATAATATAAATCGCGCGCTCAGGAGCAAACCGCTCGTGCAGATCAAAAATAATCCCCACCTGCGGCCCCACCACCCTGCGAATATCGGCAAAATAATCAATCATGGCATCAGCATAAAATTCCGGGGCCCAGACTTCGGTTTTCGGCATATTCTGCGCTTCTTTTCCATTTAGCGTTCCGTTTGCCGAAGGCAGGCCGGCCCTTAACCGGATTACCTTAAGTCCCCGATCCTTTACGAATTCCGCTGCCCTCTGGACCTTAATCTCATTGGTAGCCCCCAATACGTGCGAGTAACAAAGCACTTTATCCCGTACCTTTCCTCCCAGCAACGAATACAACGGCAGATTGGCCCGTTTCCCCTTGATATCCCACAATGCCATATCGATTCCACATAAAGCACTCATGATGATATTTCCTCCGCGCCAATAAGCCCCCCGGTAGATCAGCTGCCATATCTCTTCGATATTATCCGGATCCATGCCAATCAGCATCGGCCTTAAATATTCGTCTGTCAAATCGGCAACCGCTTTTTCCCGTCCATTCAAAGAAGCATCGCCAATCCCATAAATCTCCGGATCCTCTGTCAAAATCTTGATAAACAGATAATTCTGTCCCGGACAGGTAAGAATCGTCTTTACATCCGTGATTTTCATCCTTCCATCTCCCTCCTTTTACGCATTCCCTTCCCCATTGACAGCCAGCCCTTCCTCTTTCAACCCGGTGAGAATCTCATATCCGTCCTCTGTCACTAAAATCTCGTCCTCAATCCGCACTCCACCCAGTCCCGGAATATAGGCTCCCGGCTCTATGGTAATCACCATCCCCTCCTGTAAATTCCCCAAAACTCCCGGCTCAATCACCGGCGGCTCATGGCTGGTGATTCCCACGTTATGTCCTAAATGCGTCTTGAGAAATTTTCCGAACGGATGTCCGCCGGCCAGCTTTTCCATCTGTTCCACCAGCACAGACAGCGCTACCCCGGGCCGGATTTGGCCGATACAGCGCCTCTCTACGTCCCACACGAAATCATACAGCTCCTGCTGTGCCTTCGATGGCTCCCCCACACAAAAGGTTCGGGTCCAGTCGGAAGAATAGCCGTCCACTACTGCACCGAAATCCATCAGAAACAAATCCCCCGGCCGGATTTTGTATTCCTGGGGCACTCGGGTCACTACCGCACTCCTGTCTCCTGCCATCGCTTTCATGGTAAACGGCATTTTCATGGACCCGGCCTTTCTCATATGGTATTCCACCTCTGCCACGACCTCCAGCTCCCGCATTCCCGGCCGTAAAATCCTTTTGGCATACTCCATGGCATCCACTGCCACGCGGGCCGCCCGGCGCAATGCCGAAATCTCATCTGATGTTTTTATCTGCCGCATTGCCCAGAGCTTCTCTGTCACATCTACAAGTTCCAACGATCCGGCAGCCGCACAGACAGACAGATAGAGCGGCAGTGGAATCGCCTCATATTCGATCCATAATTTCTGAGGCCGATCCCGTTTTACCAGGTTGAGGACTGCATCCTGAAATTGCGAGACGCTTCCTTTATATGAAATTCTTCCGTCAATTCCTGACAGCCCCATTTCTTCTATCTGCATCTCCCAGCTTTCAGGATAAATCAACTCGCATCCCCGTTCGGTAAGCCATGCTGCCGTATATCCCACCTGCTTCGGCCTCCTGGCACTGGTATAAAAGCCGGTAAAATAAAATACTGCAGCCTCACTAATCAAAAGTGCACAGCCCGTCTCCTCTCCGGTCAGCCGCTGATAGCTGCGGCCGGCAATCATACCCTGCCCTCCTTCATCCGCCGGTTTTCCCGGCATTCATTCTCACCGGCACCAAAAAATTCCATGATTCTTGTCCAGCTCACAGTCTGGCCCGGCACTGCCCGTATCCTTACATAAGTCTCCGGACAGAAGTTCGTGGAACACCCCCAGACGAACAGCTTAACAGCCGGAGCCATCAGCGTCTCTCTGTAGGAAATATCCGTTGGCCGGTGGCGGATCGTCCAGCTGTGCCGTTGATATCCCTCAAAGCCTTCCACTCCAAAGCTGAAAAAATGATCAAAAGAATTCACTCTTACGGTGCGGTAGCCTACCGAGAATTCCCCTCGCTGAGGAGATACCTTGATATTGTAGGGCACGGAAAATTCATAATCCCCGTTAATCTCATAATCATCCAACATGGTATAATTATGATTGAATTCATCCAGGACCAAACTTTTTTCTCCGACATTTTTCAGTTCATAAATCGTTTCCAGCCGATTTTCGCTGACACGAAGCGTCTTATTCAATAAATAGGCATAGCCATTGCACTCCATTGGCTCCACCGTAAAGGTCACTTCATTTTCCCCCGCCTGATAAGACATTTTTGCCGGTTTAATGTCCGTCTTATGGAAAATGGAGAAAGGGCTGCGATCGTTTCTTTCTACCATACCGACTCCCACCCGCGGAACATATTCCCCGGTCAGGGCGGCCATATACTCAAACCCATTTGCCGCTTCAAAGCAGCTGCTCAATCCTCTTCCGTCACCGATTTGACCAAAAATCTCCGGCTCTCTGGCCAGGAAATGATGCTTCCCGTCTAACTCTATCTGTGAAACAATTCCGGTCCAGTCAAATCTTTGACGCCGGTATTCGGTTCCCGGCTCTAGTATCTCCGCCTTCAATCGGTTACTTTTTATCACAATTTCCGCCATGTTCTTGTTTTCCTCCTCTACTTGTCTTTCAGTTTCTGCGGCTGCTTGGCCCGCAGCAATTCTCCCCCATCCACCAAAATCGTGGTTCCTGTCATAAATCCGAAGGCATCGCTGACCATGCATGCCACTACATCCCCGATATCCTTGGGCATTCCGATTTTTCTCATGGGAATTGCCTCCAGCTTTTTATCCAGATTTTCTTTTACCGCATAGATATTTTCGTTAATTGCCGAAAGCACCACGCCGGGAGCGCAGCTGTTGACCCGTACTCCATATTCGGCCAAGCTGGCCGCCAGTGCCCGTGTAATTCCTTCCAGGGCATATTTTAAACTGGAGTAAACTGCCAGATTGGGCATTGCACTGATACCGTTGACAGAGGAAATCACCACAATGTTTCCGCTTCTCTGTCTTTTCATGATTTTTCCGGCACGGATCAACCCGTAAATCGTCCCTTTATAATTCGTATTAATCAGCCCGTCCATCTCTTCCGTGGTAGTTTCCAACAGCTCCCGGCGCACATTCTGGCCGGCATTGGCAATGAAGATATCCAAAGAGCCATGCGTTTGTTCATAATTTTCAAAAAAACGCTCCACTTCTTCTTCCACCGAAATATCCACGATGTGAGAAGTGCATTTGCCTCCATCCTCCCGGATCCTGGCAGCTGTCTCATCCAGCCCTTCCTGCCTTCTTCCCAACAATGCCACCTCTGCCCCAAATCTTGCCAGAGACAGTGCAATCCCCCGGCCAATCCCGGAGCTCGCCCCGGTCACCACTGCCCGGCGTCCCTCCAGCGACAATAAAGAGGTTATGTATGTTTCCTTCATCATCCTTATCCTCCTCGCTACCACCATTTAATCAAATCCGTCACATGATTCCTCAACTCTACAAATTTATCATCTGTCACATCCCGCGGCCAGGAAAGCAGATTTGCGATTTCTTTTTTGATCTTTGTCGGTTTATTTGTCAAAACCAGAATCCGCTCGCTCAGATATACTGCCTCTTCAATATTATGGGTAATAAAAATTACCGTTGTCTTTGTCTTTCTCCACAGACGGATCAGCTCGTCCTCCAGGCGAAAACGCAGGGAAATATCCAGCTGCCCATAGGGCTCATCCATAATCAAAAGTTCCGGCTGTACGGCAAATGCCCGGGCAATCACCACCCGCTGCAGCATGCTTGCTGAGAGCTGATCTGGATAATAGCTGCGGTATTCCTCCAAACCTACCATGCGAATCATTTCATCCGCCCGCTCCTGGATTTCCTTCTCTGGCATTTTTTTGATCCGCAGCCCATATTTCACATTATCCTCCACCTTCATCCAGGGAAAAGTGGAATACTCCTGAAAAATATAAGCAATATTATGCTTCTTCAGATCCACCTGCTCGTCATTTACCAGGATTTCTCCTTTTGTAATATCATATATTACTACGGCTATTAAAAATCGACATTTTTAATAGCCATATTTTTCAATGT